>CAIMWS010000517.1 GCA_903845125.1 uncultured Verrucomicrobiota bacterium
AGTTCGCGCCCTGCGGGTAGCGTGCCCCGAACGAATCCCGCAGGTCTTCCAAGGCCAGGCGCACGGATTCCACGTTGAACTCCGCCAGCTCCCGGCGGGCATCGGCCAGCTCGCAGGCCCGGTAATACAGCGCGCGCACTGCGCTCAGCTCCCCGGCGCCGGGGAGGTTCGTGGCCGCCGCCGCGGCTGCCCCCAGGGCGGGGACCCGGGCCGCCGCCCGGGCGTAGCGCTGCGCCAGCCCGGCTGCGTCCTGCCATTCGGCCTCCCAAATGCGGTCCTCCTGCTCCCAGCGCATCTGGCGGCGGGGCAGGGCGTGGGGGAAGTCACGGGCCACCAGGTCCCACAGTTGCCGGCGGGCGGCGGAGCGCCGGCCCAGCACGGAAAACCGTACGTGGCCGTTGGTCTTCGCCCATTGGTCGATGCCTACCGAGGCCTCGAACCGCGCGTAGCGTCCCGGCTCCAGCGGTACGAGGATTTCGCTATCCGCCTGCACGTGGATGCCCAGTGGATAGTGCTGACCGGCGATGCGCAACGGCTCGTAAAGCCCGGAATGCAGGGTGATATTGAGGTCGAACCGCCCTTTCAGCACCCGGAATGGCACATTCGTGCCGCCCGATCCCTCCGCGCTGGCGGTGGTGAGCGGGACGGCGCGTCCGTCCGGGGTGAGGAGCCGGGCGTCCGCCCAATCGGCCACACCCCACTTCGGGTTGGGGCAGCCGGTGACCATCAGGTGCAATTCCCGCGCCCCATTCAACTCCACCGAAACCTTCCGGGCCGGCTCGCCGCCCCTCAAGGTGGGGCTTTCCCAGGGCGCGAACGGCTCCTCCAGGTTCAGTTGGCGGATGGCTTCCACGGAGGCCACCATGGATTCCTGCCAGGTTGCCTTCCGCTGGTAGAAGGCAGGGTCGGCGGCCCGGTTGGCCGGAGCCAGGCAGAGGAGCAGCAGGCAGGTGGCCCCCGCCCAGGCTTTGGCTGTTCGTTGGTGGTCTGCGCGCCCATGGTAATGCTGGATCATGAGCGTAATATTAACGCTTGATCCGGGCGTGTCAGCATTAAACCACCGCGCCTGGAATGGGCCCGCCGGGCGGGCGCTTTGGCCGGCGGGCCTGGGCGGTCAATGCAAGATCAGCTTCCATTCCTCGCCGTTTTTCACGGCGGTGATCTTTTGCTCGTCGCCCGGGGCGAACTCCACCGTCAGTTCCGAGGTGGTCTCGGTATTCGCCCGGTTGCCGATAATCCGGAAGCCCGGAATGATGGAAACTTCCTTCCAAAATTCATCCGGGCCTTTGCGTTGGAGATCCTCGAGCAGGTTGCCGGCCCCTTCCCGATCCAGGACTTGGAACAGGGTATTGGTGTTCTTATTGGCGATGGCCCAAATGAGCGATTGCAGGGCGGCTTCGGGGGTCTGGTATCCCGCCAGTTGGGCGTCCTTGCGGCGGATGTAGCCCGCCGGCAGGGCTACGGCTGAGGCGTTGGCGGGCGCCGCCGCCACGCGCTGGCGCAGGGCGTTGTTCTCGGCCTGGGCATTGGCCAACTCCCGCTGTCGTTGGCGCATTTGCGCCACCTCGTTGCGCAGGCGCATCAATTCCAGGAGGTCCGCCTCCGAGCGCTGCCCGGATTCAGCGGCGGCTCCCGGGCTGGCCACGGCGGGGACAGGGGCGGCCTGCGCGCTCATTTCGGCGCCGATTTGGAAGGCTTCCGCCTTCAAGCGGGCCATTTGGCGGGCCCGCAATACCGTGGTGGAGATCAAACCCAGGCTGGCCAGCACCAGCACCCCATTGATGAAGGATCGCGGATTCATGGATTGGGATTGGCCGGAGGATTGGTGTTGGGCAACAGTCCGTAGCGTTTCCTCAGCGCGGGCGACATCTGGTAAGTGGGAGCGGGCGCCGCCGGATTCGGCGGGGCGCCATTGGCGGGCGGCGAAACCGTGAGCCCGTAACGCTTCATCATTTCTTCGGACATGCCGGTGCCGGGCGCGGCTGTGGTGGCGGGGGTGGCTGGAGGCGGTGGCCCCAGGTAAAGTTTGCCATCCTGCTGGACCAGATCGCGGGTGACCCTGGCCGCGGACAACTGCTGGACACTGCCGTCCACCAGGGTGACGTTTTGATGCACCGGGCAGCGGAACAGCACCCGGTTAGGCTCGGTGGTGGGAGCGGAAGCGGCCAGGTATTCGTAGCTCAGGTTCGCGGGGGTGTATTCGGACCAGGTTTTGGCTGGTTTGCGCGCTGGGTCCCCGGGGCAGGTCAAAAGTGAAGGGGAAGCAATCTCCCGCATCATGGCCTCAATATTCGGGGGATTCACGTCCTGGTTGTCGGTGGCCCAAATGCGGGCGGCCAGGCCCAGGTTTTTCAGGTTGTTCACACACTGGATCCGGCCGGCGCGATCTTTGGCTTGCTGCATGGCCTGCACTTCCTCCGGGTCCAGGGTGTTTTGCTGGCGGGCGGCCTCGGCTTTCAGCTGCTGGTTTTGAGCTTTTACGGCCTCCAGTCCGCGGATTTCCGCTGCCAGCTTTTGCGCCTCAGCCTGCAGGCTGGCGAGTTCAGCGGCGCCATCGGGGACCGGCGTGCTGGGGGCAGGATTCTCTGCCTGGTTGGGCCGGGGACCCGCCTGGAGCTCCCGCTGGAGGGATTCCACCTCCTGCTCGAGTTGGCGCAATTGGGCCTGCTGGCTGGCCAGCACGGCCAGGCAGAAGACCGAGGCGCCCGTGGCCGCCAAGGCTGGCCACCAGCGTTTCCACCAGGATTGGGTTGATACGCCTGGCCGGGAGGGTTGTGGACCAGGTTGGGGCAGTACAATTTGGCTCATAAGCTGGGTTCTCAGGCCGGCCGGTGGGGGCGGTGAAGGGGCCCGTCGCAGACGGCTCTCAAGGTTGTGGTCAGGAGCATTCATGGCCGGTTCAGGGTTGTGCGTTCAGGCGGTTCGGTGGCTCCAGCATCCGGCCTTGCAGCGCCTGGATGGCGTTGCGCAACCGGTATTTCACCGTGCTGGTGGCCAGGTTCAGGGCTTGGGCTGTTTCCTCGAGCGTAAGCCCTTGGTAATAGTGCAAATGCACCGTTTCGCGCAGGTCTGCTTCCAGGGTTTCCACCGCGGCGTACAGCGTGGCATTCAGATCGGCTTCCAAAGCCTGGCGGTCCGGGCCGGGCCGGCCATCGGGCCGCTCCTCCCACCAATGGTCCGGGCGCGCTTCGGTGTGGCCATTGCCACGCAGCCAGTCCAGGTAAACATGGTGGGCGATGCCGTGCAGCCAGGATGTGAAGGTGGATTTCCCCGCAAATCCAGGCAGCGCCTTCCAAAGGCGGGAGAATGTCTTTTGAGTCAGGTCGGAGGCCTCGGTTTCGTTGCCGCAGAGGCGCCGGAGGAAGCCATAGATCGGCTGGTAATATTGGTCCACCAGCCCGGTTGCCGCCCCCAGGTCGCCCCGGAGGGCGGCACTGATCAAAATATGGTCGCCCGCACTCATAGCCTGTCGCTATTGTGTCGTTGGAAACGGCCGGGGTGGACAAAAATATTTTAAAAAAACGTTGGGAGGGGAAAAGACGGGAGGGTGACCAAGAACCGGCCAGCCTGGCGCGGATTTCCCCGTTGGACTGGGCGTGGCGGCGGGCGCCGCGCCGATCACTCCGCTTCGGGCCGGGGACAAAGTCCCGGATAGAGGCTGTGCGTGCATTCCGGGCACAGACCATGGGTGAAGAGCGCGTCGGAATGCTTCTGGATGAACAGCTCGATCTGGGTCCAATACCCGGAGTCGTCCCGGATTTTTTTGCAGCAGGCGCAGATGGGGAGCAGGCCGCTGAGCGTTTTCACCTTGGCCAGGGCATCCTGCAATTCCTGGATCAGGCGGTCCCGTTCCGCCAGGGTTTGCTTGCGCTGGGTGATATCGCGGGCGGTAACCATGAACAGGGAGAGATCGCCGACCTGGACCGGGTTGACGTTCATCAGCGCGAATTTAATCTCCTGGGTGTCCGGGCTGTTCAGCACGATCTCCCGGTCGCGCACCACGCCGAATTCAGTGGCGGTGGCCAGGAGTTGGTGCAGGATTTTCCGATCGGGTTCCAAAGTGGCGTTTTCGCCGGGTGTGGACTGGCACTGTAGCATTTGCCGCCAGGCCGGGTTGCACGTCAGCACCCAGCCTTGGGTGTCGCAAATGGCGATGCCGGCGGGGGTGGATTCAAACAAGACCCGGTATTTTTGCTCGCTGGCGGCCAGGAGTTGGTTGGCTTCAATCAGCTGCTGCGTCCGCTGTTCCACCCGCTTTTCCAGCAGATCGTGCGCTTCCTGCAGGGCGGACTCGGCGCGTTTGCGCTGCGTGATTTCCTGTTCCAGGTTTTGCTTGGTCTGAAGCAACTGGGCATTTTGGTTCTCGATGGCTTTGTTCTTGCGGTAGAGATCCAGGAAAAACAGCACCTTGGCGCGCAAGGCCTCGGTTTGGAACGGTTTGAACAAGTAATCCACTGCTCCGATTTCGTAGCCATGGATGACCGCTTTTTCGGTTTTCACTATGCCGCTGATGAACAGAATGGGCACGTGGCGGGTGTTCGGATTGTTGCGGATATGGGTGGCGATTTCAAAACCGTCCATGTCATCCATGGCGATGTCCAGCAGAATCACCGCATATTCGCGTTCTTCCAACCTCTGAAGTGCTTCTTCGCCGGAGGTGGCGAAAAAAATCGGGCACCCCATGTCTTCCATCGTCCAACGGCAGACCTCAAGGAAATCGACATCATTATCCACCGCGAGGATATTGGCTGTGCCGATGGTGGAAGGGGGATTGTTCATGAAATGTGCGCCGGGCTCACAGGCTTCCCGGGTGCCGCTGGAAGGGGATTCTGGCATGACAAAGCACGGCTTCCTTCTCCGCCCTGAGAAATTGCTCCCGAGTTCTTGGTGCCCCAGTTGGATGAAAAATTCATAATCCAAAAAAGATGGATTCAACGACCCCTAAGTAAATCAATAAACCGCTGCATCGTCAAGCGGGCTGAGGGTGCAAGGGGGGCAAAAGGCCTTTATACCCGCTCGCCAGGTGCAAATGGCGCCGGGTAGGAAACAGTTGAACCGGTGCGGACAGATCTCCGGGGGGGGCAGGCCAGCACTGCCGCCCACCCGGCTACTCGTCCAAATCCCCGGCTGGGACCTCCGCCGCGCCCGTGGGGCCATAAAAAACCTTCCACAGGACCAAGCCATGCGCCGGGGCGCTCATCCCCGCCAGGCGGCGATCCCGGCTGGCCAGCATTTTCGGGATTTCGGCCGGCTCAAAGCGGCCCATCCCGGTCTGGACCAAAGTGCCCACCAGGCCGCGGCACATCCGGTATAAGAAGCCATCCCCTTCAATGACAAAAGTCAGCAGCGGCCCCTGCCGCCGGATATCGAGCCGGCGGAGGGTGCGCACGGTGGTATGGAAAGGCCAGTTCCGGTTCGCGGCGAAAGCGCGGAAATCATGGCGTCCCAACAAAGTGCGGGCGGCTTCCCGCATCGGCTGGATCGCCAGCGGTTGGGGCACGTGCCAGCTTTGCCGGAGCAGCAGCGGATGATGGGGTCCATGGTTCCACACGAAGTAGCGGTATTGCTTGCCGGTGGCTTGGAACCGGGCGTGGAAATCCGCGGGGCAGCGCTGGGCCTTGAAAATGCGGATGTCCGGGGGGAGGTGGGCATTGATGGCCAGGCTCAATTTATGGTCCGTCATCCTCAGTTCGGCGGCGGGGATCTCCACATGCGCCACCATGCCAATGGCATGCACGCCGGTATCGGTGCGGCTGGAGCTGTGCAGCACCAGGGGGGTGGGGAACAGCCGGCCGAGGGCCTCCTCGATCTTCTGCTGCACCCCCGGCCCGGATTTCTGGGTCTGCCAGCCGACGTAATTGCCGCCGTCGTAGGCGATCGTCAGTTTGTATTTGACGCTGCTCATGCCGCGCAAGCCCTGCCCGCGGCCGCGCTACCGGGGCCCCAGGCTGAAGCCATCGCCCCCGCTCAAGCCGTCCAGGTAGCTTTGCAGCAGGATGGCGGCCGCCATTTTATCCACCTTTTCCTTGCGCTTGTCCCGCCGCACATCCGCCGCCACCAGCAGGCGCCCGGCCTGGGCCGAGGTGAGCCGCTCATCCCAGGTTTTGATGGGCATGCCGATGGCCTCGTTCAGCACCGCCACAAACTCCCGCACCTTCTGCGCCGCCGGGCCATAGCTGCCGTCCATATTCCGGGGCATGCCCACCAGGATCAGTTCCACCTCCTTTTCCCGGAGGATGGCCTTCAGCCGGGCCAGGAATTGGTCAAACGGATCCGCCGGGATGAATTCCAGCGGCTGGGCGATCATTTTCAGCTCATCGCTGATGGCAATGCCCATCCGTTTCGTGCCGTGGTCGATAGCCAGGATTCGCATAGTCTTATTTTTCCTTCCTCCGCCGTGGGGGGTGATGCCGTGGCAATTACTTCAGTGTTTGCAGGACTTTCGCGGTGGCCGCCACTGTGCGGTCCACATCTTCCGGCGTGTGTGCCAGCGAGAGGAAACCGGCCTCGAACTGGGAGGGCGCCAGGTAGATGCCTTCCTCCAGCATCCCGCGGAAAAAGCGGGCAAACCGCTCCCGATCGCTCTTCATGGCGTCCGCCAGGTTGTTCACCGGCTGGTCGGTGAAATAGGCGCAAAACATGGAGCCTACCCGGTTCACCCGGGAAGGCAACCCGGCGCTCCGTGCCGCTTCGCGCAGGCCGTGCTCCAGCCGGGCGCCCAGCGCCTCCAGGCGGGCGTAGGCATCGTTTTTCCCCAGCTCCTCCAGCGCCGTGATCCCGGCCGCCATGGCGAGTGGGTTGCCGCTCAAAGTGCCTGCCTGGTAAACTGGCCCCAGGGGCGCCAGGCAATCCATGATGTCCGTGCGGCCGCCAAAGGCCCCCACCGGCAGGCCGCCGCCGATGATTTTGCCGAAGCAGCTCAAATCCGGGGTGATGCCATACCGCTCCTGGGCGCCCCCGCGCGCCAGGCGGAAACCGGTCATGACCTCATCGAAAATCAACAGGGCGCCGGCCTCCGAGGTAAGCTGGCGCAGGCCTTCCAGGTATCCGGGCAGGGGGGCGAAAACTCCTGAATTGCCCGGCACCGGCTCCAGGATGATGCCGGCCACTTGGCCGGGATTGGCAGCCAGAGCCTGCTGGACCGCATCCAAGTCGTTGAACGGCAGGACGATGGTGTGCTGGGTGAAGGCCGCCGGCACGCCGGCGCTGTCCGGATGGCCAAAGGTCAGCGCGCCCGAGCCCGCCTTCACGAGCAAGGAATCCACATGCCCGTGATAGCACCCCTCAAATTTGATGATCTTGTCCCGGTGGGTGAAGCCCCGGGCCAGCCGGATGGCGGACATGGTCGCCTCGGTGCCGGAGTTGCACATGCGGACCTTTTTCACGCTCGGCACCGTGGCGCAGATCAGCTTTGCCATGGTCACTTCCAAAGGATTGGGGATGCCAAAGCTGGTGCCCGCCTCGGCGGTTTTCTGAACTGCCTCAATAATTTTCGGGTAGGCGTGTCCCAGGATGGCGGGGCCCCAGGTGCCCACATAATCGATGTATTCGTTGCCATCCACATCCCAGACCCGGGCGCCCTTGGCCCGGTTCACAAAAAATGGCTGCCCCCCCACGGCCCGGAAAGCCCGCACCGGCGAGTTCACCCCGCCCGGCAGGTAATTCAACGCTTCTTTAAACAATGCATCCGATTTGATCCGCGATCTCATGCCCCGAGCCTATAGGGGTTTCCCGGATTTGGAAACCGCGAATTGCGGTTGCCGTTCCCGGTGGCCTTTGGGAGGGGAGGACCGGTCCGGAAATAAACTTGGCCATCCGGCTGGTTCTTTTGGCGGTTGATGGTGTGGCGCGCTCGTTATCGTCCTCCAGGGATCTGCGCCTTGCCCGCCCCCAAAATTCCGGCGCCATTCCGGTGCGGGTTATTTCCTGACGGCTCCTTACGCCAGCGAATCGATGCAGGGCGTGGAGACTGGGGCGGGGGAGTTGCCCAGGAATTCGGTGGCCTGCTCCCGCAAAGTGGCCAGATCCCGGGCGGACTGGGCGGCGGAAAACAAAGTGTGGCCGAACATGAAGTTGCGGGCGTAATACGCCGTGAAAGCCCGAACCCGGCCCAGGACGTACTGCGGCTCGAAATCCTCGGCGGCGTATTGGCAGTACCGCAGCCAGATTTCCAGGTAATCCACCGCCGGCTTCCGGCCTTCCCAGGCAGCGAATAGCCACGGCTGCACCACCGCCATCCGCCCCAGCATGAGGCCCGCCACGGCGTCGAAATGGTGCGCCCGGGCGTGGATCGTCTGCGGCCCGAGGATGTCCCCGCTGGCGATCAGCGGCAGCCGGGTCCAGGAGGCCAGCTCCCCCAGCAGTTCGTGCCGCGCCCGCCGCCGCAATTTTTCACTGGTGAACCGGGGATGCACGGTCACTGCATCCAGGCCGCAATCCTCGAACAGCCGCAGCCGGTCCCGCAGCGGCGTCTGCCAGTTGTCCTGCGGCTTGCCCAGGCGGATTTTCGCTGTCAGCGGGCCGGTGAACCGCTCCCGCAGGGCGGTCAGGATGGCCGCCAGGCGGTCCCGGTCTTCAAACAACTCGGAGCCGGCCCCGGCGGCACGGATATGCGGAGCCGGGCAGGCGCAGTTGAGGTCGATGCCGCAGGGGCTGATCCGGGCTAATTGGCCCGCCACCGCGGGCACCTGGGCGGGATCGCTGATCATGAGTTGGTAAATGACCAGGCCCTCCTGGGGGCGGCGCTTGACCGCCGGAGAGGTTCGCAGGTTTTCATTCAGCAGCCAGGTGCCCGAAAGCATTTCAGTAAAGACTGCCCCATAGCCCCCAAAGTCGGACAGCAGCCGGCGGAACGCGCTGTGCGTCAAGCCGGCCATCGGCGCGCAGAAAAGGGGCGGGCTGAACCGGACGCCGCGGATTTCCAGGAAGGGATTCACAGACGCTCGGCTACCGCCAGGAATACCGTGTATTCCCGCTCGCGATCGTCGGATCCTTTTTTGGTCAGCCGGTGCGCGGTATGGAAGCTGATGTTGCCAAAACCGGCCTCCGCCAGCCATTGGCCCACTTCCTCGCGGGCGAAACCGCGGTGGAAAGCGTCCTCCGGGCGGCCGTGGAAAAATCCTTCCTCGGTGTCGAGGTCGGCGAGGGCCAGTCGGCCACCCGGCCGCAGGATTTGCTGGAACCGCCCCAGCAGCGGCCTCGGCGCCCGGACATGGTGCAGGGTCATGGAGCTGACTACCAGGTCAAACATCCCCAGGCTGGCCGGCTCGCGCTCGAAATCCGCCGCGCAGGTTTTTACGTTGGGGATGCCGGAAGCCGCCAGTTTGCTTTCCAACCCGCGCAACATCTCCCGCGAGCTGTCCACCGCCACCACTTCCGACGCGTGCCGGCTCAACTGCAACGACACCAGCCCGGTGCCAGCCCCGTAATCCAGCACCCGGGCGGATCGCTCCGGGCGTGAGTGCGTGAGGATCGCCGCGGCCACTGCCCCGGCTAACTCAACCCGGGTGGGATTGGCATCCCACTCCGCCGCCAACGCGTCAAATCGATTCAATTCCGTCTCTTGCATATGGCTGGGGATCATCCGGCTCCGACCAGGATTGTGCAAGCCGCAACTGGCTGGCCGCAACTGGCTGGGGGCAGCGCCACGCCAATAAACTCCTGGCGCCTTTTGGGGATGCGCTTCCCAATGGTTGATAATGCGAAGCTTTCACCATGGCCGAAAAATAGATCAAATATTCTTGAAACGATTTTCGGAAAAAACCGTAAACAGCATCAAATATGGGCGGGCACCGGGGCGGAGCATGGTTACTTTGATGCGGGGATTGACATGGTGCCCGGCGTGGAGGATGGCGCCCTGGCGGTATTAATATTGCGGGCTTGGTTGGGCGGCCCGGAATCCCCTTGCGATGGCGCCGAAATCAAGGGCCGGGTGCGCTGGGTGCAGGAAACGGGGGGGGTGGAATCCAGACGCAGTGCCACCCGAAATTGCCGAGGCTCCAAACCTCCACAAGGCCCCGCTGGAGATAAAATCGGTCCAACTGCCGGATGCCGGCGCTTACCAGGTAATCCTTGATAATGACCAGTAGGAGGTGAAAGTCGAAACTGAGGCGGCGGTGTTAGCGGTTGAAGAGTCCTTTTATGTCCACCGAATCCGCTATTTCCAATCCCTATGTGGGAATCAACTTTAAGGCTGTTCCCGGAAATGCTTACGCCGTGGAGGCGACCTCTGACTGGATCGTCTGGCGGGAGGCTGGCACGGTGGTGGCCGATCAGAACCCGATGGCCATCCAGTTGGCGTGCGATTGCATGAGCGGAACCGAGTGGTTTTACCGCGTTAAAGCCAGGTAAGGTGGTGGGGCGTTCAGCGCTGGAGGTTGGTGGCATGGGAGCCGTTCTGATGGTTCCGTGCCGCTTGTATTTACCATAGGCATTCGCTTAATTCGTTGGTATTGTGATCTTAACACCACGTATTAATAAGTGGTGGCCATATGAACCTGTTTGAGCGAGTCGTTTTTGCCGCCTTCAGCGCTGTTTGGTTATACGGCGGTGTTCTGCCTTGGACCACGGCGGCCGGCGGGGAACCACCCCTGGCGCCGGTCATCACGGGGCAGCCCCAAAGCCGGCTGGTGGGAGTGGGGGCGCCGGTGTTTTTTGGGGCCGAGGCAAGCGGTGGGCAGCCGCTGGCCTGCCAGTGGTATTTCAACGGGCTGCCGCTCTCCGGCGCCACCAATATGGTGCTGGTGATCCAGGCTGCACGGCTGGTTGATGCCGGCGTTTACCAGCTGGCCGTCAACAATTCCGCTGGCTCCACCAGCAGTGCCAGGGCGGTGTTGACGGTTGCCCCGGGGCCCCAGATTTCCGCCATCCGGGTGGATCCATCTTCCGTGACCCTGAGCTTCGAAATTCAGCCGGGAACCAATTATTTAATTTATGCCTCACCGGACCTGGCCGCCTGGGAGCAGATTGGCATGGCGGCCGGTGACGCCGGTCTGGTGGAATTAAAGCTCCCGCGGATTTACGGCCCCAGCAGCCGGGCGTTTTTCAGGATGGGGACCTCGGCGAGATACCGGCCAACCCCGGCGGGCATGGTTCAGATCCCGGCGGGGTGGTTTACCATGGGGGATGGCTTCGGTGAAGGCGACGCTGCTGAAAGGCCGGTGCATTTGGTTTTTGTGGAGGCTCTGTGCATCGACCGCACCGAGGTGCCAAAAGGGTTATGGGATGAGGTCTGGCTGTGGGCGGTTGCCCACGGATTCAGCTTCGACCATCCCGGATCCGGCAAAGCGGCCAGCCATCCGGTCCATTCGGTGAGTTGGCACGACGCCCTGAAATGGTGCAATGCCCGCAGCGAAAGGGAGCACCGCAGCCCGGCTTATTACCTCGATGCGGGCCGGACGAAAGTGTACCGCGACGGACGGGTGGATATGCCGGACCTTTATGTGGATTGGCAGGGTGGCTATCGGCTGCCCACGGAGGCGGAGTGGGAGAAGGCGGCGCGGGGCGGCTTGAGCGGCCAGCGGTTTCCCTGGGGCAATATCATCAGTCACCAGCAGGCCAATTATTACAGTGATGGCGGCTACAGTTTTGATCTCAGCGCCGGCCGGGGGTATCATCCGGGCTGGCAAGCCGGAGGATTTCCCTATACCAGCCCGGTGGGCACTTTTCCGCCCAACGGCTATGGGCTGCAGGATATGGCCGGCAACGTCTGGGAATGGTGCTGGGATGCCGAGGAGGCTTATGGGGGCACATCACAGGTCAATCCCCGAGGCCCGGCTGGCGGCGCGCAGCGGGTGGCGCGCGGGGGATTTTGGGCCAGCAGCGCCGGCAAAGGCTGCCGCCTGGCTTACCGCCGGTTCAGTCCCCCCGAGCATTTTGACAACGGCCTGGGATTCCGCTGTGTCCTGGCTGCCAAACCAGCCGGATAATCCCCGGCAAACCGCCGGCCAGCCAGGGCCCTGCTGGCGCTAGCCGAGTTGATCCATGGTGACCACCGGCACGTCCCGGGTGGCGGCCGGTTTGAGCGGCTGGCTGGGGGAGCGGTTGTATTGGTAGCCGGCACCTTCCGCCAGCGGCCAGACGATCGGCGCCAGGCAGAGCACGGCGGTTTGGAAGCCTTGGACCGTGGCGCCCAGGTTGCCGGTATGGGCCGAATTATAGCCTTCGTTTTCGATCACGAACGGCCCGCTGAAGCCGCGCTCCATCAGCACCTCCAGGAACGCCTTCCAATCCATGCTGTCGCAGCCGCCAAAACCCGGCAGCATCGGCGCGTAGTGGTGGCGGTCCCACTCGTGGGCCGGAACGGGCACGCCCGCCCGCCGGGCCAGCTCGGCGTCCACCAGTTGCATGGGGTATAAGCCGCCCCAATGGATGCGCGCCGCGTTGTTCAAGTTGCGGGTGCCTTTAACGTGCACCCGGTGAATGCGGGACAGGTCACTGGCCTGGATCACATCCACCGGATTGATGTTCTGCCACACATCGTGCGAAGGATCGTAGGTTTCCCCATGCGCCCGGCTGGGGATGAGTGCGTACATCAATTTGCGCGCCGCCAGGGTTCCCGGCAAATTATTGTAGGTGCTGGTGGAGGAGGCCGGGCGCCAGCCTTCCATGGGGCAATTCTCGTAAATCACCACCACCCCCAGGTCTTCGGCATACTTGATGATGGGCTTGAAAATCCGGGCATACTCATCCAGGTTTTTTTGGAAGCCGTTATCCTGGATGCCCAGCTCGTAATTATAGCCCACAAAGGTGCCCACGTGCACGTTGTTTTCCCGGCCGCCCAGCAGGTGGGCCATGCGGATCAGTTTCAGGATGTGGTTTTGATTCCTGAGGCGTTCCGCCGGATCGCCCCCGATGAGGTTGTCGTAAGCCCCCAGGGAAAACCCCAGGCCCTCGGCCTGGCATTGCGCCAGGAGCCGCTGGGCATCCTCCAGGCCAAATTGCTCATAATCCAGGTGGGTGGCCACGTGGTCCCGGCGGGTGCCATCCCGGCGGAAAACGCACAATTCCATGCCTTGAGCGTTGATTTGCCTGGCCACTTTGATGACTTGATCTAATTTCAAGCTCTTCAAAGCCGAGGTCATGATCCAAATTGGATTATTCATCGCGTATCCTGCCTGTTATTAATTTTTGTTGTGGTGCGGCAGCCTTGGGTGTCGAAACGGCACCGTCCCGTCACGAAAGCTTGGCCGCAACCTGGAAAGCTTGGTGGGATTCTAGCTTTAATGCTGGTGAACACAAGCCGCAAACCGCCGCCCAACAGGCCGGCCGGCCCAGGCACCGAGCGCTTTTTTAGCCGGGCTGGCTGAGGCGGAAAAAGAATTCTGAAAATTTTTGATTATTTCCATCCTGGGCCGCGTCGAAATCAAAAGTTAACCGGCTAACGGTGTTTCATGAAACGGGCCCAACCACCCGCCGAACTCCGGGATCTCCCCGGATACCATGCCGTTAGCCGGAAAATTCGCCGTAATGTATACGATTGCCGCCGCCGGTGCAATGATGAATTTTCGTTGCCACGCAAGCGGTTTTGGGCAGGTGGCCAGGTCGTTTTTGGCCGCATTAGGGTTTTTGGGGGCGGGCCACCAAAGCGTTTCCCCGGCTTGGGGAGGGAAATGATTGGGACGCAGATTTTTGTGTAAGACCAGAAGGGAATGGTGGGGGGGCGGAGCTGATCGGGATCATTGGCGGACGGCGAAGATCTGGCCTAAAAAGATGCAGCCTGCACCCTTGAGCCTAGGGCAGGGACATGGTTAAAGGACACTCAAACGACCGCTGCCACCGGACCTCCACCTTGGCGGTCCAGCCATCGGTTGCGCAAGGGTTTATAGGCCATTGGTAAAACCAGGAGGAGCCCGGTGCCCAAGCTGATGACCAGGCCGAGGCGGAAGCTGCCATCTTCGTATTGCAGCACAACCTGATGCCGGCCTCCCGGCACTTCCAAGGCCTGGAAGGCATGGTTGGCCCGCCAAAGCGGCACCGGCTGGCCATCAACATAGGCCTGCCAATTCCGATGAAAAATTTGCGAAATCACGACCCAGGCTGGCTGATCGGCCTCGGTTTCCGCGGTGATCCGGTGAGCTTTGAACGTGCTGGTCACAATTTTACCACCAGCCGGGTTCGTAGCCTGGATGAAATTTTTGGCGCTTTTTGGCAGCAGCACGAGGCGGCTCAAATCCAGGCCCGAGTTGGTTAGATCCTGCACCGGATTGGAGTCGGTGAATACCGGCCGCTGGCCGCAGGTTATAAGGGGCGAAAAATTCGTGTTGGGGATCCATTCAAACAAAGTCCCCGGTTTTGTGATCTGGCTGGCCGAGAGGAATTTTTGCAGCTGCGGCCATTCCGGGCTGTTTTCCGAATAAAGGAGGTTGTGAATGCCCTCGTATTCCCGCAAATTCAAAGCGTAGAAGCCATTTACTTTGGGCAAATCCTCCAGCAGGTTCAGATTCCCCTGCATCGCCAGCCGGTTGCTGAGGAAATTGGTCAGCGGATTGGGAAGGCAAGCCTGGTAAAGCAGGACAAAGGCATGGGCGCTTTGCATTCCCCGGGATTCTCCCAGTTTCGGCGGTGGATTTTGCCTGATCAAGCCCGGCAGGAACGTATCGCTCGGAATGGTGGGGTTGATATTGGGCGCGTGGGTCAGCAGATCCAGGCCCACCAGGATGCAGGCGGTGGGCGAAGACCGGCGGTGGACGGCATCAATGGCAGGGACACGGCTGAAAAGCCAGGCCAGGCAGGCCAGGAAAGCCGACAGCCAGAGGAGGCTTTGCAGGGCACTCCGAAAAGTGGCCTGAAAATCATCCATCGATGAACCCAACTGGGGATAACGAAAAGCAAACCAGGTGACCCCTATGACCACACAGAAAATCCCGGCTCCCACCGTCCACAAGCACCTTTTGGCTTTATCCGGTGTTTCGCCCAGGAGGTGGATGGCTTCCGCAACGAGAATCGGCATGGCAAACAAGGTGAAAAACAGATACTTCACCGGGTAGCGGGATACCCCCAGCCAGGGCAGCAACTTTTTGAGGATGGGATGCAAAAATCCGTGATCACCGAGCGCCATCACCACGGCCAAGGCAGCGAAAAGTCCTGGCAGGCGGACACAGTTCCGCTTGGTTCGGATCAACGCTGTGAGGGCCAGTACGCACGTGCCGATGCCCAAGTAATAGGAAGGAACGAAATCCTGGCCGGTTGGGAATCGAATTCCATTGGTGCCGGCCTGCGTAAAAGCCATGGGCACGAAGAAATTGGCCCAGCCAGTGGCCGGCATGGCCCACTTATTATTGGCGAACTGGCTATCGCGCACGGAGGCTTGTAATAAATCGAGGAAAGGGAGGATTTGCATGGCGGACAAGCCCGCCACCGAGCAAACCACCAGCAAACTGCGCCAGGCCAGGCCGGCAAAACAGATTTGTTTATCCATCCATAATCCCAGGCCAAAACCAAGGCTGATCCCCCAGCTGGCCAAAATCAATTCAGGCGCGCCGGTCATCATCTGGAATGAGCCGCAGACCATGGCCGCCAGTAGAAAACGGTTTTCGCCAGCCCAGGCCCGCCGCAGGCTGTAAAGAATCCAGGGCATCCATGCCAGGGCCGCCTCGTAATGGGGCCATATCAGGCAACTGGCTGAAAGCCCGCTGCAGGCGTAAGCCACTCCCGCCAGGCCGCCCGCCAGGGGGCTTTGGGATAAGTGCCGGGCCAGGAAAAAAGCGCCCATTCCTCCCAGCCATAAGTGGGTCAATTCAAACACCCCCAGCGACCATGGCAGGGGCAAAACCAGGTAGATCAAGGAGCCTGGATAAAGGACCAGGGTGTTCCATTGCGCCAGGTGGGGAATGCCGCAGTTATTGTAAGGATTCCACAAGGGGAGTTCCCCACGCCAGAAACACGCCTTGTGGAAAAAGGCAAATGGATAGCCGAAAAGGCCAAAATCCCGGAACACAAAGGAGTGCCACCCCAGAGCTACTGCCGGAAATGCAATCCCAATGAGAATGGCCAAGGTCACCGCAAATTGGCGGCCGTTCGGCCATGGGAACCCGGTTTGCCGGAGGGCCATCAGGTTGCGCCTTTCATCCCCAGGCCAGCCTGGATACATCTCCCGGAAAATGAATTATGACTTACAAGCATCGCCGCCATTCAACCGGCAGCATAATCATTTGACTATTATCAGTCAAGGTGTCGTCCGCGCAGCAGAAAAGGAGGTGATTCGGAGCAGACCTTGCGTTACTTAGCTCAAGCAAGGTCAGAACCAAATGGCACCAGCGTGTTTGCGGGAAACAAATGCCGGATGGCAAATCCTTGAAGCAGCCTCAAAAATATGCATAATTTCTCGACGATGGATCAAGGCGCATTGACTCAGTTCCGGTTGGTGATCGTGATGCCGGTTTACCGGGACGCCGTTTCCGCGGCGCGTTTGCTGGAAGCCCTGCTGCCTCAATTCAAGCCGCTGGGCATCCAACTCCGGATCGTCATGGTGGATGACGGATCGCCCGTGCCGCTGTGGGATGAGCTGCAACTCAAGGCGGTGGCGCCCGGTTGCGGGATCGAGGTGCTGCGCCTGAGGCGAAACGTGGGGCATCAGCGGGCGATCGCCCTGGGCGCCGCCCTGGTGCATGAGCAAATCCCCTGCGACGCCATGCTGGTGATGGATGCCGATGGGGAAGACCGCCCGGAGGATGCGGTGCGATTGGTTCAGCGTTTTCGGGAATTAGTTGCGCCCCGCATTGTGTTTGCGGAGCGGACCCGGCGGAGCGAGTCGTGGCTGTTCTGCGTCCTATACCGGTGTTTCCAAATCAGCCATTGGCTTTTGACCGGCATCCGGGTGCGGGTCGGCAATTTCAGCATTGTCCCCGCCTGTTTCCTGCCCGCCCTGGCCACCCAGCCGGCCATGTGGAACCATTACGCCGCGGCCATCTTCCATTCCCGGCTGCCTTTTGAAATGATTCCCACCCGCCGCGGTCAGCGGCTGGATGGCCGGTCGCAGATGAATTATTTTTCGCTGATCATGCATGGGCTGCACGCGATATCCGTGTTTTGTGATATCGTGGGCGTGCGTCTGCTGATGCTGGTTTTTTCGCTGGCCTGCCTGTGTGGTGGCTTGCTTTTGACATCGCCCAGCTGGGCGCTTTATGGCTGGGGAGCATTGATGATCCTGCTGTTGGTGACTTTGGGTTGTTTTTCCCTGGTACTGAATTTGATGTCACAACGCAACAGCCTCGATTTCCTGCCGGTCCGCGATTACAAATATTTCATCGAATACCTGCGCCCGGCCCGGTTGCCCCATGAATGACCACTCCTATTTGGGCCAGGAACTGGCGTTGTTTGCCCAGGCGACCCGTTGGAAAAGCTATTGGATTTCCCGCCTGCGCCCGTTCATTCGAGGAGCGGTTTTGGAAGTCGGGGCGGGTTTGGGAACCAACACCTTCCTGATGCATAATGAGGAAGTCCGGCAATGGACATGCCTGGAGCCGGATGTGGCCATGGCTGGACAGTTGAGCCGGCGGGCCGAGCAAGCTCCCAAGGAATGCCAACCGAGGGTTCGGACCGGCACCATCTCCAGCCTGTCGGGTGAGGAGGCGTTCGATGCCATTCTCTATATTGACGTGTTGGAACATATCGAAAATGACCGGGCGGAGCTGGCCTGCGCGGCCCGGCACCTCCGTGACGGAGGCGCCCTGGTGGTGCTTTCGCCTGCACACCCCTGGTTGTTCAGTCCCTTCGACCAGGCCATCGGCCATTACCGGCGCTATACCAAGGCCAGCCTGGCCGATCTGACACCCGCCGGATTGCGGATTGAGCAGGCCTTTTATCTCGACTCCGTCGGCCTGCTGGCCTCAGCGGCGAACCGGCTTTTGCTGCGGCAGTCGCTGCCGGACGCCCGGCAGCTGGCGTTCTGGGATAAGATCCTGGTGCCGCTTTCGCGGATGATGGATCCGATCCTGGGCTGCCGGCTGGGAAAAACTACCGTATGCGTTTGGCGAAATACAGGCACCCCTGCTGGCCATAATCAAAGCCTGGCCAGCTCCACGACATGATTATTTGTTGGAATTAATCCCCCCCAACCATGAGCAATACCCGTCTTTCCGCCAGGGTTCATTTGACCAATGCCTGCACCATTCTGCTCTTCCTGGTGGTTTCCATTGCTTATGCCTACTACGTAGCCTTCAGCGGGTTTGAAAGTTACGATGATGAAGGCTACCTGATGATATCGCTGAAAGGCTTTTTGTCAGGGCATCCGCTCTACGATGAGGTGTTCAGCCAATACGGTCCGTTTTATTACTTTTACCATTGGATCATCCGATCCCTGGTGGCCATCCCGCTGACGCATGATGCCACCCGGATGCTCTGCCTGGTCCATTGGCTGGCGGCGGCAGCAATCCTGGCCATGGCCACGGGCCTTTTCCTCCGTTCAAAATTTTTCGGCTGGGTGGTGTTCGTGCAAGCGTTGGTGCATTTGCGCAAGATGGCCAATGAACCAGGTCATCCGCAGGAAGTGACGGCTTTCCTGCTGGCGCTGGGTGTGCTGGTGACCGTGGTGCTGCCGGGGCGGGCCCGGTTTTTTGCTTGGCTGGGAACGCTGGCCGCGGCCCTGGCTTTCACCAAAGTCAATGTGGGTGGTTTTTACTGCCTGGCTTTGGCCTTGGCTATAAGGTGCCACTCTGGCGATTCCTGGGCCCGCGGCTGGCGCTCCCGGTTGCCGGTTTTGGCGGGTTGCGCGGTGCCTTTTTTACTCATGCGCCAGCACCTGGCGGAGGCCGGTTTCAGGGATTTCTGCTGGCTGGTTTCCGTCACGCTCCTGGTCACTGGTTTGGCAGCCCAGGTTTGGTCTCCCGACCGCCGGCTGGGAATGCGATGTGGAGTGGAATCCGGACTCGGTTTTACGGTGTCGGCGATGGCTATCGTGGTCGTGGTTCTTTTGCAGGGCACATCCGGAAAGGCACTTTTTGATGGGCTCATTACCGCGCCGTCCAAGTTAGCCCAAGCGTTCCGGTTCCCGCCCCCGATGTTCCCAATGGCACTATTGAACCTGGTCGTTTCAGCCGCAGTGTTTGCGTTTGCAGCCAGCCGGAAAATGGTGGAACCACCGGCTTTTCTCCGAGCTCTGCAAGGCGTGTACGGCATTTGCGGCGCCGTTCTTTTTGTCAGCTACAGCCCCCTGCAGCTGAACTACCTGCTGCCTTGGCTATGGTTGGTGTTGGTGCCCGGGCCCGCGCTGCCAAACGGGTCCGGAGGCGGTGGTTTTGTGCGGGCCTTTTTATGCCTGGCAGCGGCGTGGCAGGCGCTCCAGGTCTATCCTGTTCCTGGCACCCAGGTAAGCATGGCCACTTTTTTGCTGGTGGCCACTTACTCGATTTGCCTGCATGACGCCGGGAAAGCCTTGGCTGCTTCCGCTGGATTTCGGAAGTGGGTGCCTAGTCTCCCATCGAATAAACTGGCCTGGGCCCCTCTTCTGGCTCACGTAGGCCTGCTTTTTATTGCCACTCAATATTGGTTCAAATTGCCGCAATGGCGGGCCTTTCATGAGAGCCTTGAAGCGCTGGATTTGCCGGGGGCCCGGCGGTTGCGGGTGGAGCCTGGCATGGCCAGGTTTTTCCGCGAAATTTCCCAATATTTGGCATCCCATTGCGACACGTTTTTTTCCTGCCCAGGCGTCAATAGCATCCATTTCTGGAGCGGTAAAATGCCCCCCAACTATCTGAATACCACGGGTTGGCCGGTGCTTTTGGACGATCCGCAGCAGCGTCAAATTGTGGACTCGTTGCGCAAGGCTAAACAACCACTGATTCTCTTCTTTGAAAAGGGAATGGAAGGATGGGGCCGTTTTACCGATGTTGAGCGAGGGCCGGTGATCCGTTTTCTCCGCCAGGAATGCCGGGAAGTTGCCCGGTTTTCGGACTGCCGGATTTATGCTCCCGCTGCCAAGCCCTGACTTTCCTTTTTTCGGTCAGGCTGGCTGCGTGACCTCCCGTGCAGCCAGACCAGGCTGAGCACGGTTAGTGTGGCCAGGGAAATGGCGGTCCCGAGGCGGAAATTGGCATCTTCATAGCGCAGAAGCAGTTGGTGGACACCGGCGGGAACCTCCAAGGCCTGGTAGGCATGGTTGGCCCGCCAAAGCGGCACGTGGTGCCCATCCACGTAAGCTTTCCACGCCGGGTAATAACATTGCGCTATCACGATCATCGCATTGGTTGCGCAGGCGACTTCCGCCTCCAAACGGTGTGCCTGGATCTGGCGCCGGGTGATTTGCACGGGCGTGGTTGCCTTGGCTTGGACCAGGCCTGTGAGGTTTTCCGGCAAGGATACTTCGCGCGTGAAGTCACGGGTGGGATCCGCTAGCCAGCGCAGGGAGGTGGCCTGGCTTACAAATACCGGTTTCTGCCCGCCAGTGATCCATGGGGAGAAGTTGGCGGACGGGGTCCACCGGAATAATTGCCCAGGGGTGGTGGACTGGCATACACCCAGGAATTGTTCCAAGGCCGGAAAACGCGGGGCGTTGGTGGCATAAAGCAGGTCCTGAACTTCCTTGGATTCGCGTAGGTTGAGTGCGAAAAAGCCGTCCACTTTGGGGATCTGTTCCAAGAGGTTCAGATTCCCATTCAAAGCCAGGCGGTCGCAGATCAGGTTGGTCTTGGGATCGGTGACGGAGTTTTGCCAAAGCTCCAAGTGCGCCTGGGGGCTCATCATGGCCCGTGAGGTCCCCAAGGCAGGCTTGGGGTTGAGCGTGGGTATGCCGGGGGCAAACACTTGTCCGCTGGCGGTGGGGTTCATCCCAGGCATGTGGGAATAGACATCCAGCCAGAGGACGGCCAGGATGGCTGCCTGGAAAAAAAACGGTGTGGCGGGTGGCGATTTTGCCAGTCCGGCCTTCCAGCCATAAAAGGAACCCAATCCCAAAGAAAGCCACAGGGCTGCCCAGGCCGCACTGTGCCAGGTGGCTGGCCAATCCAGATGCGCGCGTTGGTGGGTTGGAAAATAGCAGGCGGCGCCGCAGATCAATAGAATCAAGGCCAGGCAGCCCAGCCAGATGAATAGAATGGACCGGCGTTCCTTCCGGTTGGCTGCGGGGGATGGGAATGGCTCGCGGTCCAAAGCCATGGCGGCCAGCAACGGGGCGGCCAGCACCAGTAAAAACAAAAATTTTACGGGAAACCGCATGGTTTTTAAGAAGGGCAGAAATTTCGCAAGCAAAGGGTAGAGGCATCCCTGATTCCCCAAGGCCAGCACCAGTGAAATAATGGACAGGATGCCCAAGAGCCAGGCACGCCGGCCGGATCCGCGCCAGAGCGCCATGATGGCCAAGACCGGCACACAAATGCCCAAATAATAAGAAGGGATGAATTGCTGGTCATACTGAACGTAAATCCCCGTTTGCCTGGAAAAGCACTGGAATAGCGGCACCAGGAAATTTGCCAGGCCGGCTACCGGCATGGGCCACCGGTCATCCGTCAGGGGGGAGGACCGGTCAGAATCGAGCAATAATTGAAAAAATGGAAGGAGTTGAACGGCGGCCAGGCCTGCCGAAAACAGGGCGGCCAGGAGAAATTGACCGACGGTTTTTAGAGGGCTTTTTGGGCTTTTCAGATTATCCCACGCCGCTGAGAATGCCGCAAAGAACCAAGTTATTAATATCAGTTCAGGCGCGCCGGTGAGCATTTGCATCGCTCCTGCCATTGCCGCCAATGCGAGGTTATTCCTTGTGCCGCTGCCGATACCAGTCAAGGCATGGAGAATCCAAGGTGCCCATCCAATAGCCGCCAGGTAATGGGGCCAAACCAGGCAGCTTAAAGTGAATCCGTTGAAGGCATAAACCAAACCAGCGGCGGCGGCGGCAAAGTCACTGGCCCCCAGCCAATGCCGCGCCAATCGATGCATCCCCAAGCCTCCCAACCACAAATGCAAAAGGCAAAAAACCGTCAAGGATCCAGGGAGCGGAAAAACCAGGAAGAGGATTGAGCCGGGGTAAAGGGACAAGGTGTTCCATTGCGCCAGGAAAGGAATCCCACATTGATTATATGGATTCCACAAGGGCACCTCACCTTGCAGCCACGAATCCTTTAGGTAATGGGCGAATGGATAACCGAAAACACCAAAATCCCGGGCGATAAAAGTCTGGTAATCAAGGAGAACCATGGGAAAGTTGGCCAAAACCGCCACCCCCAGGATCAAGTTGATTCGCCAGAATGCCATCACGGTGGTTTCCCGATCGAAGTGAATTACTGGCCGGTGGTTAAAGTAAAGTCCATCATCTCAAACAGAATGACACGGTCTCGGTCCGCAGCCAAGTGCAGAGAACAACTCGCTCATTTGAAGTCAGATAAAAAGAAAAAGCTTGAGGCCAGGACTCAAGCTTGTGCGGGGGAAGAACCGGATTTTAATTTATGAGTATCCAAGCGCGGCCAGGATTGTGGTGCGCCCAAGACACTCTACAGCATCATGGGGTAAGGGTATGTCCCGATATGGTGCAGGTCGCATTTTCCCCGATGGGCATCAAATCGTATACCCCCCCTGAGGGGCATTGCGGTTTGAATTTAATCAAGCCATCGGGGCCGAACAGATCAGTGTCGCCGGGTATTTCGCCGTTTTTCTTGTGTGATTGGATAGCCCAGATTTCTTTGGCAGATTCAATTTGTGACAGGTTCTCATAGCAAACGCGAACCTTAGCGCGTGCGCTCGTATTGATATAGTTGGGAATGGCAATGGCGCTAATCAGGCCGATTATCGCCACCACGATCATGATTTCCACCAACGTAAAGGCAGAAACCGCTCTTGGAGCGTTGTACATACAGGAATCCTCTTTAAAGCACGTTTTAACATACCGTGTTTTTCCATGATAGACAACCAAAAACAATCGCCAAACCAAGATTCCTGCCGCCCTTCCCAGTTTCGTGAACCTGGAAGGACACTCCAGCCAGCAAACCGAGACCATTCAATTGACTTCCTCACCTGGAATAATTTTAGTTATAATTAAGACAAGCGGAACGTGATGGAAGGCGCCACCAATCCTTTTCGATTTGTCTGGGTGGCCATAATCGCGCTTTGAAATACTGGATGCCGGTAGTGGTAGGGATTGTTTTAGGTGCAAAAAAAGCTTGGGGTTTTAACCACAAGCTTTTTTATGCTTCGCCGCTGTTACGATTGGCTTGCGCTGTTTACGGCAGCACGTGGTCAGCCAAAGAGCCGACATTCGGACAGGTTGGGGTTGTCCCAATGGCGGTTACCACATAAGCTACCGAGGAGCTGGCCGGGCAAAACGGGGTGGACTTG
>CAIMWS010000518.1 GCA_903845125.1 uncultured Verrucomicrobiota bacterium
GCCGCCGCCCGTGGCGCAGCCCAACCCGCCAGCCGCCGCTGCCCCCGCCACGAATGCGCCGGCGGCCACCCCGGCCGCCGCCGCCGTCCCGGCGGCGCCGCCCAAGGCCGAAAAACTGTTGCTGCTCGACGACGGCCCCGAGGATGCGAACCCGGCCGCGGGCGGCGCGGACAACAGCCGTTGCCACGTCTGCCACATCAACTTCGTGAAGGAGGACTTGACGGCGGCCCACGCCAAGGCCGGGATTGGCTGCGCCAAGTGCCACGGCGCTTCGGATGCGCACATCGCCGATGAGTCCTGGGCCTCCGGCGGCAACGGCACCGCCCCGGACACCATGTTCCCCAAAGCCAAAATCAACGGCTTCTGCCTTGAGTGCCATCCCCAGGAAAAAATCACCGGCCAGGCGGCGCACGAATCCTTCCTGGCGGGCAAGGAACCGGGCCAAACCTGCACGGATTGCCACGGCAAACACCGGATGACCGCCCGCAAGTGCAAGTGGAAATAGCGCCGGCCCCGCGGAAAAAAGAAACCGGTTTGCTGCGGCCTGGCCACCACGGGCCGGACCCCGCCCGGCCCTCTCACCGGGAGCGGAGGGGAAGCCGGCCAGTGATTAACCGCCAGCGCTGGATGGAAAATCCGGGCCGGGGCTCCGATCCCCGAGCGGATTGAATCAAGGGGCGGTTTTATTTCTGCGGACCGAGGGCGCCCGCATGGAGCGCCGTGGTGTTGATCTTCGAAACCAGCCATTCCCATCCCCATCGGCGCGCAGGCATCCGGCGCCGCTTGCGCTGGGTGGATTCCGGCATTAGGTTAGTAATGCGAGCAGCCCCTATTTGCATTATTATCTTGCATTTAAATGATGAGAGTGACTAATTAGAGTATGGTTCCGGAAAGCTCATCAGTGCTGGCTGGCGGAGCCGCCCGATACTGGTTTACGACCACCCACTGGAGCGTAGTGATGGCGGCTGGCCAGATCGGGTCCGCCCCGGCCTCGGAGGCCTTGGAGACCTTATGCCGCAGTTATTGGTATCCCCTTTATGCCTATGTGCGGCGCCAGGGCCATCCGCCGGAGGAGGCGCAGGATTTGACGCAGGAGTTTTTCTGGCGGCTGCTGCGCGGCAACTGGCTGTCCCGGGCGGATCGCCTGAAAGGGCGGTTCCGGTCCTTCCTGCTGGTGATGATGAAGCACTTCCTGGCCAACGAGTGGGATCGTACCCAGCGGATCAAGCGGGGCGGCGGCATCCATTTCGTGCCGCTGGAGGACGGCACGTGTGAACAGCATTTTCAGGAGGATTCCCGCCCGGCGCATTCCCCCGCCCAGCTTTATGAGCAGCGCTGGGCCATCACCTTGCTGGAAACCGTCCTGATGCGCCTGCGCCAGGAGTTGGCCGCCGCCGGCCGCTTGGCGCAATTCGAGGCGCTGAAAAGGTTTCTTACGGGCGGGCAGCGGCCGCTGGCCTACGCGGCGGTGGCCAACCAATTGGCGACCACTGAGGCCGCGGTGAAAATGGCGGTGTTGCGCCTGCGGAACCGCTACGGCGAACTGCTCCGGCAGGAGATCGCGAACACCGTGGCCAGCCCGGATGAGGTGGAGGACGAACTCCGCCACCTGCTGGTGGTGCTGAGCGCTTAGCTGGCCCAGGCAGGCGCAGGCATCCGGCCCGGTATCCGCTGCGTGTTACTTTCCCGGCGGAATGCTTAAGAACCTGTTGGAAGCGGCGTTGTCCGGGTGCGGCGCCGGTTCCAATTTCAACCCAGGTGGCCCGGATCAGCTATGGAACGTCCGTGCGTTTGTGACGAATGCGGTGGAGAGTTGCCCAGCCACGCCCCCGAGGGGCTTTGCCCGGCGTGCCTGCTCCGGACGGGCGCGGCTGAATGGGGCCTGCGCCTCAACGCCGCCCCCGCTGCCGGCCCGCCGCCCGCACCGGGTCCGGGTCCCCAGCCGGAGCGCGCGGGCAAGCCTGGCGACCGGTTCGATTCCCCGGGGAGCCGCCTGGGGGATTACGAACTGTTGGAGCTCATCGGCCAGGGTGGCATGGGGATGGTGTACCGGGCGCAGCAAATCAGCTTGGATCGGATCGTGGCCCTTAAGCTGCTGCCGTTCGGCCAGTTCAGCCGCAAAGAGGCGGTGGAGCGCTTCCGGGCCGAGGCCAGCGCCGCCGGGAGCCTGCAGCACCCGAACATCGTGGCCATCCACGAGGTGGGCGAGCACGAAGGCCAGCACTACTTCTCGATGGACTTCGTGGAGGGGCAAACCCTGGCGGAGCTGGTGCGGGCGAAGCCGCTGCCAGCCAAGCGGGCCGCCGGCATCCTGCAAACCATCGCCACCGCGGTCCACCATGCCCACCGGCACGGCATCCTCCACCGCGACCTCAAGCCGTCGAATATCCTCATCGATGCCGCCGGCCAGCCCCGGATCACCGATTTCGGCCTGGCCAAGCGGATGACGGTGGATTCGGAAATGACCGTGACCGGCCAGATCCTGGGCTCCCCTAGTTTCATCTCGCCGGAACAAGCGGAAGGCCGGCAGAAAGAGGTGGGGCCGGGCAGCGATATCCATGCCCTGGGCGGGCTGCTTTACCATATGCTGACGCGGCAGCCCCCGTTCCAATCCGACACCCTCACCACCTTGTTGAAGCAGGTGATAGAGCGGGAACCGATCGCGCCAGCGCTGCTGAATCCCGCGATTCCCAAGGACTTGGAAACCATCTGCCTCAAGTGCCTGGAGAAGGACATCGCGCGGCGGTATCCGGCCGCGCAGGCGCTGGCGGACGACCTGGGGCGCTTCCTGGCAGGCGAGCCCATCCAGGCGCGGCCGGTGGGGATACTGGGCAAGAGTTGGAAATGGTGCCGCCGCCGCCCGGTGCTGGCCGGGTTGGCTGGCAGCCTGGCGGTTTCCGTGCTGGTGGGCACCACTGGCGCGCTCTGGCAATGGCGGCAAACGCTGGCGGCCAACGCAGACGCCCACCGCCGGGAATACGCGGCGAACATGGCCCTGGTCCAAAGCTTGATTGGCGATAAAAAATTTGACCGCGCCCGGGAGATCCTGGCCGATGGCACCCCGGAACTCTATCGGAACTGGGAATGGGGGTGGCTCCAGCGCCAGTGCAACCAGGATCTCGAGACCTTGCCGGCCAGGACGTTGGTCGTGGCCTTCGATCCGAGTTCGCGCTTTTTGGCCACCCAGGGTGGGGCCAATGCCACGGATATAGTTTTGTGGGATTTGGCCGCCGGGCAAATCCATCAAACCCTGGTGGGGCACACTGGCGGAGTATACCGGGCCGCCTTCAGCCGGGCTGGACGGCAGCTGGCCACGAGTTCTCCCTGGGATACCCGGGCCATTATTTGGGACCTGGCCACCAGCCAGGAGTATGCTTCTCTCGTCCATACCCAGGGGGTGCGCGACCTCTGCTACAGCCCGGATGGCCAGCAGCTGGCCACCGCCTGCCTGGACGGCCGGGTTCGCCTCTGGGACACCCGGCGCTGGGTCCAGATCGACGAATCACCGCCCTATGGCGACCACCTGGTATGCCTCAAGTTCAGCCCGGATGGCCGGCGCATCGCCTACGGGGGCGGTTATATGTTCGAGGCCGACAGCCGGAACACGGCCGTCTGCATCTGGGACTTGACCAGCCGGAAAGTCCAGCCCCCCCTGCCGGGGCATACCCAGGCCGTTACCGGGGTGGCGTGGCACCCGGACGGCAAACAGCTCGCCAGCTGCTCCATCGATGGCCAGGTCATCCTTTGGGATCCAGCCTCGGGACAACGGTTGCGCCGCCTGGTGCCCGGCGCCCGGCGCGGGGCGCTGTTCAGCCTTGAATTCAGCCCCCCCGATGGCCGCTCGCTCGCGATCGCGGGAGTCGAGGTGCCCAGCCTCAACGCCTGGGCGCAGGTGCTCGAGACCTCCTCGCTGGGGGTGCGCAACGAGTTTTCCGGGCATTCAAGGCGTTTGAGCTGCCTGGCGTTCAGCCCCGATGGCCGGCACCTCGCCACCGCCGCCGCCGATGGCCAGGCCAAGGTCTGGCTCGCGGACCCCTGGCCGCCATACCTCAGCCTGGCCGGGCACGACCAGCCGGTCTCCACCGTGGCCTTTTCCCCCGACGGCGATTTGCTGGCGACCGGCAGCCTCGACCAGACCGCCAAAATCTGGGACGCCCAAACCGGGGTGCTCCGGCAAACCATCCCGGTTGAGTTCCCAGTGATTTCCCTGGCCTTCAACCCCACAGGAACCCAGCTGGCCACCACCGGGCCAGACCAGGCGGCCTGCGTTTGGCCGATCCCCGGCCTCCGGCTGCAGAAGACCTCCGCTCCCGGACCGCTGCGGCGCCTGCCGGGGCATGCGGGCGCAGTCCTCGCGGTGGGCTGGAGTCCGGACAACCGTTGGATTGCCACCGGCGGCAAAGACCACCAGGCAATCCTCTGGAACGCCGAGGCCGGCCAGGTGCATCGCCTGCTGAGCGGTCACACCAACTGGATTTTGGCCCTGGCCTTTTCCCCCGACAGCCAGCTCCTGGCCACGGGCAGCGCCGACTCCACGATCCGCTTATGGGACACCCACGCCGGGCAATGCCTGCGCACATTGAACAGCCATGCCGGGGGAGTTTTGTCGCTGGCCTTCAGCCCCGATGGCCGGCTGCTGGCCGGCGGCGGCGGCGACCATATCCTGCGGCTTTGGGAAGTGCGGACGGGCCGGGAACTTCAGGCCATCCAAACCTTCGTTAATGGGGTGACCTCCGTGGCTTTCAGCCCGGATGGCGCGCGACTGCTGGTCGCTGCCAGCGGTCCCAAGCAGTCCGCGCGATGGAACCAGGAATCGCGGATCCGCCTGCTGGACGTTGCCACGGGCCAGGAACTGCTCAGTTTTGTGGCTCATAGCAACCATGTTTATGGGGCTGCCTTCAGTCCCGATGGCCTTCGCCTCGCCACCGGCAGCGCCGATAACACGGCCCGGATCTGGACCGCTTTTCCCTGGGAAACAGCCGCTTACTCCGGGCCGCCTGGGGCCGGCCTGGCGGCCGGGATCGAAGCTTACAAACGGCGGTTCTGGCAAACCAACCAGGCGGTCCGCCAGGCGGCGGATCGCACCCAAAAAGAGACCCAATTCCCCCGGCGCCTGGGGATGAATTCCCGGGGGGATTATAATCTGCCGCCGGCGGGAAGCAAAATCCAGCCATTGCGGCCCATTCCGCCGCGTTCCGCTACGGCGGGGGCGGGGCAACTCGATCTGACGGCCAGCTATAATGTGGCTTTGAATGAGTCCTGGCAATCGATGGGGATCCTTTACCAGGTGGACTTGAACCTGGCGGCCTTGCCCTCGGGGCTGCAAACCTTCCAACAAATCCAGTTCGACGTCCGTGGCTTGATCCAGCTGCGGCGGCGGGCCGTGGACCACGAGCTTTTTCCCGAGCGCACCCCCATTCCGGTCCGCCGGGCCTTCACCCGGCTGCACGCCTTGCACGGGACGCGTTGGGAGGAGGAGGAGGGGATGGCGATCGCCGAACTGGTGCTGCGCTATCGGGATGGCGCGGCGGAAACGCTGCCCATTGTTTTCGGTGAACACCTGCGCCATGAAAAAGCCCAAAGCGACGCCGATGGGGATATCGATATCGACAACCATCCTGAGTGTCCCCAAGGCACGGTGGCCTGGTTGGGGCCGGCTCCCCAACATCCTGGGGAAGTCCAGCTCCGCCTTTACCAAACCACCTTCCGCAATCCCCGGCCCGCCGTGGAAGTGGTGCAGATGGAATACATCTCCAAGGTGACCCGAAGCGCCCCCTATCTGGTGGCCTTGACCGTGGAGTAAACCATTAGAGAAGTTGGCGGGGTGAAGGAGTGTCGTGCCGTCCACGGCCTGCCTCCTCACCCTGGCCCTCTCCTTGAGAGGCAGGGGAATACGCCCTGGGAGGGATGAAGTTTGGTTCGCAATTGGCGCAAGGGGGTCTGCGAACGAGTGGGACGCGGCGGCAGCTGGCAATGGTGCTCGTCGTTTCAGTTCCAAGTTAACGGTCGAAAACAGGCCAATGATTCGGTTGGCCTGGGGCGATGAAGATCAGCGCCAGGCGAGTTAGCGCCTGTTCGCTGCATCGGATAGTCCGGCGTGATGATCGAACCGATGCTGGGCCTAACTTTGGGAAACTCGTGCCGCGTCTGGCCGTTTCAGAAAGCCGATACTGAGTAACGCCCAGGCGGCGACCAAGCCCAAACCTGCCGCAATATGAGCGAGTTTGACGACCAACTCCTGCCACGCCCGTCCGCCCGTCGCCCCCGCCTGACCGGCGGTGATCGGTAACATCTGATTCGTTCCCCACCAGGCATTGGCGACCTCGGACAATCCCATCGCCCAAGTCAGCCAAGCAGCCAGCACCATCACCGCGGCGGATTTCGGGCCGACTTGGTGCGGCAGCGCCAGCAACAAGACCGCCATGATGATGATCAACATGCCGTTAGTGACCAACTGAATGTGGGCGCCGAGGGCGAGCCGTGGAAACGGGGTCTGCGGCACGATAAATCCCCACAGTAACCCGACCATGACCAGCATCAGGCCGTGAACCAGAATCTGTCGACTGCGGTCTTGAGTGTTCATCAGTATGTAAATGTTGGTGCCTGAGTCAACGGAGCCATGCCGAACGATCAATAGGCGACAGTTGTCGTGGTGTTTTCAATGTATGAACCGCGGTTTATCCATCAAGGTTACGCGATGAAGACCGAACCAGCCCGGCAAAGGATGACCGAGGTCATCCGGCGGAAGCACCTGGCGAGGAACACGGAACAAAGCTACTGCGCCTGGCTCAAACGCTATTGCCACTACCTTGTCAAACTTACGACCGATCTGCCGAGCGAACAAATAAAACTGGAACGGTTTTTCACTGCGCTGGCGCAAGATGGTGTGGTGGCCAGCACCCAGAATCAAGCCTTAAAGGCGATTATTTTCTTCTACCAGGCGGCGCTGGGGTGGAGTTGTAAAACGTCCAAGCGTTGCCGGCTCGGCGGCCGAGTCAACTGCGGCCCGTGCCGGCCCGCGAGGAAACGTTGCGTTTGCTCCGGGAGGTGCAGGCGGAGGCGGGTTTTGCCACCAGCCTGGTGGTGTGGTTGCTGGATGGCTGCGGCCTGCGGGTGGTTTTGGAAGCGGGTAAGCCAGGTGCCACTGGCGTTGCCGCAGCACCAGGCGGTCCAATATTCCCAGGCCTGGTTTGATTGAAATTGGGCGCGGGTGTTTCCGGCGTACCAGCCCTGACCATCGATTCCCGCGTTACCATTTCCGGATTCCGCTTAAATACAATAGAGAGAGCCAATGTCCCGAAAACAAAACAGCCTCCCGGGCCGGGCGCTAACCGCGCACCCGCCAGAATTCCAGCCGGATGGAGCGAACCAGACCGGCTGGGAGCTTGGCAATACGGATGGCTCTCAGTGCGCACACCATGGCCTCGGGTCCGGCGAGCGACAACCAGGAAAGAAGCATCATCATTTATGTTACGCACAAAATCACTCGGTGTCGGCCTTTCCGCCGCGGCCATTGCGCTCTGGCTGGCCGCCGGATCCGTATCGGCGGCCACCGCCAAAACTTACACTGCCACCGGCTGGGTGAACGGGGTGTTGGCTCTTGGGATCACCAGCACCAACGCCGAAGGCCAGGTCTTCTTCCGCGGCAATGTCCACACCGCGCGGGTGCAAAGCAGCGACGCACGGCTGACGGGCAACCGCATGATCTTCGTCAACGGGGACTACAACGCGGACGGTTCGGCCAGCTTATCGGGGACGGTGTATCACCAGGTCGGCACCTGGGATACTGCCGGAACCAATTTCACGGCGACCGGCGGGCTTTGGGAATTCACGTACCACGGGACCATGGGGGCCGACAACAGCCTCCAGCTGCAGTTGATCGGTTCCGGTTCCGGCGGGAGCATCGAGGGCATGCGCCTGGATGAAGTATTGGTCCGGGCCGCCGGAGGGGTGCTCGACCCAAACCTCACCTACCAATACACCGGGACGATCCAACCGGCCCCGGTGAACATCAGGACCGTCGTCGATAACTTCGATGACAACAAAATAACCGGCTGGAACTATGCGGTGGCTCGCGAGACCAACCAACAATTCACCGTGGTCTATAATTATCCCGGCGTGGCCACCCACGAGCACGTGGACACCTGGGATTACCCCAATGTGAACCGCGGTTGGAGTGTCGCCAATGGCCAAACCCTGGAATGCCGGGTGGACCTGGTGAGCATGAGCGAGAACGCCACCAACGCGGCGGGCATCACGCTGTGGAGCAGCAGTGTTAGCGGATCGGTTGCCGGGTCGTATATATTCTTTAAAGGCCGGGATTTCATCCAAGTGGGCAAATGGATTGGCGGAGTAGCCGTATTCTTTCATGAAAAGGCCGTGATCAAGAATACCAACGTGGTCCTCTCCCTCGCGCTGACGGCAGTGAACGCGAATGTGGTGATCACCGTCCGCGTGTTGGACAAGGACAATCAGGAGGCGGTTCTTTATCAGCGCAGCGTGGTGGATACCCCAAAGTCCGATCCCACGCTCACCTCCGCCGAGCTGTTAGCCTTGTCCGGCATGAAGCTTGACGTGTTCACCGATGGTGGACCCCCTTTCACTTACGGCGATGCAATCATGCTGAATGCCTGGCAATACACCGACGGCAAGCAACCGGCCATGGCGGTCACCTATGACAACCTCGAGCTATGGACGTCTGAGATTCCACCGCTCGCCATTGACCGCGCGGTGCGGCTGGCGTGGCCCGCTTCGGCCACGGCGAAATACGGTATCCAAAGCGCACCAACCCCTACGGGTCCCTGGTCGCCAGTCCAGGATTTGCTCCTGCCCGGGATGCAGGAAGTGATGGTCCCGGCCAGCGAAGAATCCAGGTTCTTCCGGCTGCGGTGAACACTCTGAGCCGTGTCCAGGCCATGGAACGGTCGTTTTTGCCGGGGGTCTTTGGCGCAAAGCCTTGGATTGCCCAATAACCTGCGGCGCAAACACCCCCATCCGGACGGCCGGGACACGGCAAGGAGCTTTAAAGAGCGCCGGGCCAGTAGTCCTGATACTCTGGAACCACCTTGGAATCGGTCTCCAGAAAGCCATTTCGGCTGCCGGTGAAAAAATCGCTCCGCGCGTTACGATTTCCCCGTTCCGCTTCAGTACGTAAAGAGAACTTATGTATCCAAAACCCAACCGTCCCGGGGAGCGGATTGCTCCAAGGCCAACGGCCCGGGCCTCTGGTCCGTGGATTTGGGCCCCCTCTCCCACGCAAGCCCAGCCCCTGGTGCACTCCCCGCCACCTGAAAGCACGCCACCAAACCAACCGGGTCAAAACCGCGCAACCGGTTTCACCCTGATCGAGCTAATGGTGGTCATCGCCATCATCGCCATCCTGGCCTCGCTGCTGTTGCCCGTCTTGGGGAAAGCCAAAAGCTCCGGCCAGTCGATCCGGTGCGGGAGCAACCTCAAGCAGCTCCAGTCTGCCTGGCAAATTTATGCCGAGGAGAATAACGATCGCCTCGTTCCCAATTGGAACATTTTCCCCAGTTTGGCCGCCGACTATCGGGACTGCTACAGCACCGCCAATTCCTGGATTGCCGGCTCGGCCGATGTTGAGCCCGGAAATTGACGGTATCAAACAGGGCGCCCTATGGCGTCTGGCCGGCAACGACAATCTGTATCGTTGTCCTTCCGATAAATCGCTCTGGCCTTACGGCCGGCAACGCGCTCCTCGCCCGTTTACCTACGCCCTCAGCATAGCCATGAACGGCGGCTATAACGGCATCAATGGAGCGGCACAGGTTCAGGCAGTCCTCGAGCGCCTGTCGTCCGCCCGGAAAGCCAGCCAGCTCTTCACCTTTATCGATGAGGATTCTGAATCCATGACGAGCGGTACATTCTGGGTGCTGGGGCCCCCGGAAGGATGGTACATGGTGCCGGGCGCCCGGGATAAAGGCTCCGGGGCCAACCTGGCCTTCGCCGACGGCCATGTGGAATTCCACCAATGGAAGTTCCTGAAACGGCACCGGGAAGGAACGGTCACCGACTTCAAGAACGCACAGGATACCGCCGATGGCCAGTGGCTCGTGGATAGGATTCCCAGTGGATTTTGGCAGTGATCCGGCGGATGCACGGGCTACCAGTCAATAATAATTGAAATACTTATCATTCTATGAAAATAAACCATACTAAAACCGTTGATTTCTTGATCCGCACCTGGCTTCAGATGTCTGCGCACCAGCGGGCGCTTCCGCTGATGGCGCTGAGTGCGCTGCTCCTGGCCGCGACGCCCAGCCGCGGGGCCAGTGTGATCCAATTCACCGTCACCAACTGCACGGTCACCGAGGGTTGCGGGCGGCTGGAAATTCCCATCCAACGCCAGAATGACACCAATGCGGTCATTGGCGTGGAAGTCAACACCCTGCCGAAGACGGCCCTCTCCGGAACTCATTATACCGACTTGGCCACCAACCTGACTTTCCTGGCAGGCGAAACTCAAAAGATCGTGTCGGTCTCCATCCTCAACAATGGCCTCGTGGAGGGGGACAAATCATTCCAAGTGCGGCTCAGCCAGCCAACGGGAGGCGCCACTCTAGGCTGGAAGACGAACTTGCCGGTCACCATTTGGGACAACGACACGGGGCTCCATTTTTATGTGCCGGCCCTCACCAACGATATCAATGCCGGCCAGGCCGTCATCAAGGTGGCCCGGGGCGATGATGGAACGAACCGCGTGACCGTCGATTATGCGACCACCAATGGGACGGCCAAAGCCGGCGAGGATTACACCGCCACGGCGGGCACCCTCGCGTTCGAACCCGGGGAGGTCCTGAAGTCGTTCATCGTCCCGATCCTGAACGATGCCCTGCCAGAACCGTCAAAAATCTTCAAGCTGGTGCTTAGCAATCCGATGGGTGGCGGGATCTCGAGCACGGGGTCCATCATCACCGTCACCCTTAAGAACTCCGATCAGATCGTGCAGTTGGACCGAGCCAATTACTATGTAGGGGAGGAGGCTGCGTTCGTGGAAATCCGCGTTGTGCGCGGTGAAAGCGGCCTGGCCGGCGCGGTGAACTTCACGACGATCGATGGCACCGCCAAAACCGGGATTACGCCGGCCTCACGAACACCCTCCAGTTTGGCGCCGGAGAACGGCTGAAACTGGTCCGCATCCCTATTCTCAATGATGGACTGAAAGAGGATATTAAAGGCTTCCGCGTCACCCTGAGCAATCCCACGGGGGGCGTCGTCATTGGAACTCCGAGATTCGCGACGGTTCAGATCTTCGACAATGATCCGGGAGTGGGATTCATCACGAACCTCTTCTCAGTTTCGGAAAGCGCCGGGGTGGCAAAGGTCGGCGTTGTGCGGGGCAACGACGCGCTGCTAAATGCCTTTACGGCGGATTACCAAACGGCGGATGGGACGGCCAAAGCGGGCGTGGATTACGAGGCCGTCTCCGGCACGCTGCACTTCCAGGCGAACGAGACCCTGCAAACGATTGCCATTCCCCTCTGGCGAAACTCGGCGGCCAAGGGGCCGAAGAACTTCAAGGTGACGTTGAATAACGCCTCGGAAGGAATCCCCCTGGGAGCCGCAGCCACGCAGGTCAAGATCCTCCACCCAGGAGGATACTATCCCTTACCCCGGCCGATCGGCGCCCAGGCCAAGCTGCGGCGAGAGGAAGGTGTGAATCTCCTGAGTTGGGAGGGAGAAGGGGTGTTGCAGCATGCTGATCAGGTAACGGGACCGTGGGAAGACCTTCCTATGGTGACGAGCCCTTACGCGACCCAGCCCAGCCTCCCCATGGGCTTCCACCGGATCCTAAGCACACGGCCCACCGAGGTTTATGTGCCCTCCGGCTACGACGGAAAGAAGCCGCTGCCTCTAATCCTGGCGCTCCACCCCATGAGCGGCCCCGGAGGCGGTGCCAGCGCAAATTGGATGCGCGGTTATTTTTCCCTTGCGTCCCTGGCCAATTCCAGAGGATTCCTCGTCTGTTACCCGGAAGGGACCGTGCATGCCACCTGGGGGACCTTTTGGAATGGGCCCGACTTTGGGAGTTTCGCTGGAGATGTCGATGACTCGGGTTATCTCCGAGGAGTGATTGAGGAAATCCAGCGCCAGTACGCGGTGGACCCCAAGCGCATTTATGTGACCGGTGCTTCCAACGGCGCAGCGATGGCACACCGCCTGGCTGGCGACCATGCCGATCTGATCGCCGCGATTACCGCGATTTCCAATCCGACCAACTACGATCCTCAAAGTGTTCACCTCTCCCAACCCGTCCATGTGCTGCTGATCTATGGCGACGACGACAACTATCAAGGTGGCTATGCCGATTGTTGCGGCCTGCCGGTAGTCGCTGAGGCTCCTGGCGCGGTCAGAACCGTGCAGAATTGGGCGCGCTTAAACGGCTGCACAGACCCGGTGGTCGAAGCCGCACCCTCGATCGACCTGACTCCGGACGTGGTCGGACTCGACACCACCGTTCTACGTTATACGCAATGCCCACCGGGCGGCGCCGTTGAACTGTGGACGATCAAAGATGGCGGCCATGTTCCGCAGCTCTCAGACGCATCCATTGCCCGAATTGTCGATTGGCTGCTGGCGCATCCCAAACCATGATCCCAAAAAACGAATCACCGAAGGTAACGAAGCCGAAATCCTTTGTTAGCTTCGTTGCCTTCTGTGAATTCCCACCCTGTAGGCTTCTAGTCACCGACATAACCAGACAGCCCGGCGCGACATGCCAACGATAAGAACCCAAAAACCTATGAAAACAAACCTTAACTCTATATGTTCCTCAATCCGCACCGCGTTCGGGACGTTTGCCTGCCAGTTTGCAGGTCCGCGGCTGGCGACGGGCGCGCTGCTCCTGGCTGCGAACGGGGCCATCGCCGCCGTGCGTTATGCGGACGCCAGCAACGCCCATCCCGCGCCGCCTTATACCTCCTGGGCCACCGCCGCCGCGACCATCCAGCAGGCTGTGGATGCCGCCCAGGCGGGCGACGAGGTTGTGGTGACCAACGGCATCTACGCCACTGGCGGAAGGAAGGTGGGAATCAGTTTTTTGGCGAACCGCGTGGCGGTCGATAAGCCGCTCGCGCTGCGGAGCGTTAACGGTCCGAAGTTCACCATCATCCAGGGCTGCCAGCTGCCCAGAACGACCAATGGCGACGGCGCGATCCGGTGCGTGTATCTGACCGATGGCGCCAGCCTCTCCGGATTTACTTTGACCAACGGAGCCACGCGAAATGACTCTGAGCGCGACGGCAGTGGCGGCGGGGTGTGGTGTGAATTGGCCTCGGCGGTGCTCACCAACTGTTTCTCACCGGCAACACAGCCGGCGAGGGCGGCGGGGCGTCTTACGGCACGCTGTATAATTGCACGCTCACCGGCAACTCGGCCGAGTACGGCGGCGGAACGTCTGGCGGCACGCTGAACAACTGCATCGTCTATTTCAACACGGCTGCATCCGGGGTGAACTACAGATCCGATACAGTGCTGAACTACTGTTGCACGACGCCGCTGCCCACCAATGGTTTCGGTAATATCACCAACTCGCCGCTGTTCGTGGATTACGCCGGTGGCAATCTGCGCCTGCGAGCCAACTCCCCCTGCATCAACGCGGGAAACAATGCTTATGTATCCACCACTACCGACCGGGACGGCTATCCACGGATTGTCAGCGGCACGGTGGATATCGGGGCTTATGAGTACCAGGGCCCCGGCTCAGTGATCTCCTACGCCTGGCTCCAGCAATACGGCCTGCCCACCGACGGTTCGGCCGATGTCGCCGATCCCGATGGTGACGGACTAAACAACAGGCAGGAGTGGCGCTGCCTGACCGATCCCACCAACCCACTCTCGGCCTTGCGTTTACTTTCGGCCTCGTCCGCTGACGGCCACGTAACCGTGCGCTGGCAGAGCGTGGCTGGGGTAAACTATTTCCTGGAGCGCAGCACTAACCTTTCGGCGACGCCGCCCTTCACTCCCCTGGTCAGGAACCTTCCTGGTCAGAGCGGAACCACAACCTACCGCGACACCAATGCGGCCGCTGTGCCACGGCTTTTCTACTGCGTCGGGATTGGCGAATAAACTATGCCAAAAAAATTCCCTCAGAAGGTAACCCAGGCAACGCAGGCGAAACCCTTTGTTAACTTCGTTTCCTTCGGCGCATGCCCATGGTTCAGGCTCCTGGCCACCGAGATAACCAGACAGTCCGGCACGACACGCCCGCGGCCTGCTTACGGGAAGCGGGTGATGTCGGCCCACGGTTTCAGATCGGCGATGGCGGCCATGATCTGGTTGGAGATTTCCTGGTAGATCTCTTTGAGGCGGGGTTTGGAGCAGTGGGCGGCCTCAGCCCGCAGGCTGGTGAAAAGGAGGGGCTGGCCGAATTTGACGAACACCGGGTGGGGCCGGGGCAGGCGCACCTGACGTCCATAGGCCTCAAAAGTGCCGAAGACCCGGACGGGGATGACCGGAGCCGGGGATTTGATGGCGAGCAAGCCGACACCGCTGCGCGCGGGCTGGAGCTGCCCCGTGGGGGACCGGGTGCCTTCGGGAAAGAGGATGATGGCGTGGCCTTTGCTGAGGCGCTCGAGAATGGCCTTGAGGCCCGCGGCGCCCCCGCCGTCGCGGTCGACCGGCACGCAATTGACCGTCCGCAGCAGGGTGGCAAAGAGGGGGAAGCGGAAGAGGGATTCGCGGGTGAGATAGTAGATTTCCCGCGGCAGGGCACTGCCCACCAGGGGAGGATCCATGTAGCTCAGGTGGTTGCAGGCCAAAATCGCCGGGCCGGTGACGGGAACCCGCTCGTAATTCAGGTAGCGGCCACTGAAGTAGGTGCCGAACAGAAGGCGCAGGAAGCGGCGGGCCAGCCAGTAAAACGGCTTCAACGGTGGCGGCTGGACGGAGCCGGTTGGGGCCTCAATGGTATTATTCATGCCGGGCGGGGGGGTATTTTTCCCGTGCCGCACGCCCGGCCATTCCCAGGGCCGGCGCACCCCAAGGCAGACATTTTTGTGACGCATTCATCAGCGCATTATTATCCGGTTCAGGGGGACGAAGGCAATCCATCTCCGCACCGTTCCGCCTCCGCCTACTCCGCCGCCGGAGTTCCCACCGCCGCCCCCGCCGGCTCCGGCTGGAAAGGAGGCTGCACGGCCTTGATCCCGATCAGCGGCTCGAAGATCCACGTGCCATGGCATTCGGGGCATTTGGAGGGTTTGTGCAGCTTGCCTGGATTGAATTGGAATCCGCATTTGCGGCATTGCGCGGGCTGGATGACGGCTTGATACCCGGTGTGTTTGAGGCTCCGGAAGAGATGTTCGAGGTCCACTTCCGTGTCCTGGTGGGATTGGTGGACCTCCAAGGCGATCCGGGCCAAAGTCATGGGTTTATCCAACAGAAGGTCGATGAGTTGCTTGCGAAACATAAGTGATTCCTTTCTGGTTTGACGGCCCCATCCCGGATCCATCATGGCTGGCAATGTATTTATTGCCTGGAACAAAGTAATCCAAAGTGCGTGGTTTGTCCATGGAGCAGCCGCGCGGCGGGGGGGCGCGGCCGCCGCCGCCGCCTCCGGGCGGGATCCACGGAGGGAGGCGGGGAGCGGGTGGATTGGCCCTTGAGTTGGCCTGGGCAATGGGAGCAGAGTGGAACCCATGCGAAAATTAATTCCGGTTTTGCGGGAAGCAGTCCGCCCGGCTCGCCCGTCGTGGCGCCCGGGGCCTGCCTGCGTGTTGCTTTTGCTGGCCATGCCATGGGCCGCCGCCGCCCAAGTCCCGGTGAACACCCTCCCGATCCGCATCGGCGCGGACCAGCAGGGCCATAACGTTTTCCGCGGGGAGATGGCGGCCGTGCGGATCTATGAGCGGCCCCTGGCGGCCGAAGAGGTCAAGCGGCAGGCCGGGGCCAGGCCGGATGCCGCGAGCAGGTTGCCGGGCCTGGTGGCCGAGTGGCTCCCGGGCGGGCTGGAGCCGGGGAAGCCGCTGCCGGGCGGTGGACGCCTGGGGCCCGCAACCGCCCAGGGGGCGGTGCAAGCGGCGGTGGTGGAGGGCGTGTCCGGCGGGCGTTTCGCCGGGGGCCATCTGACCATCCCCACGAGCGGCTTGCCGGCTTTGGATGGCGGCTGCACCGTGGAGGCCTGGATCCGTCCCGCCGGCGGTGCGCCCGGGCGGATTGTGGACAAAATCACCCCGGGCGGGGTGGATGGTTTCCTGCTGGATCTCCAGCCGGGGAACCAGGTGCGGTTCATCCTGGGCCCGGTGACGGTTACCGGGCGGCAGCCACCCCCCGGCAAATGGATGCACGTGGCGGCCACCGTGGAGGAGGACAACCGGACTGTTTTGTATGTGGATGGCGCGGATGCCACCGGCGGGACGGTGGAGGAAACGGTGGCATTCACCGGGTCCGCACCGGCGCCGGAGAGCCCGCTGGCGCTTTGGTACCGGCGGCCGGCGGCGCGCTGGACGGAGGCCCTGGCGATCGGCAACGGGCGGCTGGGCGGCATGGTCTGGGGGGGAGTGCGCCGGGAGCGGATCGATCTCAACGAGGACACGCTGTGGTCCGGAGAGCCCTATGACAATATCAATACGAATGGCCTGGCGGCGCTGCCCGAGATCCGCCGGCTGCTGCTCGCCGGGAAAAACCAGGAGGCGCAGCGGCTCGTGGAGCAAAAGATGAACGGCAAATACAACCAATGTTACATGCCGCTGGGGGATTTGAGCCTGGAGTTTCCGCTGGCGGGTGCGGTGTCCAATTACCGGCGGGAATTGGACCTGGCGCAGGCCATCGCCCGGGTGGAGTTTGAGCACGAGGGGACGCTTTACACCCGGGAAATATTCGCCTCCCACCCGGCCCAGGCGATCGTGGTGCGGCTCACGGCGAACCGGCCCGGGCGGATTTCCTTCACCGCCGCGCTGGGCAGCCAGCTGCGCCACAGCTGCCAGACAGCCCGGTCCCAGACCGTGCTGAATGAGCCCCAGCCCGGCGCTGGCTCGGCGTCATCCGGCACGATCACCAACGCCGCCATCGTCATGACCGGCCGTTGCCCGCTGCATGCGGACCCCCACTACGTAGGCAAGCGGGTGATCTATGACGACACCCCGGCCGCCCAAGGCATGCGCTTTGAGGCCCAGCTCATGGTCCAGCACACCGGCGGCCGGCTGCGGGTCGCGGCCCAAACCTTGGAAGCGGAAGGGTGCGACGAGGTGATCCTCCTGCTGGTGGCGGCCACCAGCTTTAATGGCCCGCACCGCAGCCCCAGCCGCGAGGGCCGGAACCCCACGCCGCCGAATACCTCCTGGCTGCGCCAGAACCAGGGCCGGTCCTACGCGGAGCTGCGCCAGGAACACCTGGCGGATTACCAGCGCTTGTTCCACCGCGTGGAGCTGGACCTGGGCCGCCCCGCGGATAAGCCCCTGCCGACCAACCAGCGCCTGCGGGCTTATCAACCGGGCCGGGATCCCGCGCTGGCGGCGCTGTATTACCAGTTCGGGCGCTACCTGCTGATCGCCTCCTCGCGCCCCGGCACGCAGCCGGCCAACCTGCAGGGCATCTGGAACCACGATATCAATCCGCCATGGTCGGCCAATTGGACGCTTAACTGCAACGCGCAGATCAATTACTGGCCCGCCGAAACCGGCAACCTGGGCGAATGCCATCTCCCGCTGGTGGACCTGACGCGGGAACTCAGCGTGGACGGCACCAACATCGCCCGGAACCTCTACGGCGCCCGCGGCTGGATGGCGCACCACAACACCGACCTCTGGCGCCAGGCCGGACCGGTATCCGGGAGCGCCTTGTGGTCCATCTTCCAGGTGGGCGGCGCCTGGCTGTGCCAGCATGCCTGGGAGCGGTACGCTTACTCCGGGGACGTGGAATACCTGCGCCAGGTGTGGCCGGTGCTCAAGGGGGCGGCCCGGTTTTTCCTGGACAACCTCATGGAAGAGCCGACGCACCACTGGCTGGTGACCGGCCCGGACACGAATTTCGAGAACACCTTCCGCAAGCCGGACGGCACGACGGGCTGCACCTGCCTGGGCCCCACCGCCAGCATGGAGATGGTGCGGGAACTGTTCCAGAATTGCCTCCAGGCCAGCCTCCTGCTGAACGAGGATGCGGATTTGCGGGCCGAACTGCAAAAGGCGCTGCCGCGGCTGCCGCCGCTGCAGATCAGCCCCACCACCGGCGAGCTGCAGGAGTGGGTGGAGGACTGGGCGCGCACGGCGGAGTGCCAGGTGCTCTCCAGCTGGGGCGCGGTGTGCAGCGCGCAAATCACCCCGCGCGGCACGCCCGCCATGGCGGCGGCCCTGCGCCAGATCTTCGACCAGGGCCGGTGGTGGGAGCGCGGGCAGCTGGGCAGCTGGCAGGGGGCCTTCCAGGCGAACGTCTATGCCCGGCTGGGCGACGGCGGCACCGCGCTGGCTGTGCTCGAAAAACATATCCAGCGCTGCGCCAACCCGAACCTCACGGCGATGTTCCCCGGCCATTGCGAATGGCAGACGGATGGCAACTTCGGCCTCGCCGCGGCGGTGGGGGAGATGCTGCTCCAAAGCCACGAAACCATCGGCGAGGCCACGGCCGCGCCGCGCGAATACCTGCTGCACCTGCTGCCCGCCCGGCCGGAGGCCTGGGCCACGGGCCACGTCAAGGGCCTGCGGGCGCGCGGGGGGTTCGAGGTGGACCTGGCCTGGAGCCAGGGCCGGCTGGCGGAGGCCCGCATCCGGAGCCTCCAGGGCGCGCCCTGCACGGTCCGCTACGGGCAAAAAACCATCCGCCTGGCCATCCCCCGCGGGGCGGTTCACGGGCTGCCCGGCAGTCTGTTTTAGGGGCCGGCACCAGGCCGGGCGCAGCCGTGAGAAGGCGCCTATGGGGAGGCGCGGCGCCGGCCTGGACGCGGGATTTAAGCCAGGCACTTAAAGCTGGCGGTGGCGGGTGATTCGCGGCATAATCCGCCCATGCCTGCGCGCAATTCACTCCGGCGCACCCTGCTGGCGGCGCTCCTGCCCGCCGTGGCCTGCCTTTTGCAATGGTTTTGCTGGCCGGCCTTCAAGCCGTTTGTTTGGTTTCTTTTTTACCCGGCGGTATTCTTCAGTTCGCGCCTCGGCGGGCTGCGCGGGGGGTTGCTGGCGACGGCAGTTTCCATCGTGCTGGCCATCTATGTCTTCATCCCGCCCCAGTTTTCCTTCCAGGTGGAAAACCCGTCCAACCTCTATTCCGTGGCGGCGTTTATGGTCATGGGCCTGTTGTTCAGCCTCACCCACGAAGGACTGCGCCAGGCGCAGGAAAAAATCCAGGTGCTTTACGACCAAACCCGGGAGCTGGATGCGCTCAAGTCGCAGCTGTTCGCCAATGTCAGCCATGAGCTGCGCACGCCGCTGACGCTGATCCTGGGCCCGGTGGCCCGGCAGCTGGCCAAAGACAACCTGCCGGAGGAAACCCGGCGGGACCTGGAGGTGGCGGAACGGAATGCCCGGCTGCTGTACCGCCACGTGAATGACCTGCTGGACGTGGCCAAAGTGGAAGCCGGGCGCATGGCCATGGATTATTCGCGGGCGGACCTGGCCGGGCTCGTGCGGTTCGCGGCCTCCCATTTCGAGGCGCTGGCCGGGGAAAAACAGATCCGTTTGGCGATCGAGGCTCCCGGGCAGCTCCCGGCGGAGGTGGATACCGCCAAATTCCAGCGGATTCTCTTCAACCTGCTTTCCAATGCGTTCAAATTCACCCCCCAGGGCGGGGAGGTGAAGGTGGCCCTGCGCGCCGAGGGTTCCCAGGCCATCTGCGAGGTGTTCGACACCGGGCCGGGCATTCCGGAGGCGCTGCGGGAAGCCGTGTTTGAAAGGTTCCGGCAGCTGGATGGGGGGCCGACCCGGGAGCATGGGGGCACCGGCCTGGGGCTGGCCATCGTCCAGGAATTCACCCGGCTGCACCAGGGCACAGCCGTGGCGGGTGCGGCCCCGGGTGGCGGGGCGCGGTTCACGGTGGCGCTGCCGCTGACGGCGCCGGCGGGCACACTCATCCATGCCCGGGCGGACCGGCTGGAGCCCCTGATCGAGCGGCAGGTGGTGGACGAGTTGCGCCCGGCGGCGGGGGCCCCAACGGCCTCCAACGCAGCGCCGGAGACGGCGCCCCTGGTATTGGTGGTGGAGGACAATCCGGAAATGGCTGCCTTCCTGGCGCAGGCCCTGGGCCGGCGCTACCGGGTGGCCATCGCCCGCAATGGAGCGGAGGGACTGGCCCTGGCCCTGGCCCGGAAGCCGGATTTGGTGGTCAGTGATATCATGATGCCGGAGATGACCGGGGACCAGCTGGTGCGCGAGCTGCGGTCCCGGGCGGAGACGCGCGAGCTGCCGGTGCTGATGCTGACCGCCAAGGCGGACGACGCCTTGCGGATTGCCATGCTCCAGGAAGGGGTGCGGGATTACATCCAGAAGCCGTTTGCCGAGGCGGAATTGCTGGCCAAGGTGGAAGGGTGTCTGGCGGAACGCCGGCGGAACGTGGAGGTTTTACGGGAAAGCGAAAGCAACCTGCGCGCGCTCCTGGAGGCGGCCACGGAATCGGTGTTCATGATGGATTTGAATGGCCAGGTGCTGGCGTTCAATTCGACCCTGGCGCGGCGGCTCGGCCGCCGCCCGGAGGAACTGCTCGGGAGTAACATTTACGATTTTCTGCCGGCCGGTTTGGCAGCGTCCCGGCGGGCGCAGGCGCAGCAGGTGGTGGACACCAGGCAGCCCGTCAGCTTTGAGGATGTGCGCGACGGGATGCACATGGAGCATTCCCTCTGCCCGATCCTGGATGGCCAGGGCCGGGTCACCCGGGTGGCTATCTTTGGCCGGGACGTCACCGGGCGCGCGCGGATGGAAGCCGAGCGGCAGGAAAGGTATGAACAGGCCGCGCGCGAGGCCCAGATCCGCGCCGATCTCCTGAACGAAGTGAACCATCGCGTTAAAAACAACCTGGTCAGCATCCAGGGGATCCTGCGCATGGAGCGCGGGCAAAGCCTGCCAGCGGGGCGGGATCCACGGGCCGTTTTGGCCAGCGTGGAGGAGCGCATCTCGGGCATGGTGACGGTGCATGAGATGCTGACCAAATCCCACTGGCAGGGGCTCCCGTTGGGGCAGCTGGCCCGCCGGATCCTGGCGGGAGCGGTGGCCGCCGCCGCGATGCCAACCACCACCGGAATGGCCTTTGAGCCAGCGGAAGCGCAGCAGGTCATCGTGTCGGCGCGCCAGGCCACAGTCCTGGCCCTCATCCTCAATGAACTGACCACCAATAGCGTTAAACACGGATTCCCCGGACGCCAGTCGGGGCATATCCAAGTCCTGATCGCCACCGCCCCGGCGGCGGATGGCGCCCTAACGCTCACGCTCACCTACCACGATAATGGAGCCGGCTGGCCGGCTGAAGTGCTGGCCGGCCAGCGGGAAGGGGTGGGCTTGAAGCTCATCCGCGGCACGCTGCGCAGCCAGCCGCTGGGCCGCCTGGAACTGGCCAACGAAAACGGCGCCCGGACCACCATCGGTTTCAAGCTGGCGCCGGCCACCGACCCGGTCGCAGGGCCGCCGCGCGTCCCGGATCGAGCCGGAGCGGCCGGGAGTCCTTGAACTTCAAAACCCGGTGCCAGCGGGCCGGGGCCGGATTTCAAATTTGGAATTTGAGATGTAGCACCCGGCGCGGCTGCGCTGGCGGCAAGCCGATTTACAATAATCCCCATCCCCGTTGCCGGCGGTGGTTGGCTGAATCAGTTGGCGGAATGGCTCGCGGGGGCTATGTTCGTTGAAAAAACGTATGGCCCTGACACCCTCAACGATGTTGCCGCTGGGAACCCCGGCGCCGGATTTCAGCCTGCCGGATACCGGCGGGAAAATGGTCACCCTGAATGACTTCAAGGACGCTCCAGCCCTGGTGGTGGTGTTCCTGTGCAACCATTGCCCGTATGTGCAGCATCTCCGGGACGGGCTGGCCCGGCTGGCGCGGGACCTGCAGCAGCAGCAGGTGGCCCTGGTGGGCATCAATGCCAATGATGCGCTCCGCTACCCGGCCGATGCGCCCGCCCGGATGCGCCAGGAAAGCCTCGCCGCCGGCTACACCTTCCCCTATTTATACGATGAATCCCAGGAGGTGGCCAAGGCGTACCGGGCCGCCTGCACCCCCGAATTTTTCCTGTTCGACGCGCAGCGCCGGCTGGTTTACCGGGGGCAGATGGATGACAGCCGGCCGGGGAACGGGCTCCCAGTGACGGGCCGGGATTTGCGCGCCGCGGTCGCAGCCGTGCTCGCCGGCCAGCCGGTGGCCCAACTTCAGAAGCCGGGCCTCGGCTGCAACATCAAATGGAAGCCGGGCAACGAGCCGGATTATCGGTAAGCGGTTTTCCGGTTCCGGTTGGCTGGGCGACGGTCAAGGGCGGGGCCTGCGGGGCAGTGGATCGAGCCGGTTCACCGCCCCACTTCCCGGGCCGCGACGTAGGCCTTGCGCGCCCAGAACTCCAGATCCACCTGGGGCCAATCATCCCGGAAGAGAGTAAACGAAATCCATTCGCCGCCGCATTCAGGATACACCGCGCCCCCGCAAACCAGGGCGCGGGCCTTCATTCGTTCATCCAAACGGAACCCGATGGTGCCGGCCCCGGCGGCCCAGGCAAAGATGATGCCCAGCGTGGAAGCAGCCACAAAACGGTATTGCTGCCAATCCGGACAGAATACCTGGACATCCCCCAAAGGCTTCAAGGCCGTCCGCAAGGCCTGCGCCACATCCGAGTGCGCCGACAAACCAGCCAGGTGGCCAAGCACCTGCTGATTGATGGGGGCCTGCAGCCCGGCGGGGATATGGGGGGTCATGCCGGGACTCTTTGCAACGGGGGTCACCACCAGGTATAGGAGGGATCGGGGGCCGGGCCGGAGTAGTTCCAGTTGTAAGCTTCCTTGGGGAAGGAGAAAAACTCGGTATGGCCATCCCCGAACAGGATGTTCATGCGGTACTGCCCTTTGTAATTGTGCCACTGGCTCCAGGGATCGTTTTTGTCGCGGTCGGCCCACCACAGCCAGTCGCCCTCGATGATCTTATTGGTGGGCCGCCGGGCCACCTCGGTCATCTTCATCGGCAAGGCTTGGGGGGTGCCCTTGGCTTCCGGCCGGGAATCGCCGGTGACATGTTTCACCCGCAAAGTCTCCACGCCCCAGACGGCGAGGTAGCTGTTGCCCCAGCCAGCGTAACAGCTATTAATGCCTTTGGGGAACTGGCTTTTCCAAAGGGAATCGCCCTTGTCTCCCGGGCAGTGGAAGGATTCCGGATTGCTGACGTACTTGTTCAGCGGGCGGCGCGACATGGGCACCTGGCCCCCGTGCAAAGTCATCACGCCGGTATTGCCGCCCCAGGCGGCCCAATCCTCGTAAACCGGGAAGTACTCGTTGTTGTCCGAGCTGTACATGTGGAACCCCAAGGCAAGCTGCTTGTGGTTGGCGTTGCACTTGACGCGGATGGTCTTCTGCTTGGCGCGGGCGAGCGCCGGGATCATCATGCTGGCCAGGATGGCGATGATGGCAATGACTACCAGCAACTCGATCAGCGTGAACGCCTCCCTTTTAAAAAATGCGGTGACGCGCTTCATATAAGGCATGTTGTGTGATTTCTCGTTGCCAGCAATCTAATCTCCACCCGGCCGGAGTCAAGGTTCAAATCGCGACAGGTTCAAATCGAGACCGCGCGCCGGCGGCGTATGGCTGGCAAATTTACCTGGCGGTGATCCGGAGCCGCCAGAAGGCGGGTTCATGGTTCGCGGGCCAAGGCAGCGAAGCCCGAAAGAGAAGGCTTTCCCAGGCAGAGTTGGGATCGGCTGGCGGCCGCAACAGGTCGAATTGCGCAGTGGCCTCGTGCCAGGCAACCAGGTCGGAGGAGGTTTCCAGGGCAATCCCGATCGTGGGATCCTTGATTCGCTGTAAAGTTAAGGCCAGATAACGGGTGGATTGCCCGTTATTATTTTCCAGCACGAAGCCCGCCTGGAAGCCCGCCGAGGCGGGATTGGGTTGGTTGGGATCGGTTCCCAAAGCGTATTCCAGCAGGTTGGCCGCGCCATCGCCATCGGGATCGGCCGGATCGTCCGCCAGGGCTGGATCCATGCCCGCAAAGTGGAGCCTTCGCCATTCCTCGCGCAGGGAGGCGGCGGTGCCGGGTGTGCCGCCGGGCAGGAGGCTCGCCCGCCAGCTGGCTGGGTTCGCTGGATCGGCCGGATTGACCAGAACCAGCGTGGCGCCCGATCCGTCGGCGGCCGTGGGCCAAGCCCCATCATCGCCATAGGAAAAATCGAACAGGGTCTGGCCGGCGGCATCCACCAAGGCCAGCCGGTCACCCGCATTGCTGAGATGGGTGCCGTTGGTGAAAGTGCCGGCGATCCGTCCCGCCAGGTCCTGGCCGTGGCGCAGGAGAAAAGCTTTTTCGCTGGCCACCAAAAGCAGGCACTCGCCCGGCGCCAGCAGGGGCAGGGCGGGGCCGGACCAGTCCACCTCGAGGCCCTGGGTGAAGCGCAGGCCGACCAGGGCCAGATGGTTGGTGCCGGCATTGGCCAGCTCCAGGAACTCGAAATCATCGGCGTCGCTGAAGCCGGCGGCCTTTTCCGCGGGGGAGGGCGTAGCCGGGTGGTAGGCGATTTCGCTGACCACCAAATCCCCCGGTTTGGGTGGCTGGCCGATGAGGAACTGCGCTTCGTGCAGGGCCGACCATTCCGTGCCATTGAAAGCCCGGGCCCGCACCAGGACCGGCTTGGGGGAGTTTGGCAAGGCCACGACGCTGTTGCTCGCCGCCAGGGGCTGGGCGGCGGGATTGATGCCTCCGCCAGCGAGCCGGGGATCACTGCCATCCAGGGTAAGATAGATGGGGGCTTTGGCGGAACAACGCAAGGACTGGCCGGGCGGAACCACGCCTCCGCCCGGCACGAATTCCGGGGCGTCGAGTTTGGGATACAGGCCATAGGAACGCAGTTGCGCGAGGACCACGGCATTGCGGGCGGGGAAATACTGGTTGAGCATGCGCAGGAGACGCGGGCGCCAATGGTCCTGCACCGTGCGCAGGGTGCCGCGCACGCCGCCCCAGCGGGCTGATTCCGCGAACAACGCCGGCTCCAGGAGCTCCGCCAGGCGGGTCCACCGCGCGGTGTTCGAGCGGGTGGTCAGCGCGCCCTCGTTAAAGAAATGCCGGTAAACATGGTCCGCGAAGCGCAGGCGGTATTCAGGGTTTTTGCGCAGGGCGATATCCAACGCCCCGGGAGAAGTCTGCCACCAGGCGCTGCCGGGATCCGTCTGGACCTTGTTGGCGTTTACATCGGCGCCGCTGAAGGCGAGGTCGTTATCCCATTGGAAAAACTGGAAACCACCGCTCCAGGGGTCGCTGGCGTTGCGCCCGGCGTAATAATTGCCGGGCCAGTCCACGGAGGCATGGAATTGGCCGTTGATCACGTAATCGATGAAATTATCGATATCGATCAGGCACGGCCAGGCGGGATCGCGGGTGCCATCCGGGCGGTTGCCCTGGAGGCGCTGATAGGCCGCCAGGTTGGTGACGCCCGCGTTGGCGGCCTGCAGAAGGTCATTCCAGGCCGCGGCCCCGCCGTCTTCCACCATCTGGGGGCAGCAGAATTTAATGACATCATAGTCCTCCCGCTCGCCACCCAGGTAGCTGGCGACAAAGGCGGCGTCGGGGCGCTCGGTGGGGTTATAGATACCCCAATAGAGGCCATTCAGATAAAGGTGCACAAACCGGCCCCGGGGCGCGAGCCGGCCCATCTCCAGTTGCGCCTGTTTGGCCCACTGGTCCGCCAGGTAGGTGGCCGAACCGAGGCCGGCATACTCGGCGGCCCAGCTGTCCCGCGAGTTGGCGCGCAAGGCGATGGAGTTGAACCGGGAGGCGCCGGCCGGGCCGAAGAAGGGGTAGCGCAACTGGGCGGGCCCATATTTGCGCTCGAACAGGAGCCGGAAGTTCAACTTGGGCGTGGAGCTGACGCTGCGCGAAGTCCAGCCCATGATCTGCAAACCGGCGTTGGCCTGGAAGCCTTCCGTGCCATCCGGCAGGATCAATTCCGCCGACACCGGCCGCTCCCAGGCTTCGCCGCGGTTGCCCGGGTTGAGGTAAAGCCCGGTCGTCGCGCTGAACAGATTGTCGCGATCCGTGGCCAGGCATAAGGCGGGGAGGGCCTGGAGCGATTGCACCAGGGCCGCCCGGGCCTGGTCCGGAGTGAAGTTGGCGTTGCCGGCGGCCCGGGCATAAGCGGTGGCGTTGGTGGGCATGCCATAGGCGGCGGTCACCCCCGCCCACGAAGTGGGATACCCGGGCGGGCGGTTGGTTTGGATGGCCACATCGCTGAGGAACAAATAGGTGTGCGTGACAATGGCGGAAGGTTCCATCCCCTCCTGGAAGGCCAGGGCACGCAGGATCGTGGTGGCGCTGAGGCGGAGGGGGGCGGCATAGGTTTGGCCGCGGGTGGGGGATGGCGCCGAGCCATCGGTGGTATAACGGATCGCGGCCCCCGGGGTGCCGCTGGACAGCACGACATCAAAGGGGGCAGTGTAGCACCCACGGGTCTGGGAAAAGGCCGGTTCGATGGCGAAGGCGGTGATGCGATTGGTGTCGTTGGGGCCCCCCGGGGTGGGCGCCCGGAAATAAACCACCGTGGCCGGGTCAATGCGGATCAGGCTCAAGCTGGGTGCGAGGATGAAGTCCCGATCCGCCGCGGCCACATTCAACCCCTGGAGGGCGAGCAGATTCGTCCCTTCCCGGAGGGTGCCCGGGGGCAGCACGACGTTCCACTGGGCAACGCCATTGTCCGCGCGGGTGGCGGCGGAATCATGGCGCAGCGGCTCCGGCGCATTGCGCTGCGCGACCGGGAGGCCGTTGATCCAGGCGGCGAAACCGTCATCGTAGCCCACCCGCAAGACCAGGGATTGCGTGGCGGCGCCCGGCGGAACCGTGAACGGAATGCGCAGGAGGGCCGTGGTGCGGCGTCCGGACATGGCCGACGTCAGATCCGTGCGGAGATCGGGGTCCACCTGGCGCACAAATTTGAACGTGCCGGCGGCATAGCGGTCCGCGGGACCGCCATCCACGGTGCGTGGGAAACCGCCCGCCGTGCCGTAGCGGGAGGCGCCGGTGAACTCCACCGCGCCCTGGCCGGAGCCGGTCTCCCAGGCTTCCGGATTGCCGCCGGAACCGGCGTTGCCGTTGCGCTCGGCGTCATTGTATCCGTACGCCACGATGGTATAGGCGCCCGGGGCCAGCGCCACCGGGGTGGCCAGGCTCTTGAAGCGGCTGCCGCCCTCGAGGGTTCCGGGATCGCTGGCGGTAAAAACCATTTGGGCCAGCATGGCCGCCCCGGTGTCGTCGGTGAAATCGGTGGGGGTGCCGCGGGTATCCCGGCGCCACAGCTGGGCGGTCAGGGTGGTCCGCAGGCCATTGGCGCCATCGTCAAAAACGCCCAGGGCGGTCACGATGATGGGGGTTTTCAGCTCCCAGTCCATCCCGAGCGCGCCCCCATAATTTTGCGTCCCCGCCGTGCCGGCGGCGACGCGGTAGGCGATGGTGGCGCCGGCCCCGCCCAGCACCGGGCCAGGGTCCAGATTGAATCCGGCCGCCGCCGAACCGGCCCGCCACCCGGCATCGTCGAAAGGGCCCCCGCCCCGCCAGGCGTCGCTCACCGGGGCGTCCGGCACCAGGATGCGGGCCGGCGAGCTGGCATCCACGAGGACCCGCTGCTCCGTGAGCAACCCGCAGGAGATATCCTCACGCTGCCGGGAAACCGGCCAGGGGAAGCCGAAAACCGCCTGGCCCCCGGGATTGACCAGCTCCAGCGGCTCGCCTTCCGCGCTGAGCTTGAAGCTGGCCTGCAGGTAGCCCAGCGGGTCGCCGGCCGGACCACTCGCCTCCCCGGCCGCGAATACCACGAGGTAACCGCCGGGGGGGAGGATCCGGGCGGGAAACGTCCAGGCATCCCGGCCCGCGCGCAACTGCCAGCCCGCCAGATCGACGGCGGAGGGGGTGGGGTTATGGATCTCGATCCAATCGGCATGCCGCCCGTAGCCATCGGTGAAGGTGGCCTGGTTGTCGGCCATGAATTCGGTGATGAGCAGCTGATCCTGGGCCGCCAGGCCGCCGGCGCCCAGGGCATAAAGGACCAGCAGCAACAGGGTGAATCGATCCTTGGAGCTCACAGCTTCCATTGGTTAACCCAGGCCAGCCGGATTGTCCAGCCGTAAGGGGAGGAATTGCGCCGCGCCCGCCGGTGCAAAAAACCGGCCCGGCCCCATCTCCATTCTTTATTTTTCCAGGCGCCACACCGGCTCCTTCAAGGCCCGGAGATCAATCACGGCCACGGTCTCCCGGGTGCGGCCGGTGTGGAATTGAACGAAATGCCCGCGGCGGTCGAAGGAGGGATGCGCATGGATGGCGCGCACCCCATCCCGCAAGCCGGTGGCCAGCAGCCGCTTGCTGCCGGTGCCGGCATGCACGAGCCAGAGGTGTCCCTGGGCATCGTCCGCCACCAGCCACTGCCCATCGGGCCGGGCGGCGGCATGCCAGAAGGAGCCCTCGCATACAAGGCGGGAATCGCCCCCCGGTGAGACCACCAGCAGGCCCACTTTGTCGTTGACCATCGTCATCGCGCCGGTGTCGGCAATCCAGGCCTCATGGGTTACCCATTCCTTGAGCGGGGTGAGCCAGGTTTTGGGATCTGTGCGGGCGTAAAAGGGGCGGTTGCCGGAGCCATCGCCACGCACGAGCCAGGAGCGCTGGGGGGCGTAGCCCCCGGTTTCCCAGACGTAAAAAATCCAGTCATCCTGGGGGCTGTATTGCACATGGCCGATGCGGAACCCCTGCGTCAGCACGGTTTGATAAGCGCCTGTGGCCAGGCGCATCCGCCCGATTTCCCAGTTGGTTTCATCCCGCTGTTTGCCCAGGGCCAGCCACTCGCCATCCCGGCTCACGGTCGGTTGCGGGAAGCCGCCCGCGTAAGGCGGGGGGATTTCACCGACTTTCCGCAAGCTGAAATCGTGGATGTTCAGGGCCATCACGGCCGGTCCCCGCAGGCAATAGAGCCGCTCCGGGTGGCGCGGATCGGGACAGGCAGAGGGGGCATTCAAGGCGGGATCCTCCGTCAATTGCACCACCCGGCCGCTCTCCACTTCGGCGCGAAACAGCAACCGCACCCCGGTACGGTCGGAAGTGAAAATCAAGAAGCGGTTGTCCGCCGTGAAGTTGGAGAAGTGGAAATACAAATTGTCGTTCGTGCCGGGGCCACGGCTCAATTCCTGGATGGTGACCCCGGTCACCCCGTCCACGTAAGGTTCAAATTCGCAGCCCCAGTCCCAGCCGGCCTGGCCCGCCACCGCTCCGGTGGCCGCCAGGCTTCCCCACCAGGCGGAAAGCATCAAGCAGTGGATCATCATGGGCGGAAGTCTTCCTTGACCCATCGGGTTTGGCAACCCGCATTTGCTTCCCGGGGGTGGTTTACGCGGAAGCCAGCCATGCAGTCCGGTGCGGGTGGCCGGCGGGAGGTGGTTCCGGTCAGAGGAACCGCCGGATGAGCGATTCATCGCCGAGGCCCATGAGCAGGTAGGTTTTATCCTGCTGGCTCCAGGCCGCGGTCTGCATCCTGCCCGCGGCGGCCAGGACCGGTTGGGCGGTGGCGGGAGCGCCGGCGATGGAGGCGCGTGGCGCGACGAAGAGCCAGATCAAATCGTCCTTGCCCAGCCGGAAACAGACCAGGGATACCGGGTGGTTTTGCCATTTCAGCAGGGCACACCCGGCGCCGGGCAGCTTGGCCAAAGCGGGGCTCAATACATAATCGCCGGCCCCGCCCCGGGCGGCGAGGAAGGCCCGGATCCGGGCCATGTCGCTCGTGGCGATATCCATCCGGTATTGGGTGAGGGCGTATTTGACCATCCGCTGCCGGTAGGTGGCCAGGTGGTTTTCCGGCGGGGGCATCACCCACCAGAAGAGGAGGCTGCCCAGCAATACCAGGGAGGCCGCGGCGGCCAAAAACTCCCGCCGGCGCCACCATGCGGCTTTTTGCCCGGCCGGCCGGCCGGCGAGGATCCGGTTTTTGAGGCCGGCGGGGGGCTGGATCTGCCGGAGCTGCCGCCGCACCATGGCGTGGAATGCCTGGTGCTGCTGGAACCACTCCATCAACGCTGGATCACGCTGCGCTGCCTGCCAGGCCTGGGCCATGTCCGGGTCGTTTTCGTCCTCCGTCCCCGGGCGGTAAAGCAGGAGGTTTTCTTTGATTTGTTCGGGGTTCATCAGGCTTCCTTGAATTGGCTGGATTTGGCCGGCACGAGCAGGAGCTTCTGCAGCTGGGCGATGCCCCGGGCCAGGCGGGATTTGACCGTGCCGATGGGTATTTCCAAAATATTTGCGATTTCCTGGTAAGAATAATCCTCCATGTAAAACAAAGCCACCGCCGCCTGGTGCGGCGCGTCAACCCGGGCCAGGGCTGCCAGCACCGCCGGGTAGTCCGCCGTGGACATGGTGCCCGCTGGCACCGAGGGCAATTCGCCCTCCGACTGCTCCAGCCCGGAATGCGGAAACCGGATGATTCGGCGCCTCGAATTCAAGAATTCACGATGCATGGTGGTAAACAGCCAGGATTTGATCTTCCCGGCTTCACGCAGTTGGTGGCCTTTGGTTTGCCAGATATAAAACGTCTGCTGGGTCAGGTCGCAGGCATCGGCTTCCGAGCCGGCCAACCCCAGGGCAAACTTGTAAAGCGGCTGATAATACTGATCGACCAAGGTTTCAAAGTCCAAATCCTCTGCCATAATTCGCCATATAATATAAGAAACCCCCGGCCAGGTTTTGTTCCCGGCCAGATCCATTTTTTTTCACCGGCACCGGGCGGACCGTTTCCAGACGATCCAGACTGAAGCCTGATATTTTGGGGAGCGCCGGGCCAGCCGGGTTGGGAAAAACCGGCCCGCATCCAGCCGCCGCCAAGCATCGGCGGCGCAGTTAATAACGCCCATCATCCGGGAATTATCAAGGCCCGGGGGCCGGGTGGATGAAAATTATTCCACCCGGCGCGGGAACAAAACCGCCGTTCGTGATTCTAATTAATGTGATGAGTGAAATTGATAGAAAATGAAACCGACCATGAACAACCTGAAATCAACCATGACCCGCACCCGGACCATCCTATGCGCCGCCGGTTTGGCGGCGGGACTGTCCCTGGTGGAAACCCAAGCCCGGCCCTTCCGGCCCGGGATGTACCCCAACGGCACCGTGATCGGCTGCGCCGGTTGCCATATCAACCCCGCTGGTGGCGGGCCGAGGACGCCCTTTGGCAACGATGTTTATGCCATCGTGAAAGGCCCCAGCGCCACGCCGTTCTGGGGGGCTGGGTTGGCTAAAAAAGATTCCGACGGCGATGGCTTCACGAATGGCCAGGAGGTGGGGGATCCGGAGGGAACCGGAAAGGGGTTTGCCGGTGCCCAGGTGGCCAATCCCGGAGTGGCAACGAGCCAGCCGGTGCGGCGGGCACCGCAGGTGGCAATCACTGCGCCGGTGACCGGATTGACCGCCGAAACACCCTACAGCGGGTTGGTGCAAGCTTCCGCCAAGGCGAATGCGGGGACCATCGTCAAGGTGGAGATATTGAACGGCGCGGACCTGCTGGGCACGCTCACCTCCACGCCTTATGAGCTGAGCTTCAGCCTCGCCCATCCCGGCCAATACACGCTGACCGCGCGGGCGACTGATTATCTGGGGGCCAGCGCGGTATCGGATCCCGTGAGCCTCACCCTCAAGGAGGCGGTGGTGGAACCCCCCCTCAGCTTCACGGGGATCACCAGCCTGGAGGATGCGGTAACCATCTCCTGGACGGGGGGCACCGGGCCGTACCTGCTCCAGCGCAAGAGCAACCCGGCCGATACGAACTGGTTCAACCTGCTCACCACCACCGCGACGTATGTGACCGTGCCCAAGGACGGTGAAGCCGGCGTCTACCGCATCTTGAACAAGGCGGCCGCCGTCGTGATCCCCCTGGCTGTGCGGCTGGAAGGCGAATATGAGATACCCGGACAGCCCGGAGGCGGGAAGGGATTGGGGTCGCTGTCGCTGGAGGGCACGCAGCTCAGTTACCATATCCACTTCAACAGCTTGTCCGGGGAAGCGCTCCAGGCCCACCTCCACGGACCGGCCGATGCGCTGCACTCCGCCGGGGTTTTGTTCCCGCTGGCGGGGGCGACGAGCACCTCCGGAGTGCTGGCGGGAACGGTGCCGCTCACTGACAGCCAGCTGGCGGCGATCGTGTCCGGGCAAACCTATGTGAACATCCACACGGCGCCCAGCCCCGCCGGGGAAATCCGGGGGCAGGTGGTGCCTTTGCGCGTTCCCGTGCAGCTCTCGGGCAGCGCACAAATCCCGGCGGTGGCGGAGGCGGGGGCAGGCGCGGGGTGGATCACCCTGGTGGGAAACCTGATGTATTATGACATCGACTTTTATGGGCTGTCTTCGGACGCCACGGACGCCCACTTGCACGGGCCGGCCACGGCCACGCAAGCGGCCGGGGTTTTAGCGCCGCTGGCAGGCGCCAGCGGGACCGCCGGCACGCTGGAGTCCAGTCAGAAAATATCCCTGGAGGCGCTGACGAACCTGCTCCAGGGCCTGACCTATGTGAACGTGCACACCACCCGGCATCCCGGCGGGGAGATCCGCGGCCAGGTTGCGCCCTGGCAATTCACCGTGAACTTATCCGGCGGAGCGGAGATCCCACCCGTGAGCCCGGCGGGGACCGGCTCGGGCACCCTGACCCTGAGCGGCAGCACACTGGCTTACTCGATCCGCTATGAGGGGCTGACCTCCGCGGCCGCCATGGCCCACATTCATGGCCCGGCCGATGCGGCGCAATCCGCAGGTGTTCTGGCACCCCTGGAAGGGGCCGCGGGCACGGCGGGCACTTTGAGCGGTTCCGTGACGCTGACGGCGGAACAAATATCCGCCCTGATGCAGGGCAAAACCTATGTGAATATCCACACGGCAAACCACGGCAGCGGTGAGATCCGTGGCCAGATCAGGCTGACTTATTAATTCAAGCGGACTCCCGGAGGGGAGGGCGCGGCGGGTCCGGCGGATGGGCAACGTGGAACATCTCCGGACCCGCCACTTTCCAACCAAGAAGGGAATCGATGAAAACCGAGGCTTCAACCAGCCATCCCCAGCGGCGCAGCCTGCTCCAAGACGCCTTGGCGCCGGACGTGGGAGCCGCGGCGCTCCTGGAACGGAAAAACTTCGACCCACGGGGGATTCGGCGGCTGGCCGATGGTCGGCGGGGGGAAGGGCACGGGCCGGAAACGGCGCCGGCGGGAATCCAAACCGGCGGGCGAGCGGTTATGGCATCAAAGCTCCTCGCTCATGTGCTCCGAGACCCAGACAAAATCGTCCTCCGCCGCTGGGGGAACCGGCAGCGGCAATGCCGCGGCATCCGGTTTGGCGGGGATCTGCGTGTGCGGATTAAGCCAGCGGTGGAATTCGGAGTGGCCGTCGGCAAAGGAGAAGCTGCCGCTGCCGTTGTGGTAAGAGGCCGGCAGATGAACCCACTCGGCATCCTCCTCGTGGTTAAAGAAGTAACCATCCCCGATGCTGTCGGGATGTTCGTCGAGGATGACAAAGGTTTGGGCCGGCTTGCGGATGTCCGACAGGCGGAGGTATTGCCGGTAGCCTGGATTGAGCACATTGCCGCCGTTTTGGACATTGGGTCCGGCGTCCCCCACCATGGCGTTCATGGAAACGCTGCGGACGCGGCGGCTCCAGCCGGCCCGCCGCTGGACGGAGCTCAGGACGCGGTCCGCCGGGCAGAGGAACACGTTCAGGGCCGAACCCAGGAACGGGGCCAGGGGGCTTTTGGCCAGGAAGAGGGTGTTCGTATTATCAGCATCCAATTCCCACGTCATGACGTTGTTTACCCAGTTCAGATCGCGGTTCGGGGGCGGCACCGGCTGGCGGCGGTCCAGACCCAGGTTGTAAACGAGCCGGTCGCGGGTGTCGCTGGCATACAGGTTCCAGGCCAGAGTCAGCTGGCGGGTGTTGCTCAGGCACATCATGCCGAGGGCTTTGCCTTTCGACTTGGACACCACCGGAATGAGCAAACCGGCCAGGATCGCAATGACGGAGATCACCACCATCAGTTCAATGAGGGTAAACCCGGCCTGGCCCAAAGCGGCACGGTAAAAATACCGGACGGGAAACCGTTGCCCAGCCGTTGAACACGGTTTTCTCAGGGGATTTCTGCCTGCCATTAGTTGGAAGCCTAAACTGGCCATTCCCCACTAAACAACAAGGCTTTGATTTGTCAAATCACCACCCACGGCGTGGGGGGGGAAATCGCCCGGCCGCCGTGATCAGTGGCTGGGCGGCAGCAACGCAGTGCCCGGGGCCAAACAGGGAGGGCAAACGGCCCACGCCCGCCCGGGATTATGCCCCGCGCGCCCGCTCCCCCGGTTTATCCATCCCCGGTCGGGAGGATTTACTTCCTGGGCAGCAAGCGGATGGGCCCGGTGTTGGTGGCGGACCCGCCGGCCGGCGGCGTGCTGGCGGAAAAGCTGGCGGGCGCCGGCGGTCCCAGCAACGGGGGCTTGTTGGCGGCCGATTTTTTAGGGGGCTTTTTGCCATCCAATTCGTCCAGCAAGGCCTGCTTGAGCGAATCGTAAACCACGCCCTTCACCTGGTTTAACTGGTCACGCGCCTCCGCCTTGAGGCCCATGGCCATTTTGATGCGGGCCAGGTGGATAAAGATCCCCTCCCGCTGCAAGGGATCCCGGGCCAGGCTGAGGGCGTTTTCCCAGGCTTTGATGGCCTCCTCGTGGCGCGGGGGTTTCACCGCGTAATAGACCTGGGCCAGGTCGTTGGCCAGCACGAAATCCTTCGGGTTCAAGGCCTGCGCCTTGCGGTAGAGGTCCAGGGCTTGCCGGCAGATGGCCTGCTCATCCACGCCGAACGTTTCCATGGCATCCACGCGGAACAAATAGAGAAGCGAAGCATAGTTCTGGAGGTAGATGGCCATTTTCGGGTTCAGCTCGATCGCCTTCTGGTAACATAGGAAGGCGTTGGTGGCCGGCCCGTGGTAGCCGTAGTAATTGGCCAGGTTATTCCAGGCCGCCGCGTTTTGCGGCTCCAGGTCGCGGGCCTTTTCCAGGTGCGGCAGGGCTTCCGCATCCCGGCCGATCTCCATCAGGAAACTGGCAAACGCCAGCTGCGCACGGGCGTGAGTGCCATGCCGCTGCAGAAAATCTTCATACGCCCGGCGTACCGGCGCCACCCGCTGCTCCATCCGCAAGCTCAAGGCCGCATCCTTGATGGTCGCGCGGTCGCCCGTGGCATCGCTCTCCCGGATCCAGCGCTCGACTTCATCCTGCGCGACATCGTCCATCTCCAGCAGCTTTTGCAGTTCCTGCTCCACCGGATCGTTGGGATTAGCCGCCCTGGCCACGGCGTTGGTGGCCGCTGGTGCATCGGCCGGAGCGGCGGTGGGTCCGGCCGCCAGCCGCCCGCCCACGCAGAGAACCGCCGCCACCCCCCACGCCAGCCAAACCGGCGGCCGCCCCCGGCGGACTCCGTTGCCGGTCGATTGGGTCTCCTCCCACCTTGTGGTCTGTGAACCTTTCATGAGGGCAACCTAACCAATTCCCCGGCATAACTCAATGGGTCTTGCCACCCGCGTTTCCGGGCTTTGGGAAAAAATAACCTTGGGCGGTGGCCGGATCAGCGTTAGGTTGGAGTCAAGTCCAGCTCGTGAGCGGTCGGAGGCGGCTCCCGGGCGGCAATCGGTTATATAAATTTAGCTTATGGCGCCAGAATCATTAACGCCCAGGAAAAGACGGTGGTGGACCGGCAGGAAATTTTGGATCCTGGTCATCCTCAACCTCGCCGGATTGCTGCTGATCATTCCTTTGCTGCAAGCCGTGATGCCCTTGCTGAACATCTGGTGGAACACCCATTCGCAGGCGAATTTCCGCCAGCATGAGCAAGCACAGGCCCGCCGGCCGGCCCCGGGCATCGGCATCGCCTCCAATGTGCCGGCCTTGGCGGAGTTTCCCGTGCTCACCAACACCAATGCGGCCTTCACCACGTTGAGCAACCAACTCAGCCTGGTTACCAATGTGACCCCCAGGGAACTGACCCAAATGGTCGCCCTGGCTTTTGGCTCCCAAAAGCGGGCGCCGGTAAACCCCAAGGAATTCGATTTGAACTCGTCGGTCTTTGAGGATATGACGCGCACCAATTTCGAATACCAGGGGACCAACTACTATTGTTATGTGGTTGACCTGGTGGATCAGAATGGCAACCACAAAATCGATTACGATTTTTATACGGAACCCAACCTGGAAAACGAGCGCACCATGGCGACCATGGCGCTCATCAAGCGCAACCCGCAATTGAAAATGATTTACGCCGCCATGGCCAATCTGCTGGCTGAAAAAACCGCCGTCGCCACCAATGCGGTGGAACCAGCGTCCACCAACCAACCGGTTCCAGTGAATGAAAAGGTGGGGGACGAAATCCGGAAAAAGCCGGATCAATAATTGAACAGGCAGCCAGCGCCAGGAGCCAGTTACGGACTGGCGGTCCGTGCCGGGGAATTTACGCCTGGCTGCCGCGAAGGACTTTTACGCCCCAGGCGCATCCCCTCGCCCCGGGAGGAGAGGGATCCGCGGCGGGCGGTGCGGGCCACTTCTGCCCGCCGGGCTGGCAACCAGAAGGCCAGAAAATTGCGCCGCCCGCGCGGCAGACCGCCGGACAGGTCCCGGGCGCAAACCGTGCCCCGGGAATGGGTTCATTTTGGCTGCAGCAGGTGCTGGGCGAGGAAATCCGCGCGCCGGCGTGAGCCGTAGGGGGTTTCGGCCGCGCCATGGTTGGCGCCCACGATGACGACCAGGTCGAAATCCTTGTTGGCTTTCTGCAAGGCGCCCACCACTTGCATGGTCGAGGCC
>CAIMWS010000519.1 GCA_903845125.1 uncultured Verrucomicrobiota bacterium
CGCGGCAGATCGCCGGCCTGCGCCGCGGTGAAATTCGTGCTGAGGCGCAGCTCGGCTCCGCCCGCACTGCTGGGCGCCGCCAGCAGCCCGCCCGTGGCCAGCACCACGGCCAGCACCGCGGCGGCGATGCGGCTCCCGGCCGCCCAGGTTTTGCCGGCGCCTCCCCGGCCTGCGCCGCTGGCTGGCACCTGCCCGCGGCCCAGGCCTGGCAACTCCCCGGTGGCGGTTGGGCTGGCGGGTGTGGACTGTGTTATGGCCTTGATCATAAGTCCATTTTACCGCCGGTGCCTCCGCCGAAGCAACGCCAATCAGCCGCTGGCCCGCGACCACCGCTTGGGCGCTTGGGGCGCGGCTTTTAGTTGACGGGGCCGGGGGGGGAGCCGATTCTGAGCCAAGCTATGGGACATCCTGAAGGCGCCGATATTTTTCCGAGCCTGCCGTGGGCTTCTTCGCCGGCTCCGCGGGCCGTTCTGGGCGAGGCTGGGGGACCCAGCCGGCCCGGATGCGTGCGCCAACGAATCCGTTCAGCACCCCGGTCCGACCGCTGGCTGAATCCACTGCCGCTGGTGGCGCTGCTGTTGGCCGCCCTTGGCTGGCTGGCTGGCGGCCGGGCCTCCGGCGGAACCCCTGGCGTGGCCATCGCCGAGTTCATGGCCAGCAACAGCGGCTTCCTGCGCGATGCGGACGGTGACTCCCCCGACTGGATTGAAATCTGCAACCGCTCCGCCGCCCCCGTGAACCTGGCCGGCTGGTCGCTCACCGACGACGCAGACCGTCTCCGGGAATGGATCTTCCCCGCCACGAACCTGGCCGCGAACGCCTGCCTGATCGTCTTCGCCTCGGGCAAGGACCGGGCGGTGGCTGGGGCCGAGCTGCATGCCAGTTTCCAGCTCCGGGCCAGTGGCCAGTACCTCGCGCTCGTGGATCCGCACACCAATATCGTTACGCAGTTTGCGCCCGCCTTTCCGCCCCAGGCGGCCAACGTATCCTACGGCTTCGCCAGCCTCACGCCGCCGCGGGCCTTCATCACCAGCGGCTCCCCGCTGCGCTACTGGGTGCCCCTCGATGACACCCTGGGCACGAACTGGGTATGGCCTTCCTTCAACGACTCGGCCTGGCTGGCCGGCACCAACAGCATTGGCTACGAGACGGCGCCGGGGGACTACGCCGGCTTGTTCCAAACCAGCGTGCAGGCCGGGATGTATAACCGGGCCTCCTCCTGCCTCATCCGCATCCCGTTCGTGGTGGATAAACCGGCGGATTTCACGGAGTGGAAGCTGCGCTTGCAGGCGGATGACGGGGCGGTCGTCTGGCTCAATGGGGAGGAAGTCCTGCGCTGGTTTGCGCCGGACGACCTGCGCTGGAACTCGCTCGCCACCACCAACCGCGCGGATGCCGAGGTGCTGGCCGGGGAGGTGTTCAACCTGGCCGAATTCGCGCCGCGGCTGGTTGCGGGCACGAACTGGCTGGCCATTCACGCCCTCAACTCGGGCCTCAACAGCAGCGATCTGCTCATTGCCCCCGGGCTGGAGGCCAAATCCGCCGCGCAGTTGGCGGCCGCGGCCTGCTATTTCCCGGCGCCGACGCCCGGCACCCCCAACGGCGCCGGGGTGGCGGCGCCCGGACCGATCCTGGCCGAGCTGGCCCACACCCCGGCCATGCCCGGTGGCCAGGACGATTTGGTGGTGACGGTGAACGCGCGACCCGCGTTCAGCCCGGTGGCCGGTGTCACCCTGCACTACCGCGTGATGTTCACGAGCGAAGTGGCGGTGCCCATGTGGGACGACGGGGCGCACGGGGATGGCGCTGCGGGCGACGGCCGGTTTGGCGCCGTGATTCCCGCCCGGGCCGCGCTGCCCGGCCAGATGATCCGCTATTTCGTGACGGCGCAGGACAGCACCGGCCACACCTCGCGCTGGCCGCTCTTCCTCGATCCCCTGGCCTCGTCCGCCTACCAGGGAACCCTGGTGCGGACCAATCCCGCCACCGCCTTGCCGGTCCTGCACTGGTTCGTCCAGAACCCCGCCGCCGCCGACACCGCCACCGGCACGCGCTGCGCGTTGTTTTTCGACGGCGAGCTATACGACAATGCCTCCGTGCGCATCCGGGGCCAGACCTCGCGCGGCTGGCCCAAGAAAAGTTACAAATTCGAGCTGAACGACGACCACCATTTCCGGTTCCGGCCCGACGCACCGCGGGTTTCTGAATTCAACGTCAATGGCACTTACACCGACAAATCCTTCCTGCGCTACCAGCTGGCGGACGAGCACAAGCGCGCCGCGGGCCTCCCCTGCATGGAGAGCTTCCACCTGCGGCTCCACCAAAACGCTCAATTTTTCAGCCTGGCCCTGTTCGTGGAGCAGGTGGACCGGGATTTCCTGCGGCGCCAGGGCCTGCCCGACACCGGCGCCCTCTACAAGGGCAATCAAAGCGCCTTCGCGGTGAACCCCAGCCTCTACGAGAAGAAGACCCGCCAGAACGAAAGCTACGCCGATCTGCAGGCCTTTTTCACCGGGCTGCAACTCAACGGCCAGGCGCTCGAGAATTTCCTCTTCGATAACGTGGAGGTGGCCGAGGTGGTGAACTACATGGCCACCGTCGCCATCACCCAGGACATCGACGCCACCGACAAAAACCATTTCTTTTACCGGGACACCGAGGGTACCCGTCTCTGGCGCATCCTGCCGTGGGATCTGGATCTCACCTTTGGCCCGAATGCCCTCAACACCGATACCATCGTGTATAACCAGCAGAGCTCCAGCCCGCCCATATACACCAGCCATCCTTTCATCGGGGCGCGGCCCTACACGCTTTCGCCCGGCAAATACAACCGCCTGCTCGAGGCCGTCGCCTTCACGCCGCGCACCCAGCAGATGCTCCTGCGCCGCATGCGCACCCTGGCCGACCAATTCCTCGCCAGCGGATACTTCACCAACCGCATCAACGCCCTCGTGCCGTTGCTCCAGCCCGAGGTGGACCTCGACCATGCCCGCTGGCAGGGCAACGCTCATTTCCCCGGGAACACCTACACCTTGCGCCAGGCGGGCGACCGCATCATCAAGGAATACCTCGTGCCGCGCCTGCCGTTCCTCACGGGGAGTGGCATTCTGGCGGTCGGCACGGCCAATCCCGGGAGCCAGCCGGCGCTGGTTGCCATCGGATTTGCGGGCGTGGAAGCCAGTCCGGCCTCCGGCAACCCGGACCACGAATACCTCTGCCTCACCAACGCCAATCCCTTTGCCGTGGATCTCACCGGCTGGAAAGTGGACGGCGGCGTGGAGTTCGAGTTCCCGCCGGGGACGGCCATCCCGGCCTCCGGCGCCCTCTATCTCTCGCCCAACCTCGCCGGGTTCCAGGCCCGCGCCACCGGCCCGCGGGGCGGCCAGGGCCTGTTTGTGCTGAGCCCCTACCGCGGCCGCCTCTCCGCGCGCGACGGTTTGGTGCGGCTGGTGAACGACTTTGGCCGGCCCATCGCCTCGCTCGGCTATTCCACCGTGCCCAGTCCGGCCCGGCAGTTCCTGCGCGTGACGGAGCTGATGTGGCAGCCGGCGCCCCCTCCGGCCGGCAGCGCCAGCCGTGCCGGGGATTTCGAGTTTATCGAGCTGCGCAACACCTCGCCCACCCAGGCTCTCGATCTCACCGGCGTGCGCTTTTCGGACGGGGTGCAATTCGCCTTTTCCGGCAGTGCGGTCACCAATCTGGCCCCCGGCGCGAGGGTGCTGGTGGTGGCCAGTCGGGCCGCCTTCGCCAGCCGCTATGGCCCCAGCCTCCCGGTGGCCGGGGAATATGCCGGACAGCTGGGCAATTCCGGGGAGCGCCTCTGCCTGCTCGATGCGCGCGGTGGGGAAATCCTCAACTTCAGCTATGATCCAGTCTGGCATCCGGTCACCGCCGGCCACGGGTTCTCGCTGGTGGTCGTGGACGACACTGCGCCCTCGGACAACTGGAGTCGCGCCGCCCACTGGCGGGTGAGCGCCCGGATCAACGGTTCTCCCGGGGCCGCCGATCCCGTCCCGCCCGCCATCCCCCCGGTGCTCGTGAACGAGGTGCTCAGCTTCTCCGTGCCCGCGGGTGGCGACGCCATCGAGTTGTTCAATCCCACCGCCGTCAGCGCAGACCTCGGTGGCTGGTGGCTGAGCGATGACTTCCGCCAGCCCGGGAAGTTCCGCATCCCGCCGGGCACCGTCCTGGCGCCCGGTGGCTTCGTGGTGTTCACGGAAGCGGACTTCAATGCCGGGGGGCTGGGCTTTGCCCTCGATCCCGATGGCGACGGCGCCTGGCTCTTCTCCGCCAGCGCCACCGGAGATTTGACCGGCTACGCGCACGGTTTCGATTTTGGGGCCGCCGAGCCGGGAGTGAGTTTTGGCCGCCACCTCACGAGCCGGGGGGAAACGGTCTTCGTGGCCCAAAGCACCAACACCTTGGGCGCGGGCAATGCGCCGCCGCGGGCCGGGCCGGTGGTGCTTGCGGAAATCATGTTCCATCCGCCCGGCCTCCCGCCGCTCCCGGCCGCCGGCCCGTTGCTGCCCGATCCCGGCAATGTGCGCGACGAGTTCATCGAGCTGCTCAACCTCGCCTCCACCAACGTCCCGCTGGCTGGCTGGCGCTTGCGGGGGAGCGTGGATTTCGACTTCCCGGCGGGCGCCGCGCTGGCCCCTGGCGCCCGGTTGCTTGTCGTGGGGTTCGACCCCGCCTCGGCCACGAACGAGCTGGCTGGCTTCCGCGGTGTTTACGGTCCCGACGCGGGTGTGCCGCTGCTCGGCCCCTGGGCCGGAAAACTCAGCCCTTCCGCCGGGAAGGTGGAACTGCGCAGGCCGGTCTTGCGCGGCGCGAACCTTTCCCATCCCGTGGTGGAGTGGGTTGATTACAGCCAGGCCGCGCTTTGGCCTGGGGCGGACGGCGATGGCGCTTCGCTGCGGCGCCAGGCCCCGGCCGCCTGTGCCAGCGACCCGGCCAGCTGGGCCGCCGCCGTGCCCTCGCCCGGTGGCGCGCCGGTGGTGGCTGCGCCGCCCGCCATCACCCGGCAGCCGGCGGACACCGTCGTCGTGGCGGGAGCCTCTGCCAGCCTGGAAATGCGGGCCAGCGGGAGCGAGCCGCTGCGCTACCAGTGGCGGCGCAATGGCGGGCTGCTGGCCGGTGCGACCAATGCCACCTTGCGGCTGGACCACGCGCTGCCCCGGCAATATGGCCTTTACCAGGCCGTGGCCTTCAATCCCGCCGGCTCCGTGGCGAGCGCCAGCGCGCTCCTCAACGTGGTCGTCCCCCCCGTGATCGTGCTGCAGCCCCAAAGCCTCAGCCTGGCCGCCGGTTCGGACGCGGCCTTTACGGTCTCCGCCAGCGGCGCTGGCCCGCTCCGCTATCAATGGCTCAAGGACGGATCGGCCCTGCCCGCGGCCACCAATGGGGTGCTGGCCCTGGCCCATGTCCAGTTCGCCAGCGCCGGGGTTTACACCGTGGCGGTCACTGGCGACTTTGGATCCGTCACCAGCGAGCCAGCCCTCCTGGCCGTATGGGCGCCCGAGCCGCCGTCCTTCACCCAGCAGCCCCGGCCGGCCTGGCAGGAAGTGCTGGAAGGCGGCGCCATCCGGGTGACGGTGGCTGCTGCCGGCTCCGGGCCGCTCAGTTGCCAGTGGTTCCGCAGCGGCCTGGCGCTCTTCCAGCAGACCAATGAAACGCTGTGGATCCCCCGCGCCGCCCCCACCGATGCCGGCGATTACACCGCCGTGATGGCCAACCGCTTCGGTGCCGCCACCAGCGCCGTGGCCGTGGTGGCCTATCAAGCGGATTTCGACCACGACGGCATGGCGGACAGCTGGGAACGCCAATTCGGCTTCGCGACCAACAACGTGGGGGATGCCCTGCTCGATCCGGATGGCGACGGCCTGTCGAACTGGCAGGAATATGTGGCGGGGACCGCGCCCAACAACGCGTTGAGCGTGCCGCGGCTGGAAATCAGCCGGGCCAGCAACGGGGTTTGGATCGGCTTCCAGCTGGCCTCCAACCGCACCTGCACCATCCAATCCCTCGAGCGCTGGGGCGCGGCCAATTGGAGCAACTTGGCGCGGATTCCCGCCCAATCCCTGCCCCTCCATACGAACCTGCTGGACGCCACCACCGGATCGAACCGGTTCTACCGCCTGCTGATTCCCGGCCTGCCGTGACGGTCCGGCTTTGGCCCCCCCGACCGCGATTGGCCAGGAATCCTGCCGGCTGGGTGCGGTGCAGGCTTGCATCCGGGCCGGCAGATTGCAGAATCAGCACCTTATGAACAGCAGGCAAAAACCAGATCTCCTTGGTGCGCGTTGCGTGGACCGCCCAGTGACGCCGGCCACCGGAAGGCTGCCCTGCCCTTGATCCAGGACGGCCTTTTTCAGGCCGTATCAACCCCAAAACCACAACCACATCATCACCACCCATGAATGGAACTGAACGCGTGTGCGCTGCGATCCGCCGGGAAATCCCGGATCGGATTCCGACCTTTGAATGGTTCATCGACGAGACGGTCGGGAAGGCGCTGACCGGCTCCGACCATCCGCTGGATATCGTGGAGCGCCTGGACCTGGACGGCGTGAACATCCGGCCCGATTACTCCAAGCGCTTCGTCAGCCCGGAGGTCTTCGAGGACGAGTGGGGCAGTCGCCGCCAATTGACCGGGGACTGCATTGCCGCCGTCATCGCGCACCCGCTGGCGGACCTCACGCGGCACCTGGAATACACCTTCCCCGATCCGCGGGCGGATCACCGGTTCGCCTCGCTGCGCCGCGCCGTCGAGCGTTTCGGCGATTCGCGGGCGGTGATCTTTAATGTGCGCGACGGCTTTTCCGACCTGCGCGACCTCCTGGGGTACGAGGGGGCCCTGATGGCCCCGCTGGCCGAGCCGGAAGCCTGCGCCGAATTCCTCGACCGGGTGGTCACCTATAACCTGGCGCTGGCCGAACACGCGGTCCGCACCTTCGGGGTGCGGATCATCGCCACCACCGATGATGTGGCCATGGCGGACCGGCCCCTGTTCAATCTGCGGATTTACCGCGAGCAGATTTTGCCCTCCTTCCGCCGCGCGATCCAGGGCTTCAAAGCCCTCGGCTGCCTCACCATCAAGCACTGCGACGGCAACGTGCTGCCGCTGTTGGAGGACTGGATCCAGGCGGGCATCGACTGCCTCGACCCGATCGATCCGGGCGGCGGGCTGACCATGGCGGGCGTGAAGGCCACCTATGGCGCGCGCATCGCCCTCAAGGGCAACATCGATTGCGTGGGCACCTTGTGCACCGGCACGCTGGACGAGGTGCGCGAGGAAGTGCGCCAGCGCATCGCCGAAGGCGGGCCGGGCGGGCTGATCCTCTCCTCCAGCAACACGATCCACCGCGGGGTGCTGCCCGGGAACTATCGCGCGATGCTGGAGACGTTGCGGGCCTGCGGGAACCGGGCCGCCAGCCAGCCAGCCATTTGAGCCGTGCACCATCGCATCCCAGGAGATAAACCATGACTACCGGATTCATCCTGATCGTAATCGGCGCCCTGTGCGGAGGCTCCTTTGGCTTGCCCAGCAAATTCGTGCGCCAGGGAACCCCTTGGGAAACCCTCTGGGGGCCTTTCTTTTTCTTCGCCACCGTCCTGCTGCCGCTGCTGGCCGGGCCCGCCCTGGTGAAGGATCTCTTCGGCGTCTGCGGGTCGCTCACCCCCGCCCAGTGGCTTGGCCCGGTGGGGTTCGGCTTCCTGTGGGGCCTGGGATCGATGACGCTGGGGCTCAGTTTCGCCTTCGTCGGCCTTTCGCTGGCCTATGCGATCAATTACGGGGTGCAGATCGCCTTCGGAACGATCGTTCCGGCGCTGATCTTCACCCCCAGCGTCTTCGGCACCACCAAAGGCACGCTCATGCTGGTCGGCGCGGCGGTCTGCATCGTGGGGGTGATCGTCTCCGGCAAAGCCGCCTGGCTCAAGGAGCAGGGCGGCGGCCCCAGCCAGGCCCCGCGTCACCTCGCCACCGGCATTGCCGTGGCCGTGCTCTCTGGTGTCCTCTGCGCCTGTTATGCGCTGGCGTTCGGGTTCGGCGATGGCGTCTTGAAGCAGGCTTCCGCCCCGCCCTTCGCCAATCCGCCCTGGCGCGCGAGCTTCGCGGTGACCGCCCTCGCGCTCTGGGGCGGATCGCTCTCCGCCTGCGGCTACTGCGCTTTCAAACTGACGGCCAACCAAACCTGGGGCACCCTGGTGCGTCCGGGCATGCTGCCCGTCTTCGCGATCGCGCTGGCCATGGCCCTGCTGCACGACGGTGCCATCGCCTGTTTCGGCGTCGGCTCCCCGATGTTGGGAACGCTCGGGGTCTCGGTCGGCTACGCCATTTTCATGTCGCTGGCGATCTTCACCGGCACGGTCAACGGCTTCCTGGCCGGGGAGTGGCGCGGCGCCAGCCCCCGGGCCGTGAACGGCATCCGCATCGCCCTGGCGGTCTTGGTGGCCGGCGTCTGCATCCTGGCCTATGCCAACGCCATTTCGCAGTGATGATCCTGGATGGCGGGCCGCGGTCGCGCGCGCGGACCCTCTTGCCGGATGCCCATGGAGCCAGGCCGGGGTGTGCCCGGCTTCTTTTCCCTGAACGCCAAACCAAAAAAATTGATCTTCTTTCGTTTTGCGGTAGAAAATGGCGAAGCGTATGCGTTTCTATCATCAAGGGTGAGTGGCATGACTGGCGATCCCAACGCGGAGACGGATGACCTGGAGCGCCGCCTTCGGGGCGGGGATCTCCAGGCCTTGGCGGAGTTGTTCTCCCGGGAAAGGGAGCGCCTGTGGCGGGTGGCTCATTTCCGGCTGGCCGAGCCGTTGCGGGGGCGGTTGGACCCGGATGATGTGCTGCAGGAGGCTTTTCTGGCCGCCCGGCAGCGCCTCAGCCATTATGCGGATGGCCCCGCCAGTTCGCCATTCATCTGGTTGCGCATGATTGTGAATCAAACCATCATCGATCTGCACCGCCGGCACCTGGGCGCCCAGAGGCGCGATGCCGGGCGGGAAATCAGCCTGGACGGCGCCCCCTACGCGCAGGCGACCTCCGCGTCCGTGGTCATTCAATTGGCCGGCGCTTTCACCACTCCGAGCGGGGCGGCCGCGCGCGCCGATGTGCTCGCCCTGGTGCAGGCCGCCATCGAGCAGATGGATCCCATCGACCGGGAGGTGCTGGCGTTGCGGCACTTTGAAGAGCTGACCAACAGCGAGGTCGCCGAAACCCTGGGCATCGAGCAAAAGGCGGCCTCCATCCGCTACATCCGCGCCTTGCGGCGGCTTAAGGAAATCCTGGCGCAGGCGCCGGAGTTGGCGGGGGGAGGGCAAAATGGCTGACGCGCTCACGGAACGCGATCCCTTCGAGCTGCTGGCCGCCGATTACATGGAGCGGCTGCGGCAGGGCCAAAGTCCCGCCATTGAAGATTACGCCGCGCGCCACCCGGATCTGGCGGCGGAAATCCGGGAGTTGTTCCCCACCATCGCCGCCACGGAACGCCTGAAAGCGCGGAAAGCGCGCTCCAGCGGCGGCCTAGCCACGCTCGGGGCGGCCCAATTGACCCGGTTGGGCGACTTCCGCATCGTGCGCGAAATCGGGCGGGGCGGCATGGGTGTGGTTTTCGAGGCGGAGCAGGAATCGCTGGGCCGGCGCGTGGCCGTCAAGGTTCTCCCCCGGCAGGTGTTGCTGGACGATAAACACCTCAAGCGGTTCGAGCGCGAAGCCCGGATCGCTGCCAATCTCCACCATACGAACATCGTGGAAGTCTTCGGCGTGGGGGAACAGGATGGGTTCCACTACTACGTCATGCAATACATCCACGGGGCCGGCTTGGACGCGGTGATTCCCCGGCTGGCCAAATGGGCCGGCCTCCCCGCCGGCGGCCAGCCGGGGGCGGCTCCGGACAACGAGATCGCCGAGGCCGCCGTGCGGCAATTGCTGGGGGAGGAGGCCGCACCCGTCCCCGGGGGCCGGCTGGGGCCGGCTTATTGGCGGAGCGTGGCGCGGATCGGCTTGCAGGCCGCTGGCGCGTTGCATTATGCCCACACCCAGGGGACGCTCCACCGGGACATCAAGCCCGCCAACCTGTTGCTCGATACGCAGGGAACCGTCTGGCTGGCTGATTTCGGCCTGGCCAAGGCGGCCCAGTCCGGCGACATCTCTTTTTCCCACGATGTGGTGGGGACTTTGCGCTACATGGCGCCGGAGCAATTCCGCGGCGAAACCGACCATCGGAGCGACATCTACAGCCTGGGCCTGACCTTGTATGAAATGCTCAGCCTGCAGTCCGCCTATGAGGAAACCGACCGCAGCGGGCTGATCCACCGCATCACCCAGGGGCCCCCTTTGGGGCCGCCTGGCGCCGGCCTGGGCATCCCGCGCGATCTGGAAACCATCGTGCTCAAGGCCATCAGCCACGATGCCACCCAGCGCTACCAATCGGTGGCCGCCCTGGCCGATGACCTCGGCTGCTTCCTCGAGGACCGGCCCATTCGCGCCCGGCGGGTCGGCCCGGTGGAGCGCCTGGGCCGGTGGTGCCGCCGCAATCCGAGCCTGGCCGCCCTGGCCGGCACGACGCTGTTTTCGCTGGTGCTGGTGGCCGTGGTAGCCACGGTGGGATACGTCCGCACCAATAAAGCCTGGGACCGGGAAAAGGCGGAGCGCGGCAAGGCGGAAAACAACGCCAACGTCGCCATCGAAGCCCTCAACCGGCTGTTTGAACGGCTGTCCCCGGCCCGCCTGCGGACGCTTCCGCCTTCGGCTGTGCCGGGCGCCCGGGAGGACGGCAGCGATGCCGCCAGCGCGCCGATCCTCTCCCGGGAAGCGGCCGCGCTCCTGGAGGAGATGCTGCCGTTTTACGAACGGCTCGCCCAGGGGGGCGAAAACGCAGGGAAATTGCGCTCCGGTACCGCGGGGGCCAACCAGCGGGTGGGCGCCATCCGGCAGCGCCTGGGCCAGTTTGACGAGGCGGTCAAAGCTTACCGGCGGGCCATCGCTCTTTACGAGGAATTGCGCGCGGGGGCGGGGGCTGATCCGAAAGCCAGGCTCGAAATCGCCCGGATCAATAATGAATTGGGCCGGCTTTACAACTCCCGGCGGCTGCTGCCTGAGGCGCGGGAGGCATTTCTGGCCGCCCAGGCCCTGCTGCAAACGGATGCCGGGCCGGCCTCCGGCCCGGCGGAGGTGCGCTATGAACTGGCCCGCACCTGCTATTTCCTGGGCATCGGGGAGCGCCCCTTGCCCGCGGCCGATCCGCGCTCCGGGGGGCGCCCGGCTCCGGCCTCCGAGGCGCAGCGCGACAGCCTGGCCAGGGCGGTGACCCTGCTTCAAGACCTGCCAGCCTCGCCCTCCGCCAACCCGGAATACCAGCATTTGCTCGCCTTATGCTACCTGGAAGGGGCCGAGGTGGAGGGGGACCGTGGGCGGGGGCCGGAAGGCGGCGCCGAGCGGGCCATCGGGATCCTCGAAAACCTGGTCCAGGCCTGTCCCGGGATTCCGGACTATGCCTATGATCTGAGCGAGGCCTACGCCCGGCTTCACATTCCGCGGCCGCCCATCCCCTTCGCGGACGAACGGATGATCCAGGACCGTTTCGGCAAAGCCCTGGCCTTGCTCGAAAAACTCGTCGCGAAATACCCGGAGGTGCCTGATTTCCTCGCCGCTCAAGCCCGCTTGCACGACAAGCTGGGCGCCTTCCACCGCCAGCTGGAAAGGTGGGAGGAAGCGGAGCAGAATTTCCGCCGGGCCATCGCCATCCAGGCCCCCCTGGTGCGGCAATTCCCCGAGGCCCCCCATTATGGCCTCTGGCTGGCCACTTTCCGCATCGCCCTGGCCGATGCGCTGATCCGGCGCGGCCAGCCGGGCGAGGCCCGCACGGAGCTGGAGGACACCCTGGCCACGCTGTTGCGCCAACTGGCGGGCCACCCCGAGATGCCGCGTCCGCACGACTTGCTGGAACTGGGTTATTCCCGGCTGGAGATGGCCTTGCGCCAGGCTGGCGAACGCGACCTGGCGGACGAAGCGGGGCGCCAGGCGGAGGCGCAGCGCCCGCGCTAGCTGCTGCCTCCTCTGTCCCTGCTGCCCCCGCTCATCCCCGGCCCGGTTTACGGCGTGGCCCACCGCACCAGGCGTACGTAATTATAGATGCGGATCACATCGCCCTGGGGACCGCGCCCGAACGGGAATGCGGCGGGATTGCCCGCCTTGGGGTCGCTCCGTTGGGAACCGGCGCCGTGGACATCCACGTAGCGGTAATCCGCGGTCTGGGCTCCTGGATTGCCACTCTTTCCGGGCGCGCCCTGCCGGGGGGGCGGCGGGCTGCCCGCCGGCGTGCGCAGGGGGGCC
>CAIMWS010000520.1 GCA_903845125.1 uncultured Verrucomicrobiota bacterium
AACAGACAGAATAAATGAAAAGGCACTAGGTTTAATTAATGGACGTTCTAATCTTGATGCTGGTGATATATTATTCTCAGGAACTGGCACCGTGGGGCGAAGTGATGCTTGGCGGATGCGCTTGTGTAATCAACGATCTCAGCGTTTTTCCCGGGGGTAAGACTGGTCCTGAGATTTTGGATCAATATCTTCGTTGCGGATACTGGACCGCCGAGGCTTTTGAGCCGTTGTTCAGCCGCCATTCCCAAGCGCGGCTGGTTTTTCTGGCGGACCACTTTCCCGACGATACCCAGGTTAGTCCCTGTGACTTGCAGGAATTCAAAAAACAACGGGGCATTCCCCTGCTGTTGCAATCCTTAAACGATCTTTGGCGGGATGGCTCCGCCACTTGCTACGCTGTGGTCTGGCCGGAAACCACCCCCTCTGAGGCAAAGGCCACCACTTCGGCAGAATTGTTGTTGATGGTAAAAACCTTGACCAACCTCGTGGAATCCAATTCGGGAAACAGCGGCGGCAGTATTATTCACCTTTGAGCAGACGGATACTGAAATTTATTAATGAATCGTAAATCCTAATATGTTGATCATTAGAACCTATCTGGCAGCCAGTTCCATCCATGGGCTGGGCGTCTTCGCAAATGAAAACGTGGCTCCCGGCCGCATTGTTTCCCGGTTCATGCCGCCGCTGGATGTCACCTTGCCGCCCGAATATATTCCGATCCTTTCACCGGCTGAGCAGGAATACCTCAAGATTTATGCCTACCACAGCATTTTTTCCCAACTTTATGTCCTCACTGGCGACCATGACCGGTTCATGAACCACAGCGATGATCCGAATGTCGGAATGAACCCGGATGGCACCTCCACCAACATCGCCCTGCGGGAAATCGCAGCCGGGGAGGAATTGACCTGCGATTATCGCACCTTTGACGCGGATTGGAAAACCAAGCTGGGGGTGGCCTGAGTCCCCTGCCCCGCTATGCGCCTGGCAACCGATTACGAGCAATGGTATGACGGGATTTTCAGTGGCGAAGGCCCGGTTTTTTCCCGCATGGCCTTCACCAAGGGCGGATTGCCTAAACGAGCCCAATTTGACTTGTTTAAAAAAATGCAACTGTCCACGCCACCCCACGGTTTGGTCAGCGAATTGGCGGAACGGATGCGGATTCCCATTTTGGGAGAAGCTGCCCCTGGCGAATGGACGGAAGATTTAAAGTGCCTCGTTTACCTGGACGAATGCGCCCACCGCGGCGAAGGGAAGACGGTCTTGTCGCTGGCTGACGCCTGTTGCCAGTATCCTGGGCATTTCGCCTCGTTGTTTGTGCCCATTCCTGGCGGTCCGGTTGCCTTTCGCATGGTTCGCTTCGGGCGTTTGGCTTTTTGGCTGCGGCAGGAAGGGCGGCCTGGCAGCTGGCAATCCAATTTTCTCGACCAGGAAACCGTTCTGCGCAAGTGGACGCCAAACTCAAAAAATCCCATTCCCCGAGTCCTCTGGGCGATTGACTTCCTGCCTACTCCCTTCGGCCTCCTAGCCGTGGACTTCAACACCGCTCCACAACTGGTTACTTTGGGTGAGGAAAAATGCCTGGCGGAGGATGAAATCCGGGCTGAACTGGCTTTTGCCGGGCAGAATTATCCCGATCATCTGAACCAGTTTTAGCCGGCTTCCAGCAGGCATCGAATAAATCTGGAGCATCATCCTTCCTTGGGGTTTGGGGCCTGTCCTTCTGAGTTCTTTTTTCCCAGCGAATATATTTCAAACGCTCTTATAATTTGTATCAGTTCCACCAATTCCGCTTCCAGGTTCGCGTTGGAGCCTTCCAGGTAACCTGACACCAGTTCGCAGGGATGGTTTTCTCCCGGTAAAAAAACCTCAGGTGGTCCGGAAGACTCGGTGGCAAGAAAAACATTGGGTGACTTCAACTGCAAACCGCCTGGATTGGTGAATCGGCACAATTGGATCTGGAAGGAAGAAACGCCATCCTCACTGAAGCAATCCACCTGTCCCTTGGGGGAAATTTGAATGTTCGTTGTTCCCCGGGGAATGGGCTGAAAACCGCTCCGCAACGCACAACCGCTTGAATTCAAAACCTTGCCCTCGCCGCCAATTGAAAACTGTCCATCCCGTGAATAAGCGGAAGTGCCATCAGGCATTTCCACCTCAAAGAATCCCTCACCAGCAATCGCCAGGTCCAGCATTTCGGCTGTATGCAGCAATTCCCCTTCGGAAAAATCCCGCTGGGGTGGGTTTGCAAAACTCCTTACCAGAGCGGATCCTTCGCCGGCCGTTAAAGGAGTGATAGCACCAGCATTTCCGATTTGCACCCTGGGCCTGTAATTAAGGCGTTTATAACCGCAGGTGCCGGTATTCTTTAGATTTTCCGAGATCGCTGCCAAATCCAGCAGGCAGGCTTGGATCACTGGATCGTGGGTGGGGATGGTGGTTTCCAGCTTGCCGGCGAGGAAGGCCACCAATCCCAAAACCTGTTTCTCAATAGGTGATTTATGAAGGAATTCGCATTGGCCCTGGCAAAAAACTTCACGGGCGGCGCAAACGACCATCAGTTCCTCGATTTCTCGGGCCGCCCTTACCGTGGATAATTCCAGGTAACGTTGCCTTAAAACGCCGCCGTGCATATCCCCCGGAGTGAATTTCTCCGGCCTCCCCGATGTTGCCGTTTCGCCATAAAGATTCGGTCCCAGAACTCGCAAACCAGCCGGGTTGGAGAATCGCCTTAACTGAACTTGAAAAGCCACGGTTCCGCCATTGTAATGACATACGACTTTCCCAGTTCTCGAAACCTGGATGCGAGTGCAATGGGGCGGAATTTTTTCAAATCCACCTGCCAACGGATGGCCATCCGAATTCCGTGCCCCTCCATTTGAAGTGGCAATAAAACAGCCGTTGCGGGTAAAAGCGGAAGTGCCGTGCGGAAGGCACGTCTCAAAAAATCCTTCACCGAGTATGGCCAGATCCAATTCCTCGTTGGTAAAGGTCAAGTCACCGGCGGGAAGGCCAGGCGGGATGAACTTCAGAGGGACGGGGTTGGTGAATAGCCTCAGAATGTTGGTTGGATTCCCCAAGTCTCGCAACCTGGCCAGGGCTGTTGAAGCTCGCCCGAGTTGCTCCTCGATATGGATCGGCTCTCGTTGATATCCGAAGGTGCCTACATTGGCCAAATTTTGGGAAATGATTTCCAAAACCTGCAAATAGGCCAAGGCCACAAGTTCCTTGCCGTGGGGAGAAGCATCGGCTTTCTCCTTAAACAAGCGTGCCACTTGCTGGATTCGTACGTCGATCAACCGCTGGCTTTTATCCAGGTTTTGTCGGGAGGTTGGAATAGCGGATCCTTTGCGTGGGTTCTGGCATCCGGTAAGGCTGGCACCCAGCAATAAACACAAAGAAGTATTTAATGCGGTTAAGATCCTCATGGTTTATTGCCTCAGCTTGCCTTCACCTCCGACGTTTATCACTTGCGGTCATGCAGAGCACAGGAAATGCCAGACCAAGCCGGACTACCTTTATTGGCTGATCCGGAATCCAGTGGCTGGGAGGGAAATGATTGCGCCGCAGATTTTTATGTAAACTGCGAACGGAGTCGTGAATTGGTAATAATGGTGGGTGGGGGGCGCTTTGCTGGGCACTCGTTCCTATATGGCTCGAGCAAGGGGCGAAAAGCACCTCGAACCGGCAATATTTTCCCAAGTTTTGCGCGACTCGCTGCTCAAACCTGCCATCTGGGAAACCTCAATCGTTGCCGGGTATCGAATTGGCTTGAGCAACAGCCTAAAAACGGCATTTTATGGATCAAAAGCAGGTGGATTCGGGGATCAAGTGTGTTCCGATCCAGCCTTTGGGAAATTCATGACATTTTGAAAGGTCCGGCATTATGAAAAACAATTTGTTTGGCGCGCCAAATAATCGCCGCCAATTTCTTTCCACCAGTGCTGCATTGGCGGCGTCGATTACCGTCCTCCCTCGGCATGTTTTGGGCGGTGCCCGCTTTGTTCCCCCCAGCGAGAAAGTGAACATCGCGCTGGTGGGTGCCGGGGGGCAAGGGCGCAGCAACCTGCAATCCCTATTCCGCGAAAATGACGCTCAATTCATTGCGGTGGCCGATCCGGCGCAATCCTTCAGCCTGGAAGAATTTTATTACAAAGGCACTGGCGGACGGTCCTCCACCCGCGAGATGATCGAAAAACAGTATGCGGCCAGGACTCCCAACTTCCGCTGTACGGAGTATGAAGATTTCCGCGTGATGCTGGAGAAGGAGAAAAGCATCGATGCCATCCTTTGTGCCACGCCGGACCATCTCCACGCCTATGTTTCGGTGCTGGCCATGCGCGCTGGCAAGCATGTCTTTTGCGAGAAACCGCTCACCCATAATATTTGGGAAGCCCGCCTGGTTTCGCGGATTACCAAAGAAACCGGCGTCGCCACCCAAATGGGCAATATCGGCCATTCCAGTGAGGGTATGCGGCAGACCTGCGAATGGCTTTGGGCTGGCGCCATCGGTGCCGTTCGGGAGGTCCATGCCTGGGTGGGCGCCTCCCGGTGGAACAAAAACCTGACCGGCAGGCCCACCGAGACTCCGCCAGTGCCAGCGGGTTTGAACTGGGATCTCTGGCTGGGCCCGCGTGAACCACGCCCCTATCACCCCGCCTACGCCCCGGTGAAATGGCGCGATTTCTGGGCTTTCGGCGGCGGGGCCCTCGGTGACTTTATCTGCCATGATCTCGATGCCGCCTGCTGGGCTCTGGATTTGCGGGATCCCATCTGGGTCGAAGCGCGCCCTGGCAGCCACATGGACGCGGAAATTTCCCCGCACAGTGAAATCGTTCACTATCAATTTGGCCCGCGAGGGGATCAGCCTCCCGTGCGAGTCACCTGGTATGACGGGGGCTTGCAACCGGCGCTAGCGGACGATTTGCTTGAAGGCGAAAGCTTGCCTGGCCGCGGGTCCTTATTCATTGGCGACAAAGGCGTGTTGCTGTCCGGATTTGCTGCCCGCCCCCGGCTGCTTCCTGAAGCCAGGAACGACAATTACCAGCCTCCTGCCAAAACCTTGGCTCGTTCCAAGGGCCACCATCGTGATTGGATTGACGCCTGCAAAGGCGGTGCTCCAGCCAGCAGTAATTTTGAATACGGGGCCCGGCTCACCGAGTTGCTGCTGCTTGGCGTGCTGTCCCTGCGAACCGGCAAACGCATCGCCTGGGATGCCGTCAACTTAAAAGCCAGGAACCTGCCGGCCGCGGACGCCATCATCAAAGAAGGGTACCGCCCGGGTTGGGAACCGGCCTGATTAAGTTGGTTTTGCTGCCTCCCTTCAGTTCCTGGCTGCCAAATAATTTGGCCCGGGCATATTGTGGCGGGGAATGGTTGAGAGTTCCTTGGACCATTCCCTAGTCCCTTGGCTCAGTTGGGCCACACCGGATAAACCGAACGAGGCGAAGTGCCCGCCAAAAACTGAGGCTGGCTAATCCTGCCAGTTTGGATTTAATTACTCTCAGGACATGATTGATTGGAAAATACAACCGCGGTCTCATGAATGCCAGGGTTGCGGACAAAAGTTTACGGACAAGCAGCCTTATTTCACTTTGCTGATTGAACTGAAGCATCAGATGGAACGGCAGGATGTATGTGTACCCTGCTGGCAATCCCAGCACAGCCAGAGTGCAAATAATCGGAAAGGGTTTCTTTCTTTCTGGCAGGGTTTGTTCACGGTGCCGCCCCCGGCCCCGCCAGAACCCATCTTGAAAGAGACGGCCGAATCCCTTTTGCGGAAACTTCTGGAACTGAACGATCCCAATAATCTGGCGGCCTGTTTTATTCTGGCGGTAATGCTGGAGCGGAAAAGGATCCTGAAGGTCAAAGCCCAAAACCGGCAAGGCGGCCAGCGGACCATCATTTATGAGCATGGCAAAACCGGGGACATCTTCACCATTCAGGATCCCAATCTGCAATTGCACCAACTGGACAAGGTGCAGCACGATGTTGCCCACTTGTTGGAACATGGATTGAATTCCACCCCTTCTGAGCCAACAGCCTTAGCCGTGCCCTCACCCGAGGTCTCGGAGTCAGGGACCAATACCACCCCAGACGCGGTGGCGGCTGAGATGCCCAAAGCCGAGGATAACGGAACCCCTCCACAACCACTGGCAGAGGCCAACGCTGTGGAAACAGCTGAACTCCCTCCCGTTGAAAACACGGTTTCCGTGGAAAAAACGGAAACCTCCGCCCTGGATTTTCCGCCAGCAGTTGATGAACCTAAAGCGGTTGGTGAGGATTCGGAGCCCCAGGCAATCCCAACTTGAATAAAGCGCGGGCGAACCTTGTTTATAGCTGAAGGATATAAGTCTTATTCCAGGTAATCGGCATGGCAGACTTACAGGAATTGCTTCTGACTATAGGCCACGTATTCCGCGACCCTGGCTTGCTCGAACTCGCTTTAACCCATCCTTCATTGGCTTCCGAGGAGGGTTCTTCCCACCGCCATAATCAGCGTTTGGAATTCCTGGGTGATGCTGTTCTGCAACTCATCGTGACGGGCGAACTTTATGCCAAATTCCCCGATGTTGGGGAAGGCCCGTTGACCAAAGCCCGCGCGCAAATGGTTAATCGCCATACCTTGGCGGAACAAAGCCGGAGAATCCAGTTGGGGCAGTTTTTGCGGCTCAGCAAAGGGGAGGAGCTCCACGGCGGCCGTGATCGCCCGTCCGCCTTGGCGGATGGATTTGAAGCCTTGGTGGGGGCGATTTTCATCGATGGCGGATTTGAAGCGGCCAAAACTTTTGTCCTTTCCCAGCTCCAGGAAGCCTTCGGGAAACTGGAGGTCATTCCCAATATTGAAAATCCCAAGGGTGAATTGCAGGAAATCCTGCAAGCCAAGGCAGGCGAAGCCCCGGTCTATGCCTTGGTTTCCGCCATGGGGCCAGATCATGACCGGCAGTTCGAATGCACGGTCCATCATGAGGGGATTGAGCTGGGCCGTGGCGTAGGGAAAAGCAAGAAAGCCGCAGAGTCCCAAGCCGCGTTGTCCGCCCTGACCGGGCTGCGGCATAAGAAACCGGCGGAAACCGACGATGAACCCCAAGGGCCATCGCCGGTTCCGCCTAGGCCAGCGGGGAGTGACCGCCCCGCCATTTCGAACTCATGAATAAGGGGCAACTGACCCAGTTGCCCCGATCCAAATCCAAACCAAACCGTTCAGTTACTTTTTCTTGGAACCGCCGGAATTTCCTTTGTCCACGATTTTCCAGGACGCTTTTTCATCATCCGGCAGCTCTCTTACCTGTGCGTTACGAAACATCACCACGCTGCCGTCATTGTGCTGTTGGAAAGCCAGGTGCCCTTCAGTGTGAGTGTTTTTGGCGTCCGTGAAATCGACCACCACCTTGCCGTTCACTTTGATAATGATCCGATTGCCGATGGCGGTGATTTCCTGGGTCCACCAGGTATCGTCCTGGATCAATTGCTCAGTCACCTTGGAAAAGTTGTATAAACTGCCGGTTTTCTGTGGGTCTGGGCTGGTGTTTTCCACCTGGGCCTCATAGCCCACGGGCCAACCCGGCCCCTTTTTGGCGCGGAAATACATCCCGCTATTGCCGGAGTGGTTCAGCTTGGCCTCGGCTTTGAACTGCACGTTTTTATAAGCTTTGGGACTGAATAAGTGCCCCATTGGCCCCTCGCCCACCAGCACACCTTCGGCGGTCATCCGCCAGCGGCCTTTGTCGAAGGCCTCCCACCCACTGAGGGTTTTCCCGTCGAAAAGCGGTTCCCAGCTCGCTTTTGCGGAGCCTTTTTTGACCGCTGTTTTGGATTGGGCTGCCACCCCATTTTGGACCAACATTACTCCGGCACAGGCCAGTATTACCATGAACATGTGTTTCATATCGTTGCATTTAGACCGCCAAAACCATCCACCTATTCAGACAAATCCACCAGCTTATCGTCAAAACTGGGCGTAATCCTTAAGCAAACCCTGCAGGTCCAGCCTGCTGAGGGCTGGCGGCGGCCAAAGGAACACGCCTGCCATGCCGATTCCTTTTGCATAATTGCTTCATGGAGGGGGATGGTCCTCTCCCGCAGCCCATCGAGCACCACCATTTTCCCCCCCAACCGGTCGGCTGGCTGGGAATCGGCGCCACATCCATTTGCTTTCCAAAATTCGCTGGAGGTCGTACCTGAGGTGCCGTTCAGAAGTAAGTTGTGCTCCAATTCCCACCATCGGGCAAGGAACCTGCGCCGCATACCCCAGTTCTGAGAACATTGGGTATTCAGCCGGTCGGGCTCGCCGAACGGCATTGTTTTGTTCCGTGAGGGAGGGGCGAGCCATGTCCGGCCAGATGTCGATTTTTCCACTTTGGTCTTTACCAACAAGGCTGCTCGGCGTAGGTAAATTCCATGGCTAAACAAATCCACGCAAATACGCACCAAATAAACCGCCGCCACTTTTTACAGCGCACCTCGGTGGCCGCCGGCATCATGGTTCTGGGAGCGCCTGCTTTGCTGCGGGGCAAAGGCCTCAATGACAAGCTCAACATCGGCATCATCGGCGCCGGGGGACGCGGTGCTGGAAATGCCCAATCGGTGAGCCGCGAAAACATCGTGGCGGTCTGCGATGTGGATGAAAACCGCCTGAATCAATCCGGCACGACTTATCCGAAGGCGCGCCGTTATATCGATTTCCGCAAGTTGTTGGATGAAGCCAAAGACCTTGATGCCGTAGTGGTCAGCACCGCTGAACACACCCATGCTTTCGCCACCCTGGGAGCCATCCAGTTAGGCAAACATGTTTATTGCGAAAAGCCGCTCACCCACGGCCTGTGGGAGGCGCGGGTGGTGGCTGAAGCGGCCGCGAAAGCCAAAGTGGCTACGCAAATGGGCACCCAAATCCATGCCACTGAAAATTACCGGCGAGTTGTGGAATTGGTCCAATCAGGGGCCATCGGGCCGGTGCGCGAAGCCCATGCCTGGGTGAACCGCGCCTGGGGCTGGCAGACTCCGGAGGAAGCCAAGTCCTACGGTGATATTGTCAGTGTGCAGGATCGCCCGAAAGAATCCATGCCGGTTCCCAACGGCCTGCGGTGGGATCTTTTCCTGGGGCCGGCTCCGGAGCGGCCTTTCCACTCGGTGTATTGGCCTGGTCCCAAGTGGTATCGCTGGTGGGATTTCGGCAGCGGAACCATGTCCGACATGGGCAGCCATCTCAATGACCTGCCATTTTGGGCGTTGAAATTGCGGCACCCGTTGACCATCGAATCCTTCGGACCGCCACCGCATCCGGAAATCGCCCCTGCCTCCATGACTGCCTGCTACGAATACGGCTCCCGCGGAGATCTGCCGCCGGTCAAAGTGTATTGGCACCAGGGCACGCATTTTCCGCCCCAGCACAAGGAAAAGAAGATCCCGCAATGGGGCATGGGGATCTTGTTCGTCGGGGACAAAGGCATGCTGCTGGCCGATTACGGCAAGTTCGTATTGCTGCCGGAAGCTGACTTCAAAGATTTCAAAGCCCCCGAGCGTTTCATACCGCCTTCCCCCGGCCACCATGAGGAATGGATTGAAGCTTGCAAGACCGGCAAACCCACCGGCTCGAATTTCGACTATGCTGGCGCGCTCACCGAGGCCAACCACTTGGGTAACATCGCCTACCGGCTGGGCAAAAAGCTGGAGTGGGATCCGGTAAACCTCAAGGCCACCAATTGCCCGGAAGCCGACCGTCTGATCCGGAAAGCCTATCGTCCAGGCTGGAAATTAGCGTGAAATGAAACTCGATTCCAGGAGTTGCGGGCCAGCCCTGCTGGCATCGGTTTTGGGCCTTGCCTTGGCGGGGTGCGCCCAATTGGATAAACGCACCGCCTTGGATCGTTACGTGGCTGAGCCGGATGCCAACTTCCGGTTCAGCCTCGCCAGCACCAATTCGGCCGGCCGCTGCGCGGTTTACGTGCTGGACCTGACCTCCCAAGCCTGGCTGACCACCAATGAGGTGGACCGGCCGCTTTGGAAACATTGGCTGACCATTATCAAGCCGGAAAAAGTGGATCACCGCCAGGCTTTGTTGTTCATCGGCGGCGGGGGCAACGACAAACCGGCGCCAAAAAACGTGGATGACAACCTGGTCCGGATCGCCCAGGAAACTCATTCCGTGGTGGCAGAACTGAAGATGGTGCCGAATCAACCTGTGCAATTCCGGGGTGAAAACCGTACCCGGGTGGAGGACGAATTGATCGCCTATACCTGGGACAAATATTTGCGCACCGGGGACGAAAAATGGCCGGCCCGCCTGCCGATGACCAAAAGCGCGGTGCGGGCCATGGACACAATCACCACCTTTTGCGGCGGCCCCTCCTTTGGCAACGTCAAGGTGGACCAATTTGTCGTGGCTGGCGGATCCAAGCGCGGCTGGACCACCTGGACCACTGCCGCGGTGGACAAACGGGTGGTGGGGATGGTCCCGATTGTCATTGATGTGCTGAACCTCGAGTCTTCCATGAGGCATCATTATGGGGCTTATGGATTCTGGGCGCCAGCCGTGGGCAACTATACCGAACTGAACATCATGGACTGGACCGGAACCCCGCAATTCCAAAAGCTCATGCAGATTGAGGATCCCTATTCCTACCGGCAACGTTTCCGGATGCCCAAGCTGATGATCAATGCCAGCGGCGACCAATTTTTCCTGCCGGATTCATCGCAGTTCTACTTCCAGGATCTGCCTGGCATCAAATACCTGCGATACGTGCCCAATGCCGATCACTCGCTGAAAGGCACGGATGCCTGGCAAAGCCTGCTGGCCTTTTACGAAGGCATCCTCAACCAGGCCGCTTTGCCCCAATTCAATTGGACTTGGGAAAAGAACGACGCCATCCGGATCAAAACTTCCGCCAAACCGTCAGCCATCACGTTGTGGCAGGCCACCAATCCCAACGCCCGGGATTTCCGTCTCGAAACCCTGGGGCCGGTTTGGCAGAGCAAACCCCTTGCCTTGGGCACGGATGGAAGCGTTTTAGCCCAGGTTCCTGCTCCCGCCAAAGGCTGGACCGCCTTTTTTGTTGAACTGACGTTTCCCGGGATTGGTTCGGTACCTTATAAATTCACCACTCCGGTGCGCGTAACTCCGGACACCGAGCCGTTCCAGTTCAAGCCGGACCACGGCGTGATGAACCGGAATTAACCATCACTTGGCCGCCGTGGGCTTCCACTCCAATATTTGTTGGTCGGCCAGCAACCGGGCTCGCAAGGTTTCATAGGCCAGCCTTTGAACGGGCACTTGGTTTTCCATGGCCAGCACCGCGGCGGTGGCTGCCGACTGGCCGAGGATCATGAATACCGGCTCCATCCTGATGGAGCCATAGGCAATGTGCGAGGAGGAAAGGCACACCGGCACCAGGAGGTTGCCACATTCGTTGGCCTTGGGAATAATGGACCGATAGGAGATCGGGTAAGGAGCCATGGGAGGCACTTGCACATCGCCTTCATTCTCCACGCGCCCGTCTTTTACAATCCTCCGGCAATTGTGTGAATCCATATTGTAAGCGGCCAGCCCCACCGGATCTTTGGCAACTTCCTGGCCCCGGCAATGGTGTTCAGTCATGACGTAATCCGACACCATGCGGCGCGCCTCGCGAACATAAAGGGCATAGGGCCAGCCACCCGTAGCGGGGAATTCATCCTTGCACGGCCCAAAAGTATTCATCTCCTGCCGGATGTTTTCCGGCACTCGCGGATTGGTGGCCAGAAACCAAATGAAGCCGCGAATATAATTCTCATGTTCTTTGGCAATCCGTTCCCGGGTGGCGTAGCTGGCCGCGGGATAATCGTAATTCTTGCCAATAAAATCCGTGGAAAAACCTCCATTGTTGTTGATATCGGTTTTCCCGGGCACAACCCAAATGGGATGCCAAAAGTCGGCCAGTTTCGGTTTTTTCCCGGCGGCCAGCAAGGCCTCCAGGTAACGGGCCAGCAATTCATAGCGGGCGGCGTCAAATCCGGCCGGGGCGGAAAGCGGCAGGCGGTTCGCGGCATTGGTGGTGAAGCACAAGCGGTAGTTATAGGCTTGCACGGCACGATCCCCCTCCCCTGCCCGGCCGGCTTTGGCGGGCTGGATGAAAGGCAGCAGCCCGCTGGCTGGATCCCCTAATTTTACGTAAGGGTCCACCGCCACCGTGAATTGGTGATAGGGCGTTTGCGGCCGGATCCCATTCAGCGTTTCGCCATATTGGGCGTTGGCCTCCCTGCCAATGGTGAAAGCCACACCTGCTTTGGCCATGAGGTCGCCTTCATAAGTGGCGTCGATATACATGCGGGCGCGGCAGGCCAAGCCGGACTCCAGGCGGATTTCCCTGATCTGGCCGTTCCGTTTCTGGACTCGCGTCAGTCTCTGGCCCGTCAAAAACCGGACACCGTTTTCTTTCAGCAGGTCGAGGAAGGTTTGTTCGGCCACGTGAGGTTCAAAGGTCCAAGCTTCATCCCGTCCGTAATGCCGCCCCAAGCGTTTGTAAAATTGCCGGGATAATCCACCGATTGCCGCCTTGTTGCCGATGTCGGTGGCTCCCAACCCACCGGTGGAGAGCCCCCCCAAGTGTTTGCCGGGTTCAAGGAGGATCACCGATTTGCCAAGCCTGGCAGTCTGGACCGCGGCGATGATCCCCCCGGAGGTACCCCCAAACACACACACATCCACTTGCATGATCTCAGCGGCTTTCAGACGCGTGGCACAACTCAAACCAAGCGCCAGTAAAATAATACCATGCCAACAAATCCGATTAAAATCAGTTCTGGTTTTAACAACCCCAAAACAACTGCCGCTCTTCGATGTCGTGTCCATGGGAAGATCTTAATCCAGGGCGTGTCTTGAGTGAAGTTGGAAATGACGCTCAAATAGGAATTCGATTCTATCAACAACTTCATCCATCTCCATTACCAGGGAGGCGGCAGCCACGGGTTATTGAGCTTGGCGAATACGAAACCGGCCCTCCTGAATCTCCTGGCGCGCCTGGTCCAGTTTAGCCTCAACCTCGTCTTTCAGTTCCAGGCGGTCTTCGTAGTTATTCTCAATCCAGGCGTGAAAGTTGTCCAATTCCTCGGACGACAGCTTCGGCATAGCAGCTTCAAGTTCTGGCACCATGCTCATGGTGCAAATTTCTATGGAAGGTAAAATCGGATGGATCGATCTGGGGCAGCGTCCATTGCTAACGGGGGGCGACCCAGTTGGTTACTACCTCCATTCGCGCGTGGTTTCCCGAACTCGTTATCCATCCTTGACGCGCAACTTCCAAAGAGCCTAAAAAGAGCGCATGAAGTCAATCGCAAAGCTTTCGAAGCGGGCAAACCAACTGGCAATCCTGCTGGTCCTTTTAATCGCCAGCGGTCCCTGGTCTGGCTCGGCAGCCACCGAGGCGGCTGGCGGCGCCGTGCTGCGACCCGCGGATTTCAAGAAGTATATCGATCAGTTCAACGCCGAGGACGAGGAGCTCTATCCGCAGCTCATACCCAATTCCCGAGCCTGGGAATTTTTGTCCACCAACGTCCCTTTATTCGAGTGCCCGGACCGTGAGTTGGAACGTACCTATTACTTCCGCTGGTGGACCTTCCGCAAGCATATCAAACAGACCCCGGATGGATTCATCATCACCGAATTCCTGCCCCCAGTGCCATGGGCGGGCAAGCACAACAGCATCAATTGCCCGGCCGGGCATCACTTCCGCGAAGGGCGCTGGCTGCGGGATCCCCGTTATCTGAATGATTACTCGGTCTTTTGGTTCCAAAAAGGGGGGGATCCGCGCCGCTATAGTTTCTGGGCGGCTGATTCCCTCTGGGCCCGGGCGGCTGTCTCCGGAGATTTTTCACAGGCCAGGCAATTGCTGCCGGACCTCATAAAAAATTACCAGGCATGGGAAAAATCCCGGCAGGATGCGAACGGCCTCTTCTGGCAGGAGGATGGCCAGGACGGTATGGAGGTGGCCATTGGCGGCACCGGCTACCGGGCAACGATCAACAGCTATATGTATGGCGATGCCACGGCCATTGCCCGTCTCGCCGGCCTTTTGGGGCAGGCCGAAGTGCGCCAGGAATACCAGGCTAAGGCGGCCACGCTAAAGAGCCTGCTGAACACCCGGCTTTGGGATGCGCAGGCCCAATTCTATAAAGTAGCCCCGAGGACTACCAATGCGGCGGCGCCACTCCGCCTGGCGGATGTACGCGAGGAGCACGGTTTCACGCCGTGGTATTTCGACGGCCTGTCGGAGAGCCACATGGCGGTGGCCTGGCGACAACTGATGGATCCCAAGGGATTCCTGGCCCCCTTTGGCCCCACCACGGCCGAGCAACGCCATCCCAAATTCCAGGTCGCTTATGCGGGCCACGAGTGCCAGTGGAACGGCCCCAGTTGGCCCTATGCCACCGCCATGACGCTGACGGCGCTGGCCAACCTGCTGAACGGTGAGCCGCAATCATTCGCCACCAAAGCCGATTTCATGAAGGTTCTGGATATTTATTCACGCAGCCACCGGCTGAAGCGGCCGGATGGCAAAACCGTATGTTGGATCGACGAGAATCTGAATCCATTTACCGGCGATTGGATCGCGCGCACTTTGTTGAGGCAGCGCAAGCAAAAACCGGATGAGCGCGGCAAGGATTATAACCATTCCACCTTTTGCGATCTGGTGATCAGCGGTTTAGTGGGCCTGCGCCCCCAGGCCGGATCAACCGTGGTGGTGAATCCATTGGTCCCGGAAAATACGTGGGATTGGTTCTGCCTGGACAAGGTTTCCTACCATGGGCTCGATTTGACGATCGTATGGGATAAAACAGGGAAAAAAGGATGTGCGATATTTAGACGTTAATGTTATTGAATTGCTATGGCTATTTAAATACTTATGTGGATCTATGATGGCTACTAAGGAAAAACAACTTAG
>CAIMWS010000521.1 GCA_903845125.1 uncultured Verrucomicrobiota bacterium
ACGCCGGAATTCGCCCCCGGCTGAGTCAGGACATCCAGCTTTAATTCAAAATTCTTTAGATCTGAAAGGCGCGCGTCGCCCCGGTAAAAGAGATGCGCCCGCGGACCGGAGCACCGAATGGCGCCATCGGACACCTGAAAAGAAGCCGGGTTTTCACTGGCGGTCCAGCCAGCCAGATTTTCCCCGTTGAAAAGGGCAATCCATCCTGGACCGCCCGATTCAGCCGACAATGGCAGAACCGCAGCCAGCCAGAGCATCACTCCAATCCATCCCGAGCAATTTAATGTAACGCGCATGCAGTCCAGAATTTTTCATGGAATGGGTTTGGCGGCAAGCGTCAATTCAAACTCAACCGGCGCGCGTGCGGAGGGGTGCCCTCCTTCCTTTACACATCCAACGGCTTGGTTTCCACCGGGATAATGCCCTCCTGGATGGCGAAGCGCACCAGATCGGTCCTGGTTCGCAAGCCGAGTTTGCGCATCAAGTTCTGGCGCTGAACTTCCACCGTGCGCGGACTGACTGAAAGGCGCTTGCCAATTTCCGGATTATTATGGCCTTCGGCCGCCAGCTGCAACACCTCACGTTCCCGGGGTGTCAACGTGTCATAGGGGCGCAGGGTGGTGCCTTTCGTCTTGTCCAGGTAAGCCTCCGCTAACAGATGGGAGAGCGGTTGGCTGAGAAAACGCCGTCCGACTGCGGCCTCCTTGATGGCGGTGATGAGGTCGGTGGCGGTGGACTCCTTGAGCACGTAAGAATCGGCCCCATTTTTCAAGGCGTTTATCAGGTAGGCTTCATTCGAATACATGGATAAGATGACCACCCGGATCGACGAACATCCTTTGCGCACTTGCTGAATCACCTCCAATCCGTTCAAACTCGGCATCATAAGGTCGGCCACCAGCACTTGAGGGGCGAGCTTTAAAACCTGTTTGACGGTTTCCAAACCGTCGCCGCATTCACCCACGACGACGAACTCGGGCACGGATTCCAGCAGTGCCCGCAACCCCTGGCGCAGGATCTGATGATCATCCGCCAGGAAAATGGAAATTTTACTCATGTGCCCTCAAGACTAGTGGGATTCAAGGGAATTTCAATAAAAATGCAGGTTCCTGCGCCGGGCGCCGAATTGATAACCAGCGATCCCCCGGCCAGTTTGGCCCGCTCCAGCATGCCGTACAGCCCGCTGGACGTGCCTTTGGACAAAACCTTGGCCGGATTGAATCCTTTGCCTGAATCCTGGATCTGTAACTGGACATGGTCCGTGGTGCGCTTGATACGGATAGCCACCGCATTGGCTTCCGAATGGCGGGCGACATTGGTGCAAGCCTCCTGAATGATCCGGTACAGGGAGGTTTCAATGGCGGAGGAAAGACGTTGTTCGATGCCGTCATGCTGGAAATCGATATGCACGTGGGCCAGGGATGCGAAACGGTCAAACAAAGATAACAGAGCGGGCAACAATCCGAGATTATCCAGCATGCAGGGACGCAGATCGAGGGCCAGGTTCCGCACGTATCCGATCAATTCCTTGACTTGGCCTTGAACGGAGGAGAGTTGCTGCCGGATTTGCGCCAGGGAACTCTGGTTCCACGTTTCGAGGGTCAGGTTGACGCAGGTCAGCACCTGCCCGATCTCGTCGTGCAATTGGCCCGCCAGGTCACGCCGCTCGCATTCCTGGACTTCAATCAACCGCCGTGACAACACCTGCAGCTTATCGGCATTCTCTTTGAGCTTTTGCTCCGCCTGCCTGAATCGGCTGATATCACGGAATACTATCTGGGAGCAATTCTCACCTTGGTAATTAATGGGAATCGCCGCGATTTCCACCTCCACGAGCGTACCGTCCATTTGCACCAGACGGCTGCCACTGAAAGCCATCACGCTTTTCTGGCGCTGGGCCTGATCCAGCAGACGCTTTACCCGTTCGTGGTCGTCACGGTGGACAAATTGCAGGAATTGGCGGCCCAGAATATCCTGGGGACACTCGGCTCCCAGGAGACGCAATCCGCTACGGTTTAAGAACTGAATTCCCTCCTGGCTGATGATCCCGATGCCATCGGGGGTCAATTCCACCAATTGACGGTATTCGGACTCGCTTTGACGCAGTTTTTGCTCCAACTGCTTGCGCTGGGAAAGATCAACCACCACCAGCAAGCCGCCACCCTGGCTGTCCAATTTTGTGGCCAAGGGTGAATAGGCCACCAAGGTACTCAACAGTTGCCCGTCCTTGCCCACAAAACAAGCTTCTTGTTCGCGCACCGGGGTGGCCTGGCTTTTTTCGATCAAGCCCCGGCACCAAATGGCTGTAGCCTGGTCCATGTAGGTATAGATGGAGGTTCCCATCATGGCTTCCACCGAATACCCCAGGAGGCTGGCCAGCTTGGGATTGGCAAAGGTGGTCAGACCTTCGGCATCGATTGCCCATATGCCCTCCTGGGCCGTGTCCACCAACTGTTTGAACTTTTCATCGCTTCGGGACCGCGCTTCCTCCGCTTGCACCCGGGCCAAAACATTGCCCATCTGGCCACCAATAGCCGCCATGGTCGTGCGCACCTCTTCGGGGACCTCGTCCAGCAGGGTCGAAGCCAGGACAAAGCAGGCCGTGATTTTTCCCTGGCAACTCACCGGCAGGATGGCCATGGCTTTGGCCCTGCGCCCGAATCCGATATCCCGGTCGAACATACTCGCGGGTGTCACGGAAATGAAATGCGTTTTGCCGGACATCACCATTTGCGAGCGCGGAGAATCCCGTGGCTCAAACCGCACCCGTGCAATAAATTCGGGTGACAATCCCACTGAGGAAGCCAGCCACAAATGGCCTGCCACCGGATCGATCAGGTAGATTCCCCCGCAATCCAAGCCCGACACTTGCAGCATGGTTTCCAGGCCTAATCGGATGGCGGAATTCAGCGAACTGGTTTCGGCCAACTTCAACGCCAGTTCGCAAAAAGATTGGGAAAGCCGTTCGATGTTTTTGACCCGGGTCGTCTCATGGCTGTAAACCAGCAGGCGCTGGACAATTCCTTTGGCGTCCAGGATGGGATAAACGGTGGATTCAAAAAAGCGGCCCTCACTGCGGTCCTCATGCCGGGCGGCCTGCCTGGTGGCAAGGACTTGCTGCAACACTTTTTCCAGGGAACGCGCCGACTCAGGCGGGAAATGGTCCAGGATCAAGGTGCCGCGCATGGCTTCCTCGGTTTTTCCTAATCGCCGGACGGCACCGGGGCTGATTTCCAGGATGCGGCCCTCAATGTCGAGCAGCACCAGGATATCGGTCGCCGCGAACGCGGCCCGCAAATTTTGGCTGGCCTCGGCCAGTAATTCCCTCAACCGGGCTGCGCTATGGCCACTCTGCCCGGCGTTTGGCGCTGTAAATCGGCCCCTCAGCGTACGTCGACGCTGTGGTTGTGCGCGTTTTTTGACCACCCCCACAGCCGCTCTTTGGGCTCCATTTCTAGGTTGTCTTGCCGATGGTATGGGCATGGCGGCCACTTTGCCCCATAGTTCGTCCCCCTGACAAGTCCCGAGCGGAGGACGAATGGCACAAAAGATCCAGCAAATACGCTCGATTCAGTAGTCTATTTTATCATTATAATTTCCCTTTCCCTGAGCGGGGGCTTGACACGGGAGCCAATCCTTTTCACGGTGGAGCTACTGGATTCCGTGTTTAACCATCAACGTAAGGTTTGCTGTGACGAGTGCCGAAAAACCTAAAAGTGTTTTGGAAGGGGTCACCATTTACCACTGGTTGGTGGTGATCATCGCTTCGTGCGGTTGGCTTTTCGATTGCATGGATCAGCGTTTTTTCACCTTGGCCAAGGAATCGGCCCTCAAAGAATTGCTGGGCAGCAATGCGGCGGCGCAACTGGCCTTGAAACGCTACCTGGGAATCGCCACCGCCGCGATGATGATCGGCTGGGGCACCGGCGGCATCATTTTTGGCGTGATGAGCGACAAAATCGGCCGCGTTAAAACCATGATCGCCACGCTTCTGGTCTATTCTGGATTCACTGGCCTCTCCGGATTCGCTCAATCTTGGATCGATTTCACGATTTACCGTTTTTTGGTGGGTTTGGGGGTGGGCGGAATGTTCGGCTCCGCCACCACTTTGGTGGCGGAAAGTGTGCCCGGCCAATTCCGCACCATGGCCTTGGGTTCCTTGCAGGCGCTCTCAGCCACCGGCAACATCATTGGATCTCTGATTACTCTGCAAATTCCTCCCGGGTCGGAAAATGTCGCGGGTTATTCTGGATGGCGAAGCCTGTTCTTGGTCGGCATCCTCCCCGCCATCCTGGTGGTTCCCATTATTTTTGTGCTTAAAGAGCCGGAAGTATGGAAAAAAGCCAAATTGCAGGCGGCTCAAGCCGGTGACCAAAAGCAGGTGGGGTCTTTTTTTGACTTGTTTACGGATGTGCGGTGGCGTCGGCGCACCTTGGTGGGCTTGTTTTTGGGCCTCTCCGGCATGGTTGGCTTGTGGGGTATCGGCTTCTTCTCCCCGGAACTGATCACCGCCGCTTTAAAGGTGAATCCGCTGGAAAAAACTGATTTGAAAAATGTGGCCCAACTCTGCCGGAAATTGAGTGAAACCAATAATCCCATATCCGGTTTTTTTCACGCGCAACTCCCCTCCTCCACCCAGGATCTGCTGAGAAACAACCCCTCCAGTCCAGCAGCCACAGAATCGATGCAATTGGCGTTATCGGTCGATCTCAACAAATTGATCCATGGCGCCAGCCTTTACAATTCCAATACATTCCAAAGCCTGAGCTTGAAAAAGGCCACCCTGGACCTTTTAAACCAGGTCCAAAAAAGACCGGTGGCAGCGGATGTCGCTTTTCTCAACCGCCAAATCCTGGAGCAAAGTTTTCCCGAATGCATTGAGCCTTTGCAAGGCACCATGGACAGGGTCCGTGGCCGGGCTCTGGCTTTGCAGGATGTCGGATCGTTCATCGGCATGATGGCCTTCACCTTCGTGGCCGCATTCTTCAACCGGCGCAAGGCGTTTTGCGGCACCTTTATCCTTTGCTTTCTCGTAACCATGTATGTTTTCTCCTCGCTGAAAACCGCCACGGACGCTTACTGGATGCTGCCGCTCATGGGTTTCTGCCAATTGGCGCTCTTTGCCGGTTATTCCATTTACTTCCCGGAATTATACCCCACCCGCTTGCGTGGAACCGGAGTCGGATTCTGTTACAACACCGTGCGTTATCTCGCTGCGCCCTTCCCCATTCTCTTGGGTGAATTGGATAAAGTTTATGGTTTCCGGACTGCCGCCATCATCATGTCCTCGATTTATCTGGTAGGTTTGATCGCCTTGTTATGGGCTCCGGAAACCAAGGATCAGCCTCTGCCCGAAGGTTGATCTCCGCAGCCAATCCTTGTTTTTTTCTTTGGCCACCTTTGCCTCCTTGGGCGCCTTGCGCATAATGCATTGTATTTGAGACAGTTGCGACTTCACTTTTCGCCCCTTTCAGGAGGGATGCAACGGTGTTTACAAATGCACGGACCGGGGTATTATATGTACCGGTATAGTCGTACTTTAGCGATTTGCGGCAATGCTCAACAACGGTCAATTGCGCCCTGCTTTTGGCAGCCGGTCCCATACCCTGATTGGCCTCCTTTCGTGGCTCATGGTGATGCGCCAACTAGTGGTTGGCCTGCATGCCGCATCGGTCACCTTGGCGTGGGATCCCAGCCCCAGCGAAAACATCACTGGCTACACCATTTACATGGGGAATGACGGGGTGAATTTCCCTAATTCCACCAACGTGGGTGACGTGCTGGAATTCACCTTGGATAACTTGCCTGAAGGCGTTACCAACGTGTTTGCCGCCACCGCGCACGATTTATACGGAATGGAGAGTGATTTCTCCAATTTCGTCACCAATTACGTTCCGATTTCAACCCCGGCACCCACCCCACACATCACCACCCGTCCCATGACCATCCAGTGCGTGGTGGACCACTCCTGCACTATTCAGGCCAACGAACTGATGCAATTTGTCGCCGATCAGGATGGGCACTTCTTGAGTTTGATGGACGTTGTCTCGCCCACCACCAACAACGCCCAAGTAACGATCCTGGATACAGCCATTGTTTTTTCACCAGCTCTCAATTCGACCAATGATGACGCCTTCGTTTACGTGGTGGGTGATTCTTTTGGCAATTCAGCAACCGGATTGGTCACGGTTACCATGACGGCGGCACAGCCATCGCTAGCGCCCCAAAAGTCGCCTAAAATGATCTCCAGCCTGGTTCAGTCGGACGGAGGCTGCCTGGTCTCCTTTTCCGGTGTTGCGGGCTATTGGTATCAGATTCTTACGGCCACCAGCATCCTCCTCCCTGATTGGACGTTCGCCATTGAATTGCAGGCGGATCCGAATGGTCTGATTGAATTTTACGATCCCCCGCCATTGGCCCCCTCGAAGTTTTATCGAGCCATTCGCATTGGGCCATGAGATTGGTTCTGGGCAAATCCCTCCCCTTTCATGACCGCTCCATTCTGGTCCGGGAAAGCGCTCAATTTAAGAGCCAGGTTTCAAATCTGCTTGAGGGGCTGACGCAACCTGCCGGCTGACCTCTTTCAGATGTTTCAGGACTTTTCCAGCCAGGCCACTATGTTGGATATTAACTTGAATGCGGAATTAGCCGGGTCGTCTAAGCGATATGGGGATTTGTGTTGATAGTATTGGAAAACCTTGAATCACCCGAATCGAACGTTTTGCTCGAGGTTTAGGTAAAAGTTCGGAACTGAGTAAAATGCGAATTTTTGAGATACTTACACAAAAGGGTTTGATCACTCAAGCTCAATTGGATGAGGCGGCCAGGCTGCAGAAATCGCAGCGGATCCGTTTGGATCAGGCTATTCTTCAATTGGGTTTTTTGAGCGAACGTAAATTGCTGAAGGCCATCGGGGAGCATCTGAACATCGAGGTGGTCAACCTGACGGATCTGAAAATAGATCCCGAGATTATCCGCGCTTTGCCGCCCAAACTGGTTTATCGCAAGCATTTGATGCCCATTGCCCGGCGCAACCACACCCTGGACGTCGCCACCAGTGACCCCTTTGAACTCTACGCTTTCGATGACATCCGGCTGGTGACGGGCTTGGCCATCCGGCCGGTTTTAGCCCCCAAGGATGAAATCGAAAAGCTGATCAAGATCCATTACGGCGTGGGCGGGGATACGGTTGATGAAATGGTCGGGGCCGATGGCTTGGAGTTGGTAACCGAAAACGCGGAATCCAGCGACGATCTCCTGGAAATGGCCCAGGAAGCCAGCGTCATCAAGCTGGTCAATGAAATCATCGTCGAAGCGGTCAATGAGCGTGCCAGTGATATCCATATCGAGCCGTATGAGCACGAATTATCGATCCGTTACCGTATCGATGGTGTTTTGCAGGAAGCCAGCGTCCCCCCGCAAATCCACCGGTTTCAAGCGGCCATCATCAGCCGCCTTAAAATCCTTTCGAATTTGAACATCGCCGAACGCCGGGTGCCCCAGGACGGCCGCATCAAATTCCAGGTTGGCGGACGCCAGATCGATGTGCGCGTGAGCGTGATCCCCATGCTCTTTGGCGAAGGCATTGTCATGCGCCTGCTCGATAAAGCCAACGTGCTTTACACATTGCCCCAGTTGGGCATGGAAGAGGACACTTTTGCCGATTTCAAAGGGCTCATTGACCGTCCCCATGGCATCATCCTGGTGACCGGGCCGACCGGCAGTGGCAAAACCACTACGCTTTACGCGGCACTAAACGCCATCGTGGGGCCGGAGATCAAAGTCCTGACCGTGGAAGACCCAGTGGAATATCACTTGGAAGGGGTCAACCAAATCCCCGTTGATAGCCACGTGGGCATGACTTTTGAGCGCGGGCTGCGGGCGATTTTGCGTCACGATCCGGATGTGGTGATGATCGGTGAAATCCGCGATTTGGAAACCGCCCGGGCCGCCATCCAAGCCTCCCTTACCGGCCACCTCGTGCTTTCCACCCTTCACACCAACGATGCCGCTTCCGCTCCCACGCGTTTGATTGACATGGGGATTGAACCCTACCTGGTCAGCAGCACCTTGATCGGCTCCATGGCCCAGCGCTTGGTGCGCCGCATCTGCTCGAAGTGCAAAGAACCGTTCACTCCTCCGCTCAATACGCTGCCGAAGGATTTGAACGCCAAATCCGGGGACGTTTTCTACCGGGGCGCCGGGTGCGAATCATGCCGCAATATCGGCTTTCGCGGCCGTTCCGGAATTTATGAGCTGATGTTGATGAAGGATGAAATAGCGGACCTCATCATCCGCCGGGCGCCGGTGTATGAAATTGTGCAGGTCGCCCAGCGCAACGGCTTGCGCCTGCTGCGGGAAGATGGGTGGCTGAAAGTCCGCAAAGGGGCCACTACGCCCGATGAGGTCGTGAAATGCACGGCGGTTTAAGCGCTGGCTGGGCTGGGCATGGGTGAGTTTTTTTACACGGCCAAAACTGCCGGGGGCGAAAATGTCACCGGCACGATCACCGCGGAAAATGAAGCGGGGGTGCTGCGCATACTGGACGAAAAAAGCCTTTTCCCCATCTCGGTGGTGGACAAGTCGGAAGGGGTTCGCGAACAGGCCGCCAAAAGGCGGGTTCGCACTCGTGATATTGGGATCATGTATGGCCAATTGGCTGACTTGATCGGTTCCGGGGTGCCACTTTTGCGCGCGTTGGATTCCCTGATCCGCTCCACCGTCAACCGCCGCCTCTCCCAATTGCTGAAAGAAATCCGGGCCGCGGTCGCCGATGGAAAATCGCTCACCGAAGCCTTCCGGCAATTCCCGGAAGTCTTCCCCCCGCTGCACACCACCATGGTCCAGGCAGGCGAGCGCGCCAGCTTCCTGGAAGATGTGCTGCGCAGCCTGTCCGGTTTCCTGGAGCGTTTGGATGAACTGCGCAGCAAGGTCATCGGCTCCATGATTTATCCGATTATTCTTTCGGCGGTGGGCCTGGTGGTGCTCGTGGGAGCGTTGCTGTTTTTCGTACCGCGCTTTGAACCGTTGCTGGCGAACACTAAAATGCTGCTTCCCACCGAAGTGGTGTTCCTCATGAGTCGCGCTTTGCGCCTTTTCTGGCCCGTGCTCCTGATCGCCGGTGGCGGAGGCACCGCGCTTTTGTGGGGCAGCCTGAAAAGTGTCGCTGGCAAACGCTTCATTGAGCGGTGGCGCCTCAAAATCCCGGTCGTGGGAACCGCCATGCGCATGGTGGCCATTTCGCGATTCTGCCGCATCCTGGGCACCATGCTGGCCAACGGCGTGCCCCTCCTGCAAGCCCTCGCCATCAGCAAGGATGCCACCGGCTCCACGCTCCTGGCTGATTTGATCGCCCAGGCCGCGGAGAATGTCCGCGAAGGAAAACCGCTGACCGAACCACTGCGGGAAGGGGGGCTGTTCCCGGACCAGATCCTGGCGATGATCGCCGTGGCGGAAGAATCCAACCGACTGGACAAAGTCTTGGTGAATATTTCCGACACTGTGGAAAGACGGACCAACCGCCAGGTGGATCAAGCGGTGCGCCTGGTGGAGCCGTTGATTTTGTGCGCCGTAGCCGTGGCCATAGGCTTCCTGGCCCTCGGCTTGCTGCTGCCCATTTTCACCATGGCCAGCACCTTGGGCAGCCGGTGAGGTGTTTTACCTCCTCCCGATCGTCTCCCGGCGGGCCGTTTGGCCCCTCGCCAGAAAACCAGTTGCCAACCCCTAAATTTGGCATTGTAATTCCCGGCAAAAAGGCGAGAATCACCCTCATACATGAACAAAAACACCCAACTTCGGTCGCGCCGATCTTTCCTCCGCACGGTGACTGCCAGTGCGGGATCGGCCGTTGTCTTGCCCACCTTCCTGCCCCTGCGGGTGCTTGGAGCACCTGGACAACCGGGCGCTAATGAGCGGGTGACGGTGGCCCACATCGGTGTGGGCGGCATGGGCAGCGGCCATTTGGGATATATGCTGGCCAAACGTTCCCGGGGTGAGGTGAACATCGCGGCGGTGTGCGATGTCGATTCCAAGCGCCGGGCCAGTGCCGCCCAATCGGTGGGCGGCAATGTCCAAGCCTGCCTGGATTACCGCACCGTCCTGGACCGCAAGGATGTGGACGCCGTGGTAATTGCCACGCCGGACCACTGGCATGCCGTTCAAACGGTCCACGCGGCGGAAAGCGGCAAACATGTTTACGTGGAGAAACCAGCGTGCTGCACCGTCGAGGAAGGCAAAGCCATGGTGGCGGCGGGACGGAAGCACAAGATTGCCATTCAAATCGGCTCCCAAGGCCGTTCCCAGCCGGAGGCCTATAAAGCCCACTTGTATATCGCCAACGGTATGCTGGGGAAGGTCCGCAAGGTAACCTGCTGGCACTATGCCAGTCCGTCCGATGACCGGCCGGTGCCAGATTCCGCCCCACCGCCGGAACTGGACTGGGATCTCTGGTTGGGTCCCCTCCCCTGGCGCCCTTACAATAAGAAATATTGTCATGGCACGTTCCGCTGGCTCATGGAGTCGGGTGGCGGCCAGATCCGGGATCGCGGCGCCCATGTCATGAGCAATGCGCTGTATTTCATGAACGCGGATCACACCGGCCCGGTAACCATCGAAGCCACCGGCACCGTGCCCACCAAAGGATTATGGGATAGCGCCATCACCATGAACGTGGTGTATGAATTCAAGAATCCCGATTGGACCCTGGTCTGGAGCCAACCGGGAGAAAAGATCCCCTATTTCGACGAGGAAAAACGCAAGAACCTGGGGATCCGCGATGGTTACGGTGCGGTTTACCAGGGGGACCAGGATAAGCTCGTCGTGTGGGTAGGCGACGGCCAGGTTTTTACTGAGACCAAGGCTCTTGAATTCAAGGTGCCTGCGGGCGGCGTGGAGGTTTACAAAAGCCCGGGTCATCATGAGGATTGGTTCCGCGGCATTAAAACCGGCCGGAAAACCATTATGAACATCGAGGCGGGGGTGGCCACCGCCTTCCTGACGGTGCTGGGGAATTTATCCCTGCTGCTCGGCCGGAAATTGCATTGGGATCCCATCCGCCAGGAGATTATCGGCGATCCCCAAGCCAGCCGTTTGCTGTGCCGCCCGCAGCGTTACCCTTATTGCCTATAGCCCAACGTCTTTCAGCAATTTATTTAAATTAATAATTATGAACCAAAACACATCTCCAGTTGTAACCGCCGCCGCCACGCTGGCAGTCGGTGCCGCGTTAAATCAAGCATCCGCCGCCTCGGTGAGCGATTTGGTGGAGCAGCTCAAGAGCAAGGACGACCAGGTGCGAGGCAAAGCCTGGCAGGCTGCGGGTCCTTGTGGGGCGCCCGCCGTCAAACCCCTGGCCGAATTAATGGAGGATGCCGACATGGAAACCGCCCGCTCTGCCAAACGCGCCATTTATCAGATCATCCGCTTCGCCGGGCGGCCGGGAGCCGAGGAGGAGGCCCGGGCGGTGGAAACCGAGTTGATTTCCAGGCTGCAAAACCCGAAACCCTCCATCCGCCGGGAAATCCTGTGGATGATTTCTGAAATTGGCGGAGACAATTCGGTGGAGCCGGCAGCGGCCCTGTTAAAGGATGCGGAAGTGCGCGAGGACGCCCGCTGTGCGCTCCAGCGCATACCGGGTGCGAAATCACTTCGCGCCCTGAAAACGGCTTTGACCGAGGTGCCTGAGGATTTCCGCTTCAACATAGCCGATTCTTTGCGCAAGCGTGGCGAACCAATCACCGATTACCCCAGCAAAAAACTGGTTCCCACTAAATCTTGAGGTTTCCAGTGCGCGCGGATTTTCCGCGCCCGGCTTTTTCATCATGTGCCAGGCTGATTTCAGGCCCGCGTCCTGCCTGGCATGTGGTTTCTTCTCGGTTAAAAAACTCCGGGGCCAAAGAAAGGATTAATGTTTGTGCAAACCAACTTATTCGCCAAAACTTGGCTTTGCCTTCCCTATCTGTGTTTTGGTTTGGGATTGAATTTTGTCGCCACCGCAGAACCAACCACCACCAAGGTGAACACTCAAGTTCCCTGGCAATCTTATGTGGAATCCAACTGGCTGTCGGAAGAATCCGTTTCCATTTCGCTGGCTCAGAGTCCGGCACTGACCCCTTCCGATGATGCGGCAGGCGGCTGCGACGGAGTGGTGAATGGCACTTGGGGGTTTCATACCGGGTTCGCCGCCAATCCATGGTGGCAGGTGGACTTGGGCCGCACCATCGCCTTGGACCGCGTGATGATTTGGAACCGGCCCCAGGCACCGGAGCGTTCAGCCCACCTCCAGGTTTTACTTTCGGAAGATGGCACCCATTGGCAGAAGGCCTATCAGCATAATGGCACCATTTTTCTTGGTTTCGGAGACCGCAAGCCCTTGACCATCCCCCTGCGCAATCAATCTGCCCGCCTGGTCCGGATTCAATTGCCGGGCGAAAACTACCTTCATTTGGAGGAGGTGGAAGTGTATGGTCCAGCTGATCCCAAAAAGAACCTGGCGCTCAATCGGCCAGCCAGTCAGATCAGCTTATCCCAATGGTCCCGGGACCACCGCGCTCCCACGGAACCGGATTGGAACCAATCTGCCCGCAAGGTTCTCACTTATTGCCAGCGCCGCGCAGGTGAGTTGCGGGATGCCGGCGTGGACACCTCAAAAGAAATACAGGAGATCAAAGCCTTGGCGGCCAGGCTCGCACCAAGCCCATCCACCTCCAATCACCCGGCCCGATACCTCGAAGCGCGGAGGATTCAGCGCCGACTGGCTTTGGCCAATCCGCTCCTCGATTTTGAAACGCTTTTGTTCACCAAGCGTATTCCACCCAGTTTTAACCACATGTCGGACCAGTATTACGGTTGGTGGTCCAAACCGGGCGGTGGCATTTATCTGCTGCGTAATTTCAAGGGGCAGGATGCGCCAGTCGAGACCTGTATCACCACCTCGTTCCAGGCTGCTGGCAGTTTTTTGCGCCCCACCCTATCTTACGACGCGCAAAAAGTGCTCTTCGCCTGGTGCAAATATTATCCCAGCCTGGCGGCGGAACCCAACAAGCTGAACAAAGCCAATGTGCCGGAGGATGCCTTTTATCACCTGTTCGAAATGAATCTCGACGGTTCCAACGTCCGCCGGCTGACCCATGGTAAATACGACAATTTCGACGGGCGTTACCTGCCGGATGGCCGGATCGTTTTCTTATCCACCCGGCGGGGCCAGTCCATACAGGCTGGACGCGACTCGGCGATTCAAACGCAGGCTCAAAGCGACCTGCCCGACATCTATGTCCGGTGCGGCGGCGGCCCCGAGCGGCCGGTGGCCGTTTACACCTTGCATACCATGGATGCCAGCGGCGGCAACTTGTGCGCCATTTCACCATTCGAGATGTTCGAGTGGACCCCGGAAATCGCCCAGGATGGCTCGATAATTTATTCCCGGTGGGATTACATTGACCGGGATAATATGCCCTACATGGGCTTGTGGGCCACCGGACCGGATGGAGCCAATCCCCGCCTGGTCTATAAAAATTACACCAAAGCGCCGCATTGTGTTTTTGAAGCCAAACCGGTCCCCAATTCCCACAAGCTGGTATTCACCGCTTCCGCGCACCATTCCCAAACCATGGGCAGTTTGGTGCTGCTGGATCCCAGCGCCGGCAATGAAGGAGCCTCTCCGATCACCCGTTTGACCCCGGAAATCCCCTTTCCGGAAATCGAGGAATGGCCCAAAACTTATTATACCAGCCCGTGGCCCCTTTCCGAACGTTTCCACTTGGTGGCCTGGGGCAGCGAGGGCGCCACGGTTGCGGGTCCGGCGGGCTGGGATCGCTGGCACGCAGTCCAGCGTCCCGCTAATGGCATGTCCCTTTATCTCCTCGACGCGGGTGGCAATCGGGAATTGCTCACTGCCGATCTTCAGTTTTCATGCACGGATCCCATGCCGGTGCGGTCCCGTCCCCTGCCCCCGGCGATGGCCAGCCCGGTCCACTGGGATCAAAACAAGGAAGGCCGTTTTCTGTTATCGGATGTTTACCAGGGTCTCAAAACGGTGCGCCGCGGTGACATCAAGGCCTTGCGACTGATCGCCATCCCCCCTAAAACTCATCCCACCATGAATGCCCCCAACCTGGGTTTGACCGCTGACGATCCCGGGAAATGCGTATTAGGCACCGTTCCGGTGGAGGCAGACGGCTCGGCTTATTTCCGTGCGCCAGCAGGCGTGATTCTATTCTTCCAAGCCCTCGATGCCCGGGGTATCGCCCTGCAAACCATGCGCTCCGTGGCCCATGTTCAACCCGGCCAGACCGTCGGTTGCGTTGGCTGCCATGAAAACCGTGCCTATGCCCCTCCGCAAAAGCCGCTCCTGGCCATGGCTCGAGCCCCTTCCCGCATCGAAATCGGCCCTTCCGGATCATGGCCATTTCGTTTTGACCAATTGGTCCAACCGGTGCTCGATAAGTCGTGCGTTTCCTGCCATAATCCTGGCAGTGCTGATAAATTAGCCGCCAAATTTGATCTCCGCCCGGTCAAAGCCTACGAAACGCTCGTCCGCTTTGGCAAAACGAGTCTTTCCTCCCAAGTGTTGGCAGGCTATCGCCGCGGCTACTCGATCGAGCGGGATGGCATCGCTGATCGCAGCGAATTGCTGGCGGTGCTGACCAATCCTCAAGGCCATCATGGTCTCCAACTGGGCCCCGACGCCATCGAACGAATGATTGTCTGGATGGATGCCTATGCCCAGCGCCTCGGGTCGTTCAGCGCAGACCAGGAGCAACGGATGATTCAACTCCGCCTGGCCAACCGCGACCTTTTCCTGGATCGCACGCTGGAAACAAAAAATCCCAGCCGCCATATTCCGTTGGCCGCCAACGGGATTCCGGGGCTGCCCTGACCTCCGTAGTGCAGGGAAAAATCAACGCAAAACCCGCTGGAGCTTGATGGGTTCCAGTGGAGTTATTCATATGCTTTGAACGTCACCGAGCGGAGACTTCAAAAGCCAGCCAACAAGAAACCATTACCCCCGGTCAAATCGTCGTGATCCAGCATCCCCAAAGGCTGCAAGAAACAAAACCGAGTGAGCCGGACTGACCTGGTTAAATAATTACCGCTTAGGCTTGGTTGACGCGGTTACCGTTAAGCTGGGAAAAAGGATTGTTGGCAAAATTCCCCTTTGCCGGTGCTGCTGATGCACCATCGGTCTCGTCATTATCATCCGCAGAATCATCCCCCTTATTTCGTTCGTGAGCTGCGCTTGGGGAGGGATTGGGATTCTTTGCCCGTTTATTGCGGGGAAGCGGGCTCAGCATCACGTTGATCCCCCGGCCAATCAACTTGGGCGGAGCATCGGGGTGGGCAAAAGGAGCCACTTCTTTGACGAATTTCTCCACGGTCTGAAATCCGTACTGCTGGTGCGCCATTTCCCGGCCTCGAAAACGCAGGGTCACTTTGACCTTCATTTCCTCGCAAAGGAAATCGATCGCGTGACTCAGCTTTACGGTAAAATCATGCGGATCAATGGTTGGACTGAGCTGGACTTCCTTTACCTTGTTGGCGTGCTGGTGCTTGCGGGATTCCTTTTCCTTTTTGGATAATTCATACCGGTATTTCCCGTAATCCACCAATCGACAGACCGGAGGCGTGGCATTCGGCGCGATTTCCACCAAGTCCACCCCCAGATTGCGTGCCATCGCCAGCGCCTCGTTGACCGGGAGAACTCCCAATTGGTTTCCTTCCGGGCCAATCACCCGTACCTCACGCGCACGGATCTTGTTATTTACCCGAACTTGTTGTGATGAAGGAAATGACCGTTTTGAAGGAGGAGGCTGACTCAAAGGGTGCCTCCCTTTTGAGGTTCATTCATGCATCTCATGCATCTATAAATTGATTCTATCACTGATTAGCGACCGATTTTTAAGCAATATATTGCTCGCACCAGATTGCTGCAAGCAAATTAATTACCAACACAAAAGAGAGGCCCTGCCTTGGCTCATAAAAACGGCTCGGTGAAGCTTGACGCCCCCAAGATCTGATTTCAAGATGCTGGCGGTGTGCTTCAAGAAATGAGCCCATGATCGTTCAATTCTTGATTGATCCCAAAAATGAGGAATAGGAACCATCGGCAATGGCCCGGCTCAACCCAAAATTAATTTCAACCTCCGGTCATTTGGCGGAATCGGATGGCCACCGGCCATATCGTGAACCGCCACCTCCGCCATCCCGTGACCAGCCAACGGCCTTGAAGCCCCCATTGGCCAAGCCGTTTCCCCGTTTCCCCAACTGGCTTTGCTTATTGCTCCTCTGGATGCAGATCCTGGCGACCGTTGATTCTGAACCCAAGGCCTCCGAAGCCACCATGAAAAAATTGGAAACCATTTCTCTGGGCCCATCCTCCAAGGAAGCGGTGTCCACCGTTCGCCATTTGCTGCGTGAACCGACCCGGATTATTTTGGCCCTCCGATTGAACGGCACCAATCTTTCAGACACCCTCAACCTGGTGGCCGTTCTGGGAGCATCCCGGGATTCCCGAGCCGCAGCTCTTCTTCAGCCGCTGATCCAGGATCCCGCCCGCGATCCTGTGTTGCGGAAGCAGGTTATTAAAGCACTGGCCAAAACCTCAACTGGCGCCCGGATGATTCTGGCGGCAGCCAATGATGGAGATTGGCCGGCGGACTTGAACTTGGTGGCGGCGATGGAACTGGCCGATTCCCGGTCGTCCCGGATCAGACAATGGGCTGAAGCCATTCTCCCCTACCCTTATGGAGCTCAAGGAGAGCCGATCCTGGGTTGGAACCGGCTGGCCAAGTTCAAGCCGGATCCCGGGAATGGCTGGCTGGTTTTCCAGCGGCCCGAATCAGGCTGTCTGAAATGCCATCAAATGAATGGCCAAGGCCGCAATGTAGGTCCAGACCTGAACGATGTCGGGCGCCGCCTGGATCGGGAAGGCCTGCTGGAGGCGATTCTGGCGCCCAGCGCCAGCGTGGCCTATGGCTATGAGGCCTGCCTCGTTCAACTGAATTCCGGGGAGGAGTTTTATGGGTTGATTGCCCATGAAACACCCACCGCCCTGATCGGCAAGGACACCATCGGCCGACTGGTTTCCCTGGCCAAAACGGACATTTTCGAAAACCGCGCGCTAAAAACCTCCCTGATGCCCTCCGACTTGCAGATCACCATGACGGCCCAGGAATTGGTGGATTTGTTGGAATTCCTGGCCCTCTCGAAACAGCGTTGATGGTTTTCCGGCACGCTCTTCGTTCCACATCCTCGGAAATGACCGGGATTAGCCGCTTACCGGCCAGGCCATGGGAATTTGAATAATTATTGACAGAATTGAATGAAACTGTGAAATCGAAGTTCGTAGAACATGAAGGCCATGTATCGATGTTGGGCGGAAGTGGATCTAAGTGCTTTGCGGGAAAACCTGGCTTGGATTCGCAACCAGGTTGGCCCGCAGGTTAAAATCATGACGGTGGTCAAAGCGGACGCTTACGGCCACGGCTTGAAACAAATAGCTGCTTTGCTGATGCAAAGCGGCACGGACATTTTCGGGGTGGCCAATCTGACCGAGGCCCGCAGCATCCGCGCCGTGGGCAAAGGCTGGCCAATCCTGCTGCTGGGCGCCTGCCTGCCTGAGGAAATGGAAGGGGCGGTCCGTGACGATGTCATGCCCACCATCAGCACCCTGGAAGAAGCGGACCAATTCGCCGTCCTTGCCGACCAGCATAACAAATTGATCCAAGTCCAAATCAAGGTGGACACTGGCATGGGGCGTTTGGGTGTCGAGGCCGAATTGGCCATGGATTTGATCCGCCACGTCCGCAGCCTCCCGGGTTTGGAATTGACCGGGCTTTACACTCATTACGCCGCCGTGGAGGACGATCCGGATTATTCCCAGGAACAGGCCCGGCGCTTTAATAAACTGGTCGGGCAACTGCAAATGGCAGGCATATCCATCCCCCTGATCCATGCCAATAACAGTGGCGGCCTGCTGCACGAACCCGGCACCCTTTACAAGCTCATCCGCCCCGGTTTGCTGGTTTACGGGGTCGTTCCCTCCGGCCAGCGGCCCATGGGATCCAAACTGAAATACCAGGTCCGCCCCGCCTTGTCCTGGAAGTGCCGGGTCGGTTTTGTGAAAGAAATCCCGGCCGGAAAATCCTTAAGCTACGGACGGACTTTTGTGTCGGCCGCCCCCATGCGGGTGGCCACCTTGACCGCCGGCTATGGCGATGGTTACCTGCGCGCCGGCAGCAATCGCGCCCAAGTGCTGATCCGCGGCCGCCGCCTCCCGGTATTGGGACGCATCACCATGGATCAAATGCTGGTGGATATCACCACCCTGCCCGAAGTGAATACCGGCGATGAAGCCGTGTTTATTGGCCGCCAGGATAATGCCGAAATTACCGTGAACGAGGTTGCGGATTGGATGGGCACCATTCCCTGGGAAGTGTTCACCAATATTACTTACCGGGTGCCGCGTATTTATCGCGGCGGCCAGGCATCGTAGCGGGAGCGCCCTCCAAGCCCTGGATAAACCGTCAGGCAGAATTATCGGTTCCGGCCCATACTCGGGTGGTCTTTCCTGGAAAGGGTTTGCGGGCCAACCCACCGGGTATTGTATTTTGTGATCCAGGCGTCATCCAAACCAACGGGGCGTACCTGGTGGCCATAAGCCTGATCGTCCATGCCGTGGAAGGGGAAAGGCTCCACCGTCGTGCCGCATTCAACATGAAAGTCTGAGTCCTTGTCCCAACCGATGGAATAGAAGAAGAAATCCCGCACGTATCCCGGTGGTTTGGCTGGCAGGCCATCAACCGCGAAGGAGAGGGTAAGTTCGTCGCCCCCATTGATCAATACCAGGGCGTTGTCTTTCCTGGCCAACAATTCATCGACTCCCCCATACCGCGTGCACCAACCGGCGGGAGTGATCCGCCAAGGGGGATCCGGCATCGTTTGGGCATATTCCGGCGTCAACGGGAATTGCCACGGCAATTGGCGGAACGCGCTGAAACCACGCCAGTGCAGATCGGTCCGGCTCGGGGCCAGGCGCGTGATGCGCAAGGGCGCTTCGCTGGCGCGTTCCCATAACTCAGCCTGGTCCCAGTGCAGCTCAAAGGCCGTGCTGATCCGCAAACGCCGACTGCCCGGCGGCAGCTTGCCGGTGAGATCCACCAAGATCGTCTTGGTTTTGCCGCACGGCACCCCCATGGACAAATCGACCGGTCTCCAAATGGGCGCCGCTCCGGAAGCCGGCGCCTGGGCTGCGGGCAGCTCCACTTCCAATTGCGGGAAGGGAAACGGCAAATCCGGATCATGCGAGCCGGCCACGTTGGCCATTCCTCCGCCGAATCTCAGCCAACCGTTAAGCACGAGCACCAGCGGACGCTCCACCGGCAGCGGGCCGAAATCCAGCGTGACACTGCTGGGCTCGGCCAAACCACGCAATTGGGGGATGCGTATTTTGGCCGGCGAAACCATTTGGCCGTCGCTGGCTTTTAATTCAGCGGTCACCTCCTTGCCTTGGTGGTTTTCCGCGTGCAGCAGCGGATGGGGATGGTGCAGGCCAATCAGTTCATGCGGAATAAACGGTTTGCCCGGCAGCATTTTGCTGGTGGTGCACACTTTGATTTCCGGGGGGTGATCCACCGCCACTAATTTTGCTTCGTCCAGGTATAGCACTTCGCGCAACTCCTCCGTGACCTGCAGCAAATATTCCCCCCCCTTGGGTGGCAGCCGCGATTCGTCGCCCAAGGCGATATATTCCTCCGGATCAGCTTCCACAAAACGCGTATCGGAAACCCGCAATCCCAAGGGTGAAGCCCCCAGGATATCGGTCACGAAACGGAAACCAGTCCCGTCCCAGGCATACAAATAGGGGCAGGATCCCGTGGGCTGCTCCAGCTCCATCAAATTCCATACCGTATGGGGATCGGCTTGCAGCTCGAATAACACGGGCAGCGTGAGATCCGACCACCGGGGTTTGACCACTTCCGGTTTGGCATTTTTCCCCATGCCGATTTCCACCGGCAGTTCCGTCACCGTCCGCAAGGTGCGCCAGTGTTCCGCTTTCACTTCGATGCGCACCCCCAACCCGCTCGCGTTGGAGCGGGTGCCCAGCAATCTCAGTTTAAGCTGGTGATTGGCATTGCCACCCTCGTTGCGCAGCAACCGCAAACCACCGGATTCCAGACAGGCCAACAGGTCACTGTCGCCGTCCTGGTCAAAATCGGCGACGTGGACCGAAAACACCCGTCCCGTTTTGTGCTGATCCAATCCCAATTCCTGGGTGGTTTCCTTAAATCCCGCCTGGCCGAGGTTGCGCCAGATCCGCAGACCTTCACCCGCGGCCAGGATATCCAGCCACCCATCATTGTCGTAATCGAACAGCTTGAGCTGCCGGACTGGCCAATCCCCCAAAGGCAGGGAAACCGGCTGGCTCATCCCGCCATAAACCACTTCCAAGTGATTTGAAGCGGCCAGGACCAGGTCCATGCGAAAATCGTTGTTCAAATCGCCCGCCGCCAGGCAACTGGCCACCGGCCACGAAGCGGGGGAATTGGTGGGCGCCAGCCTGCCCCCCCGCTCTTTGATTAAGACCATCGGCGGATACCCATCCCTGGCGATGATGACATCCAGCAGATCGTCACCGTTCCAATCCTCCACCAGGATCTGGCGAACCCCGGTGACCGAGGCGGGGATGCCGGAGGTGGCAGTGATGTCCTTGAAATACATCGGGCCCAGGTTGCGGAGCAGGCGGGGTTCGCGATTGGTGGGTGAAATCAGCAGCAGATCGAGTTTGCCGGTTAAATCCAGGTCGACCAGCACTCCCTCCAGGCCGGATTGGTTTTTCATTCCAGCAAAGGCGGTGGCGTCACTGAATGCGCCATTGGTGGCGAATTTGACAATTTGCACACCTTTGGCTCCCAATAGCACCGCATCCTCATAGCGGTCGTTGTTCAAATCACCCACCAGGCAGCGCAAATCCCCGGCGCCTGGGGTGCCGGGCAAATGTTGGGCGTGTGGCTGAAAGGTTCCGTTGGTGTTGAGCAACAGCCGCACACCGCCCTCCCCCTCGCCCACCAGCAGATCGTTCTGGCCGCGTTGGTTGATATCAAAAATCCCCACCGGCGCATGGTAGTTCGTCCCCTTCCCGCCGAAGGCTTTTTGGCTGATATCCGCAAAGGTAACTGGCACCCCTTGTGAAGTCGGTTGGTCCAGCACAAAAGGCACCCGCATCTCCGTATAGGCGCAACGTTCGAAATAGCCTGGATTCGCTGGGGGTGGCGGATTCTCCGCGATGATCCGGGCATGCAGTTGGGCCTCCTGCTGGGCCTCGTCATTTTGTCCCCGGCGGGCCAGCGCCTGGCTGAGCAGGAAATGCGCGCGCTGGTGCCTGGGCTCCCACTGCACCACGTCCCGCAACACTTCGATGGCTTCCGCGTATTGGCTGACGCTCATATGCGCCTGGGCCAGTTGGAAACTGGCGGCATTCACCCGGATATCCATGTCCCGGCACTCCTGCAGGAACTGTATGGCATTGGTCGCATGGCCCAGGCGCAGAGCGGCACACCCGGCGACGAAACGCGCAGCTGCCGACTGTGGGTCCAGATGCAATGCTTCGCGGGCCACTTGGAGGGCTTTTTCACCCAAGCCAGCCAGGAGACAGGCGTTGGCTAGATTCAGTTGTGCATCCGCATTGGCCGGCTGCAGGCTTACTGCTTGTTCAAAGGCGGCGACCGCATTCGCCTGGCGCTGGTCATAGCGTTTCTTCCCCTCATTCATCCAGTAACCAAAATCGCGCGCCTCAACCTTTTTTTCTGGTATCACCTCGCGTTTGGGATCCGACTTCCCACAGGAAGCCAGGAACGCGATCGGCAAAAGTGCCAGGCCCAGAGATAGGGCCTGCCCAAGCCGTCTGCAAAAAGCGGATTTCGTGCTGCTGAAAGTCATTGTCCCATCTTAATCACCAAGCTAATTAGTAGCAAGACGGGAGCGCGGAAACGCAGTGAAGAAGCGACTTTATTCGAGCGGGAAATTTCCCCATTCCACGCTCTGGATACACACACAATCCCGCACTATTACTCAGAAAATACTGGTCTGTGTCAGTTGGTGTGGATCTCCGGATGACGGATGCGTGCGCCCAAGTTGGCGGTCCAGCCCATCAGGCCGGAGCAACCCAAAGCCAGCAGCAACAGGATGGCCAAATAAGCTTTAGGAAGGTTCCTGCCTTTGCGGAAGAACAACAGACCGATCAACGACACAAATCCCAAAACCAATATGCCCGCCAAAGCCAGCACGGCTATTTCCGAATGCTGATCGCTGGGATCCAGAGGGATTCCGGGCGCCACCCGGCGCAGCATGGCGGCGGCCAAAGGTCCGGTTTGGTGGGTCGGCCAGGCCAGCAAGGCGGTGAAAATGAACACCAGCAGACTGGTCCGCTTTAGTTCCTCGCTACGCTTCAGCAAGCCAAGCAGCAGGAGGCACAACCCAAAAAATGCGCCGGCAATGGGCGCGTGCGCAATCAACAAATGCCAGTGTGCGGAATTCATAATTCAAGTGCGATCCGGACCACCACTCCCCCCATAACCTGGCCCGGTTTGATATCTTTCCGGGGACTGTCCGGATGCTGATTGTGGCAACTGGCACAGGAGGCATGAACCGCCACATCCGGGTACACGGCGGTGAAATACCAGCGCCCCCCCAGCATTTCCTCGGAATAAAACGGCTGCCCCGGCTGCCTGGCCACCGCCTCCAATCCCTTTTTTTCGATCGCCGTTTCCGGCGCATTGCGCTGGCGGAGCGGTTGGAGCGAGCGCAACACATACGAAAACTCAACGCCTTTGGCGGCTGCTTTTTCAGAGTTCATCCGAAACATTTCACAAGGATTCGGGCAACTCTTCGGATCCGCCAATTGAGCTACCCGGTCAGTGTAGACTTCCCGGTCGGAGGAGATCACCGCGCGCAAGGCGTCCGCCACATCCTGGGGTTTGATGGCCACCGCGAGCTTTTTCTTGGCGGGAGTTTCGCTTTTTTGCGCCAAGCCCATGCAGTTGGCCAGCATCAGGACCAAAACCAGCCGAAGTAAAACCGGCCAGGGAATGAGTTTGGTTTTCATCTGGTGTTTCACTTTCCCGAATATTTCCTGAATCGTCCATTCTGAAATTCCAGCAACTCCAGTTGTGCGATCCGGCTTCCCCCCCGTTCAAACTGCAGCGGACCGCTGGCTCCGGGTTTAGTGTAAGCGGGCGGGAAGGCGCGGAATGAATCCTCGCCAGCCTGGCTTAAACCGGCCAGCAAAAGCGCCACCGCATCCCGGGCCCTGGCGGCAGTGACATCCGGCACGGTTCCATGGCGGACCTGAAAATCAGCTTCAAAATCACGGCGAACCGCCTGGCTGGCCTCATCCTGGACAATGGCGGGAAGCAAAAACCCTTCCGCGGCGGATCCAGCTTCCGTGCCAAACGCGGAACCCTGCAAATGACTTGGCCCCGCCAGCACCCCGCCATACCCCGCCTGGCGCAATGATTTCACCGCCTTGCCGGCCACCACGGGATCGAGCCAGAGCAGGATGCCATCCGGTTTGCGCACCAGGAGATCCTGGCACAAATCATTCCAGTTGCCCAATAGAGGCGCCAAAGCCATCGTTTTGTCAAGCAAGCCCCCAGCCTTCGCGGCGGCTTTGGCCAAATCGGAAGCGGCCTCGCGTCCCGGCCTTTCGGGGGGCACCAAGGCGCACCAATGGAAACCCTGGCTGGCTGAAATCTGTTTTACCGACGCCAATAGCAGACCGGCTTCCGCCTGCGTGCCAGGCACAAGACGAACCAGCCAGGGAATGCCAGCGCCCAGCACCGAGGAATCGGCGCATAGGGATATGACCGGCGTGGCGGTGCGCCCCGATACCTGCAATGCCAGGTGGGCAGGCGCCCCACCCGGGGGGGTGATCAAACCTCGCACCCCTTCATCCAGAACCATTGATCCGGCTTCCTCGCCATCGGTTCCCCATTGCCCGATACGGCCACGCACCAGCAACCTCGCCCGGACACCCAAATCCCGGTTCGCTTGCGCCAGACCAATTTCAGCTCCCCGGCGCAAACTTTCCGCCTCGGCTTCCTCGGGCGGAAGCAGGAGGCCAATGGTAAGCGGCAGCAATGATGCGTCAGCCTGAGCGGGATCTGGTTTTCCAGCCTCATTTTGGAACCGACCAGCAGGGGATGAATATGCACTACCGAGGAAAAGCCACGCCAGACAGCAAGCCTGCCATCGTTGCCAAGGGGCATTTCCAATTTTCGGCATAAATCCCGGGCGGCGTCCGCACACACCCTCACGGTTGGGCCGCTCTTAGTTTTTCCAGCCGGGTGATGGCCGGGACCGGCTGAAATTGCCATTTGCCTTGTTTAAACTGGGCCATCGACATCGGCGCAATATTATCATTACGGCCATCGAAGATCATATGGCCGGTTATCCCATCCCATTCATCCAGGTTGGCGAGGTAATCGCGCACCCGATATCGATTGGGACCGGATTTGTTGATGGCCTCGATCATCAGCTTCGCCCCGTCGTAGCCGTAGGCAGCGTAAATGCCCGCTTTTTCGCTCCACCGCTTCTGAAACCGATCCTGGAATTCTACCCATGGTTTATCCGTGCGGTCAGGATTGAAAAAATAGCAGATGGTGGTGCCTTCGGCAGCTTCGCCCGCGTTCTTCGAAAAACCATCCTCCTTGAGGCGATCAAAACCGAAAAACTGCGCCGTGATGCCCGATTTCCGGAACAACGCTGCCGCAAATCCGATATCTTCCGGCTGCCCATAAAAAACCAATGCGTCCGGGTTGGCCCCCTTGATGGTATTCAATTGCTCAGCCAGGCTGCGGTCACCCGGTTTATACAATAAATGCGCCACCGCCGGTTTGCCCAAGCGCCGGATATCGTTTACCAGGTGCATCACGCCCACCCGGCCGGGGCGGCTGCTTTCCCTCAAAATGGCCACTCGTTTGCATCCTCGCCGGTTGATGATCAAATCCGCGAGGCGGTAACATTGCTGCCGGTCGTCCGGGAAAACGCGGGAAATCCAAGGGATTTGAGTTTCCATAAGGGTGGGATCCGGATCCGAGGTGTTGATGATGTAGGTCTCCGTCTTGAGGGTTACGCGCAGGGCCACATGGGTTGCGTCACCATCGATGGTTCCCAAGTAGCCCAGCACATCGGCGTCCTTGAAATCCACGGCAATGTTGGCGGCGCTGCCCCAGAGGGGCGAATCTTCCCTTTCCACGATTTCAAACGGCAGCTGACCCGCTCTGCGGGAGGCATTTTCCTCCTCGAAAGCCAGCAATACGCCCAGCCGGGTTTGTTTTCCGCGCGCCCCTTCGGGGCCGTAAGGCGCCGGACCAAAAAGCCCCACTTTCAAGGATTTCAAATCCGGAGGATCCGGGTAATCCCGTCCCGGCCCCCGAAATGGCAAACGGGTGGTAAAGTAGCGATAATAGGGTTCCAGAGTTCGGAACGGCACCATTTCCTCGGGGGTGTTCGCGTAATAGGGATATTGTCCCGCGGGGAGGCCGCAGGTAGCCGGTTCGGCATTGGTGGTGGCCGCCTTGGCGATTGAAGGCTGAGCAGCTACTTTTTCCTCAGCCGCTTTTTCCGCCCAACTTGGCATGGGTAATATCACGCCCGTCAGCAAGCCGAAAAACAACCGGCTTTGGCAAAGAAAGGTTAAGCGTTTCATAGGCTCAGACAAAATTTTATCACTTGGCAGCGGCAACTTTGGGAACGCTGGGGCGCGGGGAGAAAATGCCATGGCTCAAGCCGTTGGCAGTAGCAAACCAAGCTTCGTTTTCATCGGCCCAGATACCCAGGACAAAAGCATTGCAAATACCTGTTGGCAGAATCCGTTTCTCAGCCGCTTGCTTAGGCCGATGGATTTCGAGAATGCTCTCACCTTTGTCACCCAGCATATAATTTGCCCAATAAGTCCCATCGGTCACGGTGGCGGACCGGTCGGTGCCAATCCAGCAATACTTGCCCACGGGCCAGGCAAACTGCGTGAAATTCGACGGCAGCGGCGATTTATCCTGGACCCAGGTTTTCCAATATTTCCCATCGTAGCGAGACATGCCGAAATAGGTGTTCTGCCAGAGGACTCCATCCTTCCAGGCAATCCACGAGGTGATGTCGTTGATGGGACCGTCATCGGGCACCAAGTCATAATGGAAGTCGCCATCCGGGTCGTGATAGGCTTTGAACGTGCCTAATTGCGGATTGTGTTCGAGTATCCCCCCGCCCCAGACGCCAATAAATACCACATCTTTTGCCCCTTTGATCGAATAGCACCACGGTTCGTGCATATTGGAATTGGTGTGATCGTATATTTTCCAGGCGCCGGTTTTTAAATCCATCACACCCGCCCCGGCCGCCGTGGCCACCCATAATTTATCATCCGCCACATCGACCCCGTAAACCACGTTATTGGGCAGGCCGCTGTCAGTTTGGACATAACGGGTAATTTTACCGCCACTGAACTTATTAAGTCCCCGCATGGTACCAATCCAGAGATCCCCGGTTTTGGGATCCTCGACCATGCATAAAACCATCTTGTGCGTTAATCCATCCTCCGGCCCGTAGCGCTTGAACTTCCCGTTTTCTTCCCGCACACAAAGCCCATCCCAGGTGCCTATCCAAAGTTTGGAATCGGAAGTTTTCAGCACTACGTGTACCTTGTGGGCGGGTATCCCCTGATCGTGGCCAAAATTCTCGAAACGTTCAATGATTGGGAAGGGCAGACCCTCGGTGGTGGTTTCGCCGACTCCGCGCCCAGCGGACATCAAGAGGGCGCAGGCTGCGACGGTGGCGGCCCAAAGCGGCCTCGGATTGATGATTTTTCTGAATTTCATAAAGGCTTTGTTTTTGTTTTAGTCTGTCACAAGGTTTTTAAGTATTCAACCAAATCATTCAGTTGGTGTTTGTTGAAATAACTGGTCACGCCGTGCAAATCATTGGTCTGGTAGGTGGTCCACAACTCCTCAAGGGTTTTGGCCCGTCCATCATGCAAATAAGGCGCCGTAAAAGCCACACCCAAGAGGTGGGGGGTGTCGAACATATCAGTGGTGTCGTGCGGCCCTTTGGTCCCCACCGAGCTGGAAAGGCGGTTGGAATACAGCGGTGGGCGATGGCAGGTATGGCATTGCCTTTCTCTCGGGATCGTTTTCCCGGTGGTGGTCATCGTCGCAAAAAAGATCCGTTTGCCGCGTTCCTGCTGCGGGGTTAAATCCGCATGCTGTTTACGCTCCCAACGGGGTGGAGGCTGCGAATTGAGAAAATGGCTCAGATCGTCCAGTTCGCGGGGCGGGATCGGATCCGTGCGCATCAGCACCCGCGCAAATCGAATCCCGCATTGGATCGCCAAAGTCGGATTCTTGCCGATCCACTTGAACGGCCCGGTGCCGGCCACTCCCTGCAAGGATCGATTATCCAGCAGGTTGTCGCCAATGCCATCGCCATCGAAATCGTAGGACAATCCATCCACGTGGCCATCCGGATGGCAGGAACGGCAGGAAAACTGCCTTTGATAGGTATATTTGGCGTCGGTAAAAACCCGCTCCCCGCGGCGGATTGGATCGCCCGATCCGCCATCCCCCAGCGCGATCCGGCCGGCCGGTTTCAACGTGGCGGTATCAATGATCAATACTCCATCGTCCAGGCGCTCGCTGATCAAAACCCATTTGCTGTCAGGGCTGATCACCACCTGTCGTGGATTCCGGCCAGTGGGAATGCGGGCGATGACGTATTCCGACGACAAGGTCAAATCCTCGATCGCCTCCCGGCGCGCCCCGGGTGAAGCTTTTTCAAGCCAGGCGGCCAGCCGATCCAAATCCACCACCGTCAACCGATCGCTGCCGCCGGAGGCGATGTAAGCCCGTTTGCCGGCCGGATCCACAGCTATGCCGGATGGATCCGCAAAATAATCGTGGGCCTCATCGAGAGGCATTTGGATGATATTCCCCCGGTGATCGGAAATCGCCAACCCGCAGGACATCACCCACCCATTGGCAACCTGTGTAATGGGAACCAGGTTTCGCACTTTAATCAGCGGAGTAATGGCCCAGGATCTTTGCGGCACGGTAGCCACACCCTCCGCCAAATGCGCCGATGCAAACGTTCCCCGGATCAACATTTTGCCACTCCGGGGATCCACCAAGGTCAATTCGGAATTGGCGGGCGCCAAATAATTCTCCGGCACCGCGAGCCGGTTGGCGGCAAAGGCCACCGTCCCATCCCGAGCAATGGCCACCGCATACGGTTCCCGACCGCTTTGAGGCCGCGCCAACTCTTTCAAGGGCGAGGCCGAAAGCACGGAAAGGTTATCGGAAAGCGAGTTTGCCACCACCAATCGCTCCCCTTCCGGAGTGGCCGCGCACGCAATGGCCACCGGCGCCGATCCCACCGCCACGCTTTCCAATTCCTTGAACGACCGGGCATCCACTGCCACCACCCGGTCCGCATCTCGGCAGGTGATGTAAAGATGCTCGCCCTCCTGGTCGAGCACCAGCCCGAACGGCCGCCCTGGCACCGCCAGCCGACGGGTCACCTGGCGTGATCCAAGCTCCGCCTCCACCACCTCGTTCATTTCATCCAGGGCGATATAAGCTTTTTTGCCATCTGGAGAAACGGCCAAGCCAGCCGGCGCTGGATGCCGGGCACGGGGTTTCGACCAAGCCAGGCTCTCCGTCGCCACGTGGCAATGGGTGCAGGTGGTGAACCCCAGTTCCGGGCGCCCCGTCCAGCGCCTCACGTGGGCCACCGACCACGCATGCCCCCCATAGCCCGCCACCAGCGCGACTGCCAGGCAGCCAAAAAACCAAAGAGCGAAGGTGCTTTGTTTCATGGGCATTTATGAAGGATTAAGCGCTCATCGATATTCGGGTGCAACCGGCAGGGATGCCTTTTTCAGATCACCAAGGTTCACCGGCGGCAGCCCGGCCGCTATGGGCCGTATATTTTGTGGGGACCGGTTGTGCGGTTCGTGGCAGCCCAGGCAGCTGCGGTTCTCGCCTCGCCGCACCCATATGCTGGGCGGCAGGCGCTGGATTACCTGGTCCTGGTCGTCCAACGCTTCAAAGCCCAACGGCACTTCGGCCGGAACGGTCACCAGGAAGGAACCGTCTGTTTGCGGAGTAATCTCCCCTAAGGCAACCAACTGGTTGGCCCCAGCCTGAGCCAGGATTCGGATCCGATGAATTTTGGAGGCAGCGGTGCTATTCGCAGCCTCGGGACGGGAAAAAAAGGCGTTCAGGCAGAGGATTGTTCCCGTGCTTTTCTCCGGCATCAAGGTGGATAGATGCCCCATCAGTGCGGCTTTGGGCATTAATGGAACGGCTTCCACCTCATCCCATTCGGGATTATCGAAGAGGGGGATGCCTAAGACCTTGGAACCGGGGGGAATCCGATATACCGCACTGGAACCTCTGACCTCCGGCTTCCCAGAAGCTCCCGCATCGATGCAGGCCAGCCAACTGCCTTCCCGGTCCTCCTCCAACGAATGGCAGCGTTCCACAAGGAACTCAAACAGCGGGGTCCGGCTGGCGAACGGCTTGGCCATGCGCACCCCCTCCGCCGCATATTTCGGGCGGGCTTGGTTAGTGCCGGCCGCCAGGAACGCCACCGTGCCTGACAGAGATTCCCGGGGACGCCGCACGAGGGGCGCGCCATGATCCTCCAAGGCGAAATGGGTGAACTCGGTGCCGTCATTGTTGATGGTGAACAAACCCAGGCGCGGCCTTTCCTCTCCCAGCGAAGAGGCGCGCACTGAAGTGAATAAAATCTTGCCATCCCGCAACACGGTGGGATCCATCGCCGGACTCGCCCCAAAAGTCAGCCGCTCCACCCTGCCTCCCGGCCCCTGGCGATAAAGAGCAGCTGGTTTTTCCGGCCGCCACGGATTGGCAGCGTTGGGCACTGGCGAACAAAAAACCAATTCCCCGCCCGCCAGCAGCGCAGGTTCCATGGCGCCACCGGCAACCGCCGTCAACAGGCGCGCCGGTTTCCCTCCCGGTTGAGCCTCATATATTTGCCAGCTTCCACCGGCTTTCGCTTTGCCAGCAAATAAAATGCGGGTGCCATCGGCACTGGCCACCGGGCCGCCGGCTGCGGACAGTCCGGCGGACAGCACCTGTTCCGAACCGCTGGTGAACGGAGGCTGCACCAACACTACCCGACTGCCCGGAGGATACCGCAAATCCAGCAAGTCTTCGGCGCCGCCCGCAGTCGGAATCCCAGTAGGAACCTGAGTGACGGCCATCCCCCCCGTAGGGAAAGACTCCCGGCATCCGGAGGACCAAAGGCTGACTAGCAACCCGGCCAGGATAACCAGGCGGCCTCGCATGCTGGCGGATAGAGGCCGAGGCATGGTTAAGGTTCCTTCACTTTGAGGATCTGGTCGGCCGGCACATCACGCAAAGTCTGCTGGGTTCCGGAAGGCCAGCGGATTTCGATTTTTTCAACTATTTTGGCCTGGCCGAGGCCAAAGTGGACCCGGGGATCAGAGGTGCCTAAAAACCCTTCCTGGCAGCGGGCTTCCGCGCACCTGGTTTTTCCCCCTGCGGTTACCTTGATGCTGGCGCCAAATCCGTCACGGTTGCTTTTGGTGCCCTGCAAATGGAACGCCAGCCAGTGGTTCCCCGAGGCGTCCCGATTGTGCAGCAGGAACAACCGGTCCGCCATGGCCGTCACCAGCACATCCAGGTGCCCGTCATTATCGAAATCAAGCACATAGCTGCCACGCGCCCGGATCTTGGTTTTGAAATAAACACCACCCTGTTCCGCATCGTCCGCAAAGCTTCCATCCCCTTTGTTTTTTAACAGCAAGCTTTCCCATCCCACCATATGGTGTGCGTCGCCATTGGCAATGAAGCCATCCAGGAATCCATCATTATCGTAATCCAGGAAATTGCTACCCCAACCCACATATTGGGCGGTGATCGATCCCAAGCCTGAGGACATCATGCGATCCTCGTAAATCCCCTTGGGTCCCCCCATGTATAGCGAACCATAACCCAGGCGCGACACCAGGATATCCGGGATCAAATCCCCGTTGCAATCCCCAATGGCGGCCGTCATGGACCCCGCAGCCTCACCCAGCGCATTGAAAGCCGCCTGGGCTTTTAAAGCGATGTCCTGAAAATGCCCTTTGCCATCGTTCAAAAGCAGCATATTCGGAGTGCCGTCATTGCTGAGGTAGATATCCGGAGCGCCATCCCCATTGTGATCGAAAGCACAAACGGACATCGCCCGGTGGCCGGGTATGCGGATGCCTGCCTTTTCGCTGATATCCTCGAAGGTGCCGTCGCCCCGGTTCCGGTAAAGGATGTTGAACTCCGGCTTGTAGCCAAGTGGCCCAGGATAAGCGTCAGGATTGAAATACTGCTGGTAGTTGGGATCATAGGTCAGGTAGTTCGCCACAAACAAATCCAGCTTCCCATCGTTATCCACGTCCACCCAGATGGCACCGATGCCAGTACCTTTATGCCCCAACCCTGCTTTGTCAGTCACCTCCTCAAACCGGCCGTCGCCTTTGTTGTGGTAGAGGATGCTTTTGCCCACATTCACCACGAAAAGATCGGGGAATCCGTCGTTATCGTAATCGCCCGCGGCAGCAGAAATACCGTAGCCCATGCCCGCCACGCCCGCTTTTTCGGTGACGTCCTCGAAGGTGCCATTGCCCCGGTTCCGGTAAAGCCGGTTTGGCTGCCGCTTGGTGCCTTCCTTATGGTGTGTCACGCCATCCAAGGGACCAGGATTGACGACGTAAATATCCATGAATCCATCCTGGTCGTAATCCAAAATCGCCGCCCCGGATCCGTTGGATTCGATGATATTGGCAATGCGCTCGTCGCAGAATTGCTGCACAAAATCCAAACCCGCCTTGGGCGCGATATCTTCAAACAAATCCTTGGGGCCAGCCTGGATTGGGGGAGTTACGGTAAACTCCACATGCTTGGCGGCTGGCACTCCCGATTCTTTGGCATCCTTATTGGCCGCAGGGTTGCCCGCAGCCGCACCGGCCGCATCCTTCTTTTGGCAACCCGCCCCTCCCAAGACCAGCAAGACGGAAACTGCGCCAGCAAAGAGCCTCCCCGGCCAACTTCCCATCCACCAGCTAGCCAATGAATGTTGCCTCCATGGCGCTCCCTGGAAAGTTTCGTCCGCGGATGGAACAGAATACAAAGCATGCCCCATGGAGGCTGTCAGGCAGGACAGGCTCTTCTGCAACGGTTCAAGGGGCTTTCGTTTGATCATTGGGGGCGCAATATGCACGATTTCTTGCCGGTTGTAAACCCCCCCGCCGCAAATTATTCTTTTCTTTTTTCCGGCGCCGGCAAAAAGGAACTCGCCACAGCCCAAAATTCAGGTTTATTTGGGGCCCCTGTTATGAGAAACGCAAAAATCGGACTGTTCGGGATTGGTTTGGACGCCTACTGGCCTCAGTTCAAGGGCCTTAAAGAGCGCCTGGAGGGTTATATCCAAGTGGTTCATGACCGGATCCAGCGGCCGGGGGTGGACGTGATTAACCTGGGCCTAATCGATAATCCACCCAAAGCCCTGACGGCAGGCCACCGTTTCCGTCAGGAAGACGTGGACTTGATCTTCCTGTATGTCACTACCTACGCCTTATCCTCCACGGTGCTGCCGGTAGTGCAGCGCGCCCGGGTGCCGGTGATTGTCTTGAACCTTCAACCCGCGGCCGCCATCGACTATTCCACCTTCAATAAGCTGGGCGACCGCACGAAAATGACTGGCGAATGGCTGGCCCACTGCAGTGCCTGCCCGGTGCCGGAGATTGCCAATGTCTTTAACCGCGCCCGCATCGATTTCCACCAGATCACGGGCATGCTCCATGAGGATCCGCTTTGCTGGCAGGAGGTGGATCATTGGATCGAAGCTGCCCGCGTGGCCAGCGTGATGTTCCATAACCGGCTCGGCCTCATGGGCCATTATTATTGCGGCATGTTGGACATCGCCTCCGACCTCACCCAGCACTGCGCCCATTTTGGCGGGCACATGGAAATTGTGGAGGTGGATGAATTGGCGGCTCTGCGCCGGGACATTCCTGCCAAACAAATCAAAGCGCGCGTGGCCGAGTTCCATCGCGTTTTTGAAGTCCAACCCGATTGCCCCAAACCCGAATTGGAACGGGCGGCCCGCACCTCCCTGGCTCTGGACCGCCTCGTCAATGACCACGACCTGGGCTCCCTGGCCTATTATTATATGGGCACCGGCAACGCGGATAACGAGGATGCCATCAGCTCGATCATCCTGGGCAATTCATTGCTCACCGCGCGCGGCATTCCAGTGGCCGGCGAATACGAGGTCAAGAATGTCCAAGCCATGAAGATCATGGATTCCTTCGGCGTGGGTGGCTCGTTCACGGAATACTACGCGATGGATTTCAACGACGATGTCGTGCTGATGGGCCACGATGGCCCCGGCCATATTGCCATCGCCCAAGGCAAAACCAAGGTGCGGCCGCTGTCGGTTTACCACGGGAAAGTGGGGCGCGGCCTGTCCGTCGAAATGTCCGTCAAATACGGACCGGTCACCTTGCTGGCCGTCGTGCAAACGGTGGATGGCCGGCTCAAATTCCTCGTGGCGGAGGCCGAATCGGTGGCGGGGCCAATCCTGGAGATCGGCAACACCAATAGCCGCTACCGGTTCCAGATCGGCGCGCGGAACTTTGTCAACCAATGGAACTTCCACGGCCCCGCGCATCACTGCGCCGTAGGCGTTGGTCATATCGCCCAGAAAATCGAAAAACTAGGCCAACTGCTGCGCATGGAAGTCGTCCGGGTCTGCTGATTCGTTTCTGCCGGATTTAATCAAGCCGCGGACTTCCGTTTTTTGGCCGCCTTACCCAACTTGGCCGAGATGAAATCCGGCGTGCTTTCAGCAGCGAGGAGCTGGCTGTAGCGAATCTTGCTTTCCATTACCGCCTCTTCCGGTAGGCTGGCCGCCCAATGGCCATCACGCTATATGATTTCATGCCCCGCGGGGAAGAGTTCAGCAACGACCTGTTGCTGAGCCGGTTCCTCGAATATGTGGAGAGCAAACAGCTGCAGTTGTATTCCGCCCAGGAAGCCGCCATCCTGGAGCTGTTCGAGGAGAAAAACGTGATCCTCAACACTCCCACCGGCTCCGGCAAGTCCCTGGTCGCGGCAGCGTTGCAGTTCAAATCCTTGGTGCAAGGCAAACGTTCGGTTTACACCTGCCCCATCAAGGCGCTGGTGAATGAGAAATGGATGAACTTGTGCCGGGAATTCGGACCGGAAAACGTCGGCCTTAGCACCGGCGACGCCACCGTGAATCATGAGGCCCCGGTCCTGTGCTGCACGGCGGAGATCCTGGCCAACATCGCCCTGCGCGAGGGCCCCCAAGCCAATATCCAGGAGGTCATCATGGACGAGTTCCACTATTACGCCGACCGGGAGCGCGGCGTGGCCTGGCAGGTGCCCTTGCTGACGCTGCCCCAGTGCCGGTTTCTCCTCATGTCCGCCACGCTGGGTGACACCACCTTTTTCGAGGAGGAACTGACCCGGCTCAATGGCCGGCCCACGATCACGGTGGCCTCGCGGGAGCGGCCGGTGCCCCTGGATTTCTCCTATGCAGAAACCACCCTGGCCCAAACCTTGGAAAAACTGGTGGCGGACGGCCAGAGCCCGGTTTATGTGGTCCACTTCACCCAGTTGGAAGCCGCGCAAAGCGCCCAGGATTTCACCAGCCTGAACGTTTGCACCCGGGAGGAGAAAAGCGCCTTGGCCACCGCCCTGGAAAATTTCAAGTTCACGAGCCCCTATGGGCCGGAAATCAAGCGCTGGCTGAAGCAGGGCATTGGCTTGCACCACGCGGGGCTATTGCCCAAATACCGGGTGCTGGCCGAACAACTGGCCCAACAAGGCCTTCTGAAAATCATTTGCGGCACGGATACCCTGGGGGCGGGCATCAACATGCCGATCCGCACGGTCCTGTTCACCCGCCTATGCAAGTTTGACGGCGAAAAAACCGGCATCCTCAGCGCCCGGGATTTCCACCAGATCTGCGGCCGCGCGGGCCGCAAGGGATTCGACGACCGTGGCTGGGTGGTGGCGCAAGCCCCGGAACACGTCATTGAAAACCTCCAACTGGAACAGAAACAGGCGCGGGACGGCAAAAAATTCGTGAAGCGCCGACAGCCCGAACGGAATTTTGTTAATTGGGATAAAAACACCTACGTGCGGCTGCAGAGCGCTCCCCCGGAAAGGCTTAGCTCGCGTTTCCAGGTCACCCACGGCATGCTGCTCAATGTGCTGAGCCGCAAAGGGGACGGCTGCCAGGCCATGCGCCAACTGGTGGGACAATGCCATGAGTCTCCCAAAGCCAAAAAAGCCCACACCAAGCGCGCCTGGCAGCTGTTCCGTTCCCTGGTGGACCGCAAAATCATCGAGTTCATCCCGCCCGGCGAGGATGGCGCTTACCTCCGGGTGAATGTGGACCTGCAGGAAGATTTTTCGATGGACCAAACCCTGTCGCTTTACCTGCTGGAAACGATCCCGCTCATCGATCCCCAGGCGCAGGATTACGCCCTGATCCTGCTGACCCTGGTGGAATCCATCCTGGAAAATCCGGAGGCGATCCTCCGCAAGCAACTGGATAAGGTCAAAAGCCAGGCCGTTGCCCAGATGAAAGCCGAAGGCTTGGATTACAACCAGCGGATGGAGGAATTGGAGAAGCTGGAATTTCCCAAGCCCAACCGCGAGTTCATTTACTCCAGTTTCAACGCCTTTTCCGACCGCCATCCGTGGGTGGGCCAGGAAAACATCCACCCCAAATCCATCGCCCGCGAAATGTTCGAGTCGTTCCGTTCCTTTGCCGATTACGTGAAGGATTATGAATTACAGCGGTCGGAGGGACTGCTCCTGCGGCACTTGTCCCGGGTGCATAAGGTGTTGACGCAAACCGTCCCGGATGCCGCCAAAAACGACACCGCCCGCGAGATGGAGCTTTACTTGGGCACCATGATCATCCAGGTCGATTCGAGCCTCCTGGATGAGTGGGAGAAAATGCGCGATCCCTCTTACCAGCCCAAAGCCGCCGCCGCCGCTGCCCCATCCCCGGACACCATCGGCTCCAGCCCGGACATCACGAAGGATCCGAAAGCGTTCACTGCCGAAATCCGCAACCTCATATTCAGCTTCCTCCGCGGCCTGGTCATCAGCGACTACGAGGCCGCCCTGGCCAAGCTGGCCTTCCCGGAGGATGCCGACGGCCAGCCATGGAACGTCGACCGCCTGCGGTTGGCGATGGATCAATACTATGGCGAACATTCCCAGCTTTGCCTGAATCCCAACGCACGCAATATCCGCCACACCTACGTGATCCCCTCCGAGGATAAAACCTCCTGGAAAATCCAGCAGATGCTGGTGGATCCCGAGGACCACAATGATTGGGTGGCCGAGTTTGAGGTCAACCTGTCCGAATCCAAAGCCACCGGGGCACCCGTGCTCAGGCTGAACAAGCTGGCGCAGCTTACGGCCTGATGGTCCCGGCCTTTTTTCTTTGAGCAGCAGGTGGTTGGAGGGAACCAATGGGCGCCGAGCAGAGGGCCTGGCAGAAGTTTACAATTTAGCGAACGTTCCCCAGGTGTTTTTATGCAACTCATTTATAATGAGACTTTTAGCCGTATTTTTTCGCATGCCAGGATTGGGGAACTTCCGTTAAATGGGCATCCAAAGGACGAAAACAGCCACAAAAAGTCGTGGCAGGCAGGCAGCCACCAGGAGTAGAGTCCAAAGCAGGAAACCGACCCAGTGCTTGCGTTCAGTGAAGGTTCGGTTTTGGAAGATTGGGATTATGCCAAGCTATATCGTTATTGTCACAACCCCAACGGGATCTGATGATCCAACCGATCCCCCCACACGCCAATTTTTCAAATTCCAAGAGGGCTTGACTCCATCCTCCACGTTCCCCATATTCAATTTGAGCCTATTGAAGCATCGGAATTTTGTTGCGTTCTAAGTAACCGATCCGGAATTGGCTGAGTGAATCCCTTGGGTGAGGGATTTAAAACAAGGATGGAGCCTTAGGCAGCTTTGCGATGCAACTAGGAAAATTATGATTTCGGACCTTTTGAAGTTGCCTTGGCTCCAAATAATGCTGGGCTTGGTGATCCTCTTGGTGATCTATTGGCTGCCCTCCCGGTTGCGCTACCGGCTCACGGATCGCTACTTCCAAGTCGTTTTCTTGGGATTGCCCATCCGGTGGGTCCGGCTCGAAAACATCGAAAAAGTGACCACCCACCATGTGCGGTGGGCGGAACATTGGTGGAACGTATGGCGGCCGTTTCGCCGACGTTTGATGATCTGCAAACGGAAGGGCTTGTTCAAGAACCTGGTGATCACCCCGGCGTTCCGTTACGAGTTAAGGAAGGAGATCGAGGAAGCAGTCCAACGAGTTCAAGCCGCAAAGGCCAGCCCCGCTGAACCAGCTCAAAAAAACCATTAACCAATTCCGGCGCAACAACATCCCTCACTGTTTTACGCCAAAACGCCGGAATCCGCTGGTCTCCCAACCTATGGGAGCGCAGATTCCGGCGTGCAGAAGCATTAAAAGCGTCAGCTCTTTAGAAAAGCGGCGTGGACGGCCTTCATCGCATCCGGACCTTTGGCAAGATCGATAACCACCGAGATCTTGATCTCGCTGGTGGAAATCATGCTGATGTTCACCCCTTCCTTGGCCAGGGTTTCAAACATCCGGGCCGCCACCCCGGAATGGCTCCGCATGCCAACTCCGACAATGGAAAGTTTGCCCATCTTCTCATTGGAGATCACGTCGGCGTAACCGACTTCGGCCTTCAGACCATCGATCACTTTGCGGGCTTTGAGCAGGTCGGCCTTGTCCACCGTGAACGAAAGATCGGTAGCTGGATCCTTGGCGCCATGGCTCACATTCTGAACGATCATATCCACATTGATGGCTGCGTCCGCCAGAGCTTTGAAAATCCGGGCCGCCATGCCGGGCCGATCGGGCACGCCAAGCAGCGTGACTTTGGCCTGGTTTTTATCGAGTGAAACGCCGCGTATTACGACGTCTTCCATGCTTTTGGTTTCTTCTTTCACAATCGTTCCTGGGTTATCATTGAGACTGGAGCGTACTTCAAAGACCACGCCAAATTTTTTGGCAAATTCAACCGAGCGGGACTGCATGACTTTGGCCCCGAGGCTGGCTAATTCCAGCATCTCATCATAGGAAATCACATCCAATTTCCGGGCCTCCGGGACAATGCGCGGATCAGCCGTATAAACCCCATCCACATCGGTATAGATCTGGCACAAATCGGCCTTAAGGGCGGCCGCCAGCGCGATGGCGGTCAAATCGGATCCACCGCGGCCCAGCGTGGTGATTTGCCCATCCGGAGTCTGCCCCTGGAATCCGGCCACGATCACCACATGGCCGTCATCGAGCAATTCGTGGATCATTTTGGGGGTGATATTTTGGATTTTGGCCTTGGTGTGAACGCCATCGGTTAAAATCCCGGCCTGGGCACCGGTCAGCGAAACCGCCTTCAGATTCAACGCGTGCAAGGCGATGGCGGTCAAGGCGATGGTGGTCTGCTCGCCGGTGGCCAGAAGCATGTCCATTTCCCGTTCATTGGGCAAGGGCATGATATCCTTGGCCAGGTTGATCAAATTATCGGTGACACCGCTCATCGCGGAAACCACCACCACAATCTGATCGCCTTTGGCCCGGTATTTCGCCACGCGGGAGGCCACGTTTTTTATGCGCTCGGTATTGGCCACCGAGGTGCCACCAAATTTTTGAACAATCAATGCCATAGCAAATGTTTTCCATCACACGGCGGATTCGCCGCAGTGTCGAAACGTCCGGCGCCGCCGCTGACTCCATCGGTTACAGGCTGCGCGATTCAACTGGGTTATCCATTTACCGAACACCCAGCCATTTGGCCAGTTTTTTCTCCTCTCGTGCACGCCCCAAAACAGGTTCCATCATCCTGAATCCGCAAAATGCGGGGGACATCAGTTCTCCAGCAACCGCCGGGCCACCCCGGCATGGGTGATCCGAACGGGCTTGATACGGCCCTGGTCGTCAAACTCCATGCGGTCGATGCAGGTGACACGATGGTTCGCATCCTTCTCCGTCAAAGGACGCCGATGATAGACGATATACCACTCGTCGCGGCCAGGCACACGAAGCACAGAATGATGACCCGCACCAGTCGCCACCTGGGGATCTTGCTGGAGGATCTTGCCAATGCGCTGGAATGGCCCCAGCGGAGAGCTGCCGATGGCATAGGCTACGGAATAATTCGGCCCCGTCCATCCTCCCTCCGACCACATCAGGTAATATTTTCCCTCCCGGATGAACATGCAGGGGCCCTCCACGTAATGCTCGGGAGTGATTTCTTTGAAGATTGAGCCATCGCTGAACGGAAGCAGTCCGGTGAAGTCCGGTTTCAACCGCGTAATGTTGCAATGGGCCCACCCGCCATAGATCAGATAGTCCTGGCCATCCTGGTCTTGGAAAACAAACTGGTCGATGGGCTGCGCCCCATTGACAATCAATGGGATCAGCGGTTTTCCGAACAGGTCCTGGTAGGGACCGCCAGGCTGATCCGAGACCGCCACCCCAATGCCGCCAACCTCGCCGTCGTGGACATCATTGGCGCTGAAAAAGAGGTAAAATTTGCCACGCCGTTCCACGGCGGCCGGAGCCCACATGGCACGCCTGGCCCAGTGAACCCTATTCGTGTCGAGAATCCGGTCATGCCTGCTCCATTGCACCAAATCCGGGGAGGAAAAGGCGTCGAAATACACCTGCTGATCATAAGGCGCCGAATGCGTGGGAAATATCCAATACCGCCCGCCAAAAACGGCCACTTCCGGATCGGCCTGCCAGCCTTTCAGGATAGGATTTCCCGAGCGTGGAGACTCCACCATCAGGCTCTCGATCACCTTCCCCACCTGGGCTGGCGGCATGGCCTCCACCAGGTAATAATGCTGTTTCGCGGGCGAGGGAATCCATTCGTTATAGCCGTGGGGTACCCGGGCATGCATCAGACAACAGCCCGGTTCGGAAAGCCGCCAGTAATTGCTGGCGCCACGCACCGCATAAAGAACCGCAGTCTGGTCCCAAGCCTCCCGGTCACTCAGCCCGTTGTAGTGCTGGTAACAGGCGCGGACGGGATTGGCCTCCGGAGTCAGGCGCAGGCCGGCGCCCACCTGGATGGAGGCGCCAATAGCAAAGCCGCTAAATACGATAGGGGTTGGCCAATCGTTGATGGCACGCACGGAGGCCAGGGTATCCCACATGAGGTTGTATTCCCCCTCGCCACCGGGAAAGGTGCCACCCGGAAAGATGCCGCCCATGCACACCCATTGCTTGACCTTTTGTTTCACCAGCGCCTCGCCATCGAGTTTGCTACATTCGTCCGGTTTCGAATCGAGCAGATCGCGTAAATTGGTGAGAAAACCGACCGTGACCACCGTAACGCTGCCATCGGGCTGGGCAGCCAGTAACTGGCGGCATAGCCCGGCCGCATCGGGTGCCTCGCTGCTCCGCCGCAGGTTGTGGGGGAAAGCCCTGGCCACCGCTTCCGCATATTTGGAGGGGGTTTCGCGACCAGCATCCCGGGCATTGCGATAGCCGTATTGGAGTCCCCGTTGATAACCAATCGGCAGGTTTGGCCGCCCATACCAAGTGTTGATGGCCTCCACGCACGGCACCACCCATTCGTTCCTGGATGACACCAGGATGCCAAGAATTTCCGCCTCACCACGGTTGGCCAGTGCATGGAGCGTTGCCAGTGCCCCGGCGTCATCCACATCCTCGGCCAGATCAACATCCAGGATGATTTTGACGGGTTGTGCGGCGGCAAGTTGGGTGACCGCGATCAGGCTGGCCAGCGCCAGCACTTGGAATCGTTTTGATTTACGCATCATGTTATGGTTTGGTTACCTTTAAATAGCCAGCCAGTCCAGCCTCGTTTTTATTTCCCAGCCTCAGGGGGCCCGGCTTCCCCAACGTTCCACCACCGACCGGGCGCGCAGGCTCAGTTCGCGCGCCACGGATTCGCTCGCGCCCGAATACCTTTGGGCGATCTCCCGCAAACGGTCCAGGTTCCGGCGGTAACCGGCCCGTTTTTCCTCCGGCCATTGCAGCGCGGCGGCCCGGCGCTGGAAAAACTCGGGATTAAGCAACGGGGAGGACCAACACCAATCGCTTTCGTAGGCCCAGATGCGCTGGAATTCGAGGAGATCCAACACGGCTTGCGGCAGGTTCGACTGGCCAAAAAAATTAGTCCCGATTTGCGCTTCAAAAGCGCTCCAGGCCAAGTCCGGGTTCCGACCAAATTCCCGCACCGCCAGACGCTGTATCCGGGCCATCACCGAACGATACGGCATGCGCCCCTCGCCGACGGGATCCAATCCCAAAGGCCACAACGGATTCCCCTCCCCCCAGGCTGCCCCAAAATCAGGGCCCCGAATGGTGTAGCTGAAAGCCTCCAACGAAGGCACGAATCCAGTGACCCCCTGGCGCCGCGCGGTCCGGGCGGCCTCGGCAACGCGCTGCGGAGTGCCGAGCGCAGCGGCGTCAGTCCAAAACACCGAGGTGCTGGCCTGGGCAATCAACCTGGCATCGAAATGGGCGCTATGGGGCGTGAAAAACAGGCCCCAACGCGCGTCAAACGGCTGTTTGGATGCCACCGCATCCAAGCCCGGCACTTTGCTTCCGGTGAAGTAATGCGGATACACCAGGATCAAGGCATTCGTATGCCGCCCCCACACCTCCCGCGAGAAATCCCGCACGAAAGCAAACTCGTGATCATAATGGCGCGGCCCGCACTCCGGGCAATGGCAGATGCCATAGTCCGAGGATTCCACCAGCAGGCCATCAGCGTTGGGGTAAAAATCGAACACCATTTCCCGGAGGTATTCCCGCATCAGCCGCTGGGCTTCAGGTTTGGCCGGGCAAAGGTTCCATCCCCAGCAATGGATCCCAAAGGCACTCACCGGCGAACCGTCTTTCTGACGCGCTTTCAGCTCCGGGAATTCGATGCCCAAACGGTTCACCCCGTCATACCCGAAAGGGGTGAAACCGAGCAGCACGCGCAGGCCCTTGTCGTGGGCATAATCAATCAGTTCACGGACGAAGTCCTGACGCACATTGGCATGTTCCTGGTTATGCCCCCAAGTGACAGGGAGTTTTTTCGAGCGGAATCCGCCAGCCATCCACAAGATGATCACGTTGGCCTCATCCTCGGCAAAACAATCCACGGCCTGCTTCCACTCGGTGAGCCCCATCACGGGCATGCGCATCAGGGTGAGGTAATAGCCACGCAGGGCAAAAGGCGGGCGGGATGGCGGGGAATCTGCGGCCTGGCCCTGAGCCAGCGCCAGCTGCCAGAAAACCATCCATGCCATGGCCCGGGTGGCAAACCGGCATATTGGGCAGCAATGCTTCATTTCGCCCTTCATTATAAGGGCTTCCCCCCGGCAAGTGAACATCTGATTTCCCAGCAGGCGCACATCAGCCAGCCAGAAGTCGGAGCCGATTGCCTCCGAGGATCGCTGCTGAATGAAAAGCGAAAACCCGCCAAGACCTCAATCCACCAGCCTGGTTCCGCGGTCCAAAGTGCTACCGGGAAGATCCTCTAATGAGTTCCAAGAAACCGGGCTTACCGAATTTTTTCCAACCGGCCATCAAAGTGGAAATTGACCTCCAACACCCCGGCGGGCAGGGCTGCGGTAACACTCCGTCCACCCGGCCAGCGGACTTGGACTTTATCCGGAACCGATTGGCTCCCGAGCACCAGCACCGCACTATCCTGGGACCAGTAACCGCTGCCGGCATGGACTTCCCAAGCGGGCAGCCATTGGCCTTGCGCTCCCAAACGCACCACCGCGCCAATTCCGCCAGGGTTGCCCGCAGGACCAGTCAATCTCACCCGCAATCCGGGCTTGGCCCGGACATTCCGGTATAATTTGGTGGCCGCACCATTCTGGCTCACCACCCAATCCAGCCGGCCGTCAGCGTCGTAGTCGGCCACTGCCGATCCTCGCTGCTCCCCATAAACCATGATTCCCGACTCCTGGCCGGGCACGGCGTGAAATCCGCCCAAGCCATCTCCCCGCAGCCACAAACCACGCCCGGCGTCAAAGCGGCTGGTTTCCAAGTCCGTGCCAAAAAAATTCTGGCTCAGAAAAAGATCCGCGCGGCCATCGCCATCGCCATCGCCCACGCTGATTCCAAATACCGGGGCCAACTGGGCCGCCAGCGGCAAGATTCGCACCTCAAACCGTCCGCCCCGGTTCAGCAAAACCACCGATTCGAGCGTGTTCACGCGCAATTCCCGGGTATTTTTCAGAAAGTCCCCAAAGACCTCCTGGATGCTGGCGCTGGCGAAGTCCTGATAGCTTTTGAACCGTTCCCCAACCATCGGGACAGCCTCGCGCAGTGACTTGAAATCCCGCCACGGCACGGCTTTCTTGAGGACCGGATCCCAAACGGCTTCGATGATATCCCAGGTGGTGTTGCCATCCACATCGCCATGGAATAGACGCAAGTCATCCGCCAAATACTCGCGGTAAAGGCCATTCAATCCCCAATTCCCCAGCACCAAATCCAGGCGTCCATCGCCATCGAAATCGCCTGCGTTGACGGCGGTCCACCACCCATTCAATTGGCTCAGATGGTCCGCCCGCCGACGGGAACCAGGCTCCGTGGGCCAGACGAGGGGCAAATCCCAAGCTTTCAAATGGCCGCGTTCATTGTGGAAAATCTGTATTGGCCCCCACTCGCAGGCCAGAATCAATTCCGGCAAACCGTCCGCATCCAGATCGCTCCAAACCGCCCCGCTCACCAAGCCCACCTTGGTTAAGGCGGCCGTGTTCTCTGGATCCAGTGTGAATTTGCCCGACGCATTACTGTAAATCCGGGATTTGGCAGGTGATGGGTATTTGCCGGGAACCACCCTGCCGCCCACGAACAGATTCAGGAAACCGCCGCCGTTGATATCGGCTACTGCCAGCGGCCCCACGCTGATCTCTGATCCTTCGGCGGCGGCCACCGTTTGCACATCCCCGAAAAACACCTCGTATTGGGTAACACTGGCCCCATTCGTGTCGCCCGTCTCATAATTGGCGCGGCCCACCAGCAAGGTGCTGCGCCCCGGCTCACTGGACCAGCCCACCACCCCCGTCAGATCATCAGCGGTCGGACCATTCCAGGCGGGAGCACCTACCGGAACGAAACCCCGCCCTTCCTGGTTCAGGAATACCGCCAGCGATCCGCCGCGGCCGCTGCCAATCACCAGATCCTCCCAGCCGTCACCGTTCAGATCCAGCCAGGCTACCCCAGGCCCCAACTGGCTCAACCGCCGAGGCAGCAAAGGCTGGCGCTCATAGTCATCGAATTCCGTCTCCTGGTGGGAGTGCCGAAGCAACTGGCTTTGGTCCTCGAACCAGGGGCTTGGTGGGGCGACCGGAGGCGGAGGTGGCAAGGGAGGAAACTGGGCAAAGCTCTCCAGCACCGTGTAAAAGCGATTGGCCTGGATGCCCGGAATCCAACTCCTTTTGCCGCTGCGCCAGCGCACGTCCAGCAGCAGGTTGGTGGATTGGCCGGCCGCGAAAACCAGCATCGGATCCGAAGCGGAAAGATAATGGCCGCCGCAGATGACCTCCTGGCTTTGCGGAACGGCCCCCCCCGACAGCCTGACCCTGGCCCCGATACCCTGTGGATTGGGCCCCTCGCCACGCAACCGGATGGCCACACGGGGAGCGGCGGAATCGTTGCGCAAGAGTGCAGCCGGGCTTTCAAGATGGTTGATAACCACATCCAAGTCGCCATCGTTATCCAAGTCGGCGAGCGCCATGCCGTTCGCAGTCCCCGTTACATCGAAACCCCAGGCCTGGCTGACCTCCTCAAAGGTCAGGTCGCCCCGGTTACGGAAGGCCAGGTGGGGAAGGCTCAGCGGGGGAAAAAGGCCCAGGGTTTTGGCGCGTTCGCGCGGATCAACCGCTTTGGGAAGCCGGTCGATTTCGGCCAGCGCGTCCGAATTGGCGAGGTCCCGGCGGTGCCCGTTGGCAATCAATACATCTTCAAATCCGTCCAGATCCACATCGCAAAAAAGCACGCCCCAGGTCCAATCAGTGGCGTGAAGTCCGCTGAAGGGGGCAATGTCCGCGTAAGTGCCATCACCCCGGTTAAGCGAAAGCGTGTTGCGCATCACCTGCACTCGCTCAAGCCCCTCGCCGATCCCCCACCCCCACCCCCAGGCCGGGAGCGGAGCCATCTCCAGCAGGCTGTGCTGGACCTGGCGGCGCACACGCTGCCGGCTGAGCATTTCCGTCACCAGTATTTCATCCTGGCCATCCCGATTGAGATCCGCGAAATCCACGGCCATGGAAGCATAGCAGGTTTTGCGCAAAGCCAGCCGCGGGAGCGCCCGGAAGACGCCTTCTCCCTGGTTGATCCAGATCCGGTCCGGCGTGAAGAAATCGTTGCATACGTAAAGATCAGGCAAACCATCCCCATTTAAATCCCGAAACATGGCGCTCAAACCCCAATCCCGGGGGGGCTCGGCCAGCGGTTTTCCATCCTCATCCAAAAACCTGCCGCCGGTCCAGGAAACCGGCTCAAAAACACCTCCACCCCGATTGAGGTAGAGAAAATCCGGTTCGCCCCGCTCGAGGAGCGCCACCCCACCCCGCGAACTGGATTCGGCTAAAAAACGCTCCCGGTGCTCGGGTGGCACTTCCCATTTGCCGCCCACCTTTTTTACTTTCACGGCTATGGGGGAATCCCGGACCGTGGTGGAACGGTAATTGCTTACATACAAATCAAGCCGTCCATCGCCGTCCACATCAGCCAGGGCCAGGGACCGGCTGCCGAATTGGTGGATCAGACCATTTTGGTTGACCTCAAGGAAATGGCCTTTCCCATCGTTGAGGAAACAGCGAGTTCCCTTTCCCAGCGCATTGACCAGCAAATCCAAGCTGCCATCGCCATCCACGTCCGCAAATACTGCGCCGGTGGAAAACTGGCCCGGGCAGCCCACGCCGGCGACCGCCGTGATATCCGCAAAACGCCAGTTGCCCAAGTTGCGGTACAGCACATTGCCAGCCTCCAGCCCGCAAAAGTATATATCACACCAACCATCGCCATCCACATCCCCCAAAGCCAAACCCGAGCCATCCTCCGCCAGGCGGTTCACGCTCACCTGGGCATCGGAAACATGGTTTGAGAAAGTAATCCCGGTAGTTTCGGGGGCCATGGCCGTGAAACCCGTCTTCCCCGAGGTGGGAACCGGCAAGGGCAAACTCGTCCAACCGGCCCCCAACGCACCGGGAACGTTGATACCCAGCTTTACAGCCGTCAGGATCACCAGGAGCTTCTTCATTGGAGAGGGATCAGCGCGCAACTGTTGCATATGAAAAAAGGAGGCCCGGGCATGCGCCAGGCCTCCTTCTCGTAATTGGTTTAAGTTCGGATTACTGTTTCAGGCGGTAATACGTTTGCGATCCACCCGGGGTGACCGAATAGGGACTCGCCGCGCCACTCACCGTGGTCCAAGGACCGGTGACAGCAGGGGCGGATTCCAAGGTGCCGACACCAGTCCAAGTCACGCTGGCTTTGCCGCCAGAGAGCTGGATTGACAGCGGGCCAAGCGGGCCCGACACGGGACCTTTGGGATACAAGCGAACCCGCTGGGCTGCGTAATTAGCGTCATTCATCACGTTGCCTCCCACCACCGCAGGATTCAGCGGATCGGTGGGATCGATCGAATGTCCGTTGCCGCCATAAGCGCTGTTAGGCGGAGTGGAAGCACCGCTGTCCGTCATGGTCGAGAAACCGAGCAGCAAGGAACTCGGCAGGGCCGGGAGGTCGGCATTGTCGTAGTTATCCCAAGTCGAACCGTCCCAGGACGAGTAGAACTTGAATGCGCTACCGACGCGTTTGATGCGCAACCAGCGGGCGGTAGTCGCCGAGGATTGCGGATCACGAGTGCCAACGGAATCGGTGGACCGCAGGTTTCCATAGTAACCCTTGAGCCCATCGACCAGCGTAGCCCAGCTATATCCGGCAGCTCCATTGCCGTAGCCGCCGCCCGCCTCATTGCGCCAGAGCGGGATCGCCCCGCGGCCGGGACTGGAATTTTCCAGATAGGTGACATTAGCCACCATGGGCACCTTGGTCCCGTTGGCGGTATATTCTTCGCCGCTGTTATAGAGGTCGGCACGCAGCATCAGGCCGGAATTGGAGTAACCGCCCTGATTGGCCGAACGATCATACCGGCTGACCTTCGCCACCACATCGAAGTCGCCAACCAGCGGGGTTTGCTGATAGAGGTAATGGAGGAAGTCACCCGAATTCCAGGCATTGGACCCGCCACCCAGGATGTCCACTTCCGGATTGTCATCGGAGGAGAGTGCCACCGCCTGCCCAACGCGGTACGGATCATCGCCCGGCGTCGGACGCTTATCGGGATTCTGAATATAACCAATATCCTTGGACGTCCACGCCGAAACCTTGCCCGAGGCCACTGAGTTGGCGGCCACTGCATTGCCAGCGGTGTCTTTCACGCCGTTCACGGTGACGGTGAACGTGTCGGCGGTAAGCCCGGTGACAGTGAGGTAAGCGGCATCGCCGCCGATGCCCAGCCGAACCGAGGATACCGTGCCCTGGCTCAGCTTATAGTTGGCCGCGTTGGTGGCAGTGGCCGAACTGACCAGTTCGGAAAACTTCACGCCCACGGTTTTCTTATCCAAGGTGCCCACCGATACCAAGGTGGGCGGCACCAGGTCACCCAGGTCCACCTTTTTATAATCCGCGAAGCTGGCGGAGGTTTTGGCTTTGAGCGCGTTGGGATTGCCAGTGGCATCATCCGGATTCAACGCTGCGGCGGCGTAGGAGCCCAAGAGCACTTTGGCGGGCATTTCCTGGTAGCGCTGGCCAATGAGGGCCCAATCAACGCCTTCCTTGCTTACATAGAATGCAAAATAATTGCCGACCCGCTGCATGCGCAGCCACTGGTTGGGCAGGGCGTTGGTCACCCCGGCGTAGGAGCGGCTGAAGATCGTGTAGTTTTGACCATCGATGCCGCGTCCGCGCACTTCCACCACGTTGGCGCCGGCGGGATTGGCAGCCAGGATTTTCAAAGAAGCGCTGTAGTTATTGGTGCTGCTGCGCACCATCAAACCCGCGCGGGCCCAGACATCCACCGGGGCGGTTTCCCCTTCCGCGGGGGTATAAGCCGAGCCATCTGGATTGAACAAGGCGGAGGTCAGGCTCGTGATGCGAACTTGTTTATCGAAGTCGCCAGTAACCTCCTCGTAGGCGAAGGTCATCTCGTCACCCGCATTACGGAAAACGGCCGTGCCGCCCCCGGTCATATCGAACGCATAGGTCCCCTTGGAAACCCAGCTGCCCGGAAGGGCCGCCGAACTGCCATCCTCAGCCGCGATATCTGCCACCGCGAGGGACACTGGCAGCGGCGTGGTGACACCGTGCGGGAAGATTTTGATACGCTGCGCCGCATAAACGGACTCGTTCATGTAGCTGCGACCGCCGGGAGCGGGAGGATCAATCGCCGGATTGAAGGGATTCAGCGGATCATTGGGATCAATCTGGTGCCCATTGTTGCCGTAGGCGCTGAACGGAGGATCAAACGCTCCGCTGTCCGTCATGGTCGAAAAGCCCAGCAGGAGGGAATTCGGTTGTGCCGGCAGGTCGGCTTTGTCCACCTGAGCCCAATCCACCCCATCCCACGAAGCATAGAAAAAGAAGGTGGAGCCGGTGCGTTTTACACGCAGGTAGCGCGCGGAGGTCGAGGAGGATTGGGGATCCACGGCGCCGCTGGCGTTCATGGCCCTCAAGCCGGCGTAATAACCTTTTTTGCCGCCAATAAGCGTAGCCCAATTGAAGCCGGCATTGCCATTGCCATAGCCACCGCCAGCGTCATTGCGCCAGAGCGGAATGGCTCCGCGGCCAGGAGCGGAATTTTCAATGTAAGTGACATTGGCCACCATCGGAACCTTGGTGCCATCCGTGGTGTATTCTTTGCCGGCAAGGTAGGGCGACGCACGCAGCATCAAGCCGCTGTTCGAATACCCACCCTGGTTGACGGAGCGGTCAAACCGGCTCACCGCGATCGTCACATCGAAATCGCCAACCAGCGGATCGGTGCGATAAATAAAATGAATATAATCGCCAGCGTTCCACTGATTGGAACCACCGCCCACGATTTCCACTTCCGGATTCTCATCCGAGGAAACCATCACGGCCCGGCCAACGCGATAGGGATCGTCACCCGGCGTCGGACGGTTGTTGGGATTCTGGATGCGGCCCACATCCTGGGACACCCAGTTGAGCGACCGGGCCTGCGCCACCGAATTGGCGGCGATCAGGTTGCCGGCGGTGTCCTTGATGCCCCCCAGTACGGTCACGTTGAAGGTATCATTTGTCAAACCGGAGACTTCCAGATAAACGGCGTCACCGCCAATACCGCTTTTAATGCCCGTAATGGTTCCCTCGCTCAATTTGTAATTGGCGATATTAAGCGCCGTGGAGGAGTCCACCATTTCGGAAAATTTGACACCCACCAACTTCTTGTCGATGGTGCCCGCGGAAACCAACCGCGGAGCAATGGTGTCATTCAACGGTGTGGTGCCATAGCTGGCAAAAGCCACGGTTCCCTGGGTTCCCACGGCGCCACCGGCCGCATAGGCGCCCACCAGCACTTTGGCCGGCCATTCCTGGTAACGCTCGCCGATCAGCGTCCAATCCATCCCGTTGGTGCCCAAATAGGCGGCAAAGTAATCCCCCACCCGGCGCAACCGCAGCCATTGGTTGGGCAGAACCTTGTCCACCCCGGAATAAATCCGGCTGAATTCCGTATAGCGCGAACCATCCAGCGCGCGCCCGATGAACCGCACCGAGTTATTGGCGCCCTTGGGATTCCCCGCCAGCAATTGCAGGGAGGAACTGTAGTTGGTATTGCCGATGCGTGCCATCAAGCCGCCATGCGTCCACGCATCGACCGGATCTGCGGGGTCAGAAGTCATGCTGGTGATTTTGACACGACGGTCAAAATCGCCCGTTACTTCTTCGTAGGCGAACGTCATAACATCGCCGGAAGTCGTCAGATCCTGGCCACTGTTGGCGATATCAGGATACATCCCAATGCCCCAGCCAGTGATTGTGAAAGCATCTCCGGCGCCCTTGACATAAGAACCTTGTCCCGGGGCGGGATCCATCGCGGGTGGCGCAATGTCCACCTGTTTTAGAGTTTGACCAATTCCCAGACCGCCTGACAAAGCCAGGACAGCCGAGGTGACCACCATCAGGGAACTGGCAATGCCATATCTCCTGATGGAGCCGGTTGCTGAAGTTTTTTTCGTTTTTTGCATAACAAATATCCATCCTCAATCATTGCGAGCACCCTGTCAATTAAATTGGCAATATTTTAATCCACATAAACAGTCCGTCTGACCCGTGCCACCATGTATTGTTACTAACTGTGATCAGGAATGTTCCTAAATCACAAAAAAACGCCTCTGGAGGTCCCGCCAGGGCCTCCGGCCGCAGTTCCATGCCCCCCGCAAAAGGCCTGCGTATCAGGCAAGTAACGAAGCGAAGGGCAAGTAGTCTCAAACGGGAAGAAACCAATGGATTCAGAGCTCCGCCTGCCATTCAACAAGGCAAAATACAAGTTCCAAATTCAGGCTGGTTCCCGGCCTGTTATTATCACTTTTTAAGGAAACCTCGGCCGGGTCCGTGCATTTGTTAGGGAGGCCTTGGTCCATCGGCACGCAATTCCGCTCGTGCGACACCGATCGGGGCCTTTAAAACCACCAGTATTGCGTGCTGTCTGCCAGAGAAAAGGCCGGCTCCAGAAGGGAGCCGGCCATCCACAAAGCTATTAGTCAACCAGTGACGCCAAACTTTAAAACTTTTGCAATTTTTCCAATTCGGCGATCCGGTTTTGTATCGCCAGGCGATTGGCTTTGATGGTTCCGCTCAGGCCGAAACCTTCACAGCAGAAGGAAGCCACCACCGAGCCATTGATAACCGCGCGCCGAATGTTCGCTTCGACCGGCCCCTCGGAACTGGCCAGATAGCCGATCAGGCCGCCGACAAACGAATCACCCGCGCCGGTCGGATCCACCACTTTCTTCAGGGGGAAGGCTGGAGCCAGGAAAAACTCCCCGGGACCGGAAAGGATGGAACCATGCTCGCCCTTCTTGATGACCACCCATTTGGGGCCCAGCTTGTGGATTTTTTCGGCGGCGGCGATCAAGTTTGATTCCTTGGTCAACTGCCGGGCTTCGCTGTCGTTCAACACCAAGGCATTGACCCTTTTCAAAAGCCGCAGCAGTTCATCCATGGCGGTGTTGAGCCAGAGATCCATGGTGTCGGCAATGACAAATTTGGGGCGCTTCATCTGGTCCAACACATGGTGCTGCAAGGCTGGCGCAATATTGGCCAGCAACACAAAAGGTGTATCGCGGAAATTCTGAGGCAACTCGGGCGAGAAAGAAGCGAAAACCCCCAGCTCGGTGCTCAACGTCCGGCGGTTGTTCATGTTCACTTCATACTCACCGGACCAATGGAAAGTCTTGCCGTTGGTGATCTGCAGTCCGGTTAAGTCGATCTTGTGGTTGCGGAACAACTGGAGGTATTTTTTAGGAAAGTCGTCCCCCACCACTCCGACCAGGCGCGGGGGTTCAAAAAAACTGGCAGCCACCGCGGCATGGCTGGCGGAGCCTCCCAACAAGCGCGGATTCTCGGCTTTGGGAGTTTTGATGGAATCAAGGGCAACCGATCCGACGACTAGGACTGACATATTATGTGTTTAACGGTTATTGGTTAAGATTTACGCCCGCACCCGCAATTGAAGGCTGGCACTATACTGTTGGGCTTTCCCTCTGAATTCGTTCATATTCAATCAGATTAGCTGTTGCTTGAAGGCTTGGCAAGCTTTTCTTATATGGGGTGCTTTCAAGATGGCGGAGACCACGCATACTCGCCGCGCTCCGGCTCCCAAAACCGCCGGCAAATTGTCCAGGTTGATGCCGCCGATGGCGAACCAAGGCATGGTAATATTGGCGGCCATCCAACCCATATATTCCAAGCCCACCGGCTTGGCCTCAGCTTTGGTGGGCGTCGCAAAAACCGGACCCGCTCCAAGGTAGGCCGCTCCCGCCTGGACCGCCCGCACAGCCTGGTCTGGGGCATGAGAGCTAAGCCCCATCCGCAGCTTTTCGCTGGCACCGATCAATTCGCTGACCTGCTGGCGACCGGAGGCAAAAAAATCTTCCTGCCCAAGGTGGCAATAAGCAGTCCCAACTTCGCGAGCCACATCGAGAAAATCATTAATAACCAGCGGAACTTGGGCGGCGGTCGTGATCGGCAGGATTTTCTCCGCCATCCGCCGGATTTCCAACCGGGTGCAACCCTTGGCCCTGAGCTGGATGATATCCGCTCCCCCGTCGCACAATTGACGCGCAATTTCGCCTACTTTGTTGTGTTCACAGTAAGCGGTATCGATAAAGGCGTATAATCGCGCCTCCATTAATGATTTCATCATTTTCTCAGCTAACCTGAGGGCGATGAGAGGTCCACTCAAGTTTTTTCTGAATGATCCGATTTAATAATAAGGCATGGGATGCCGGCAGTTCTACCCCCAACCGCAACACAGGGGTGTAAAGAATGCGAACGGCATGCCTCCTGCTTGACCAGGTGGATGGGATTATGTGCGAAGCATACCTCGACAATTGGGCGTTGGTGGGGAAAAAGCCGGGAGGAGGCCAGACGGCTTTGCCGGAAATCCATTTGCGGGGAATAGTCTTCGGCCACACGGCCTACCCGGATGGCAGTGAGATAACCACTTCCCACATTGCCCATCGCAAAGGCGAATGCCTGGTGACCGTCAATGGCACTCATTATGTCCTGGGCGCCATCAATCCCGATTACGATCAACAGTTTCCCAATGCCAGGAACCTGCTCTTGCGAAGGGTCCGCGAATCCGCGGAGGAGGAGACTTACCGGCTCAAACCGAGCCTTTGACCGAAAATCAAACCGGCCCAACCCGTCCAGCAGGCGCAGCGTATAAGGTATGCGCCGGCGCCATCGGCGGGGGGCCGCGATTCGGCTATTTTTGTCCAGCCAGCAATAAGGCCCCCACCGGCACGGCATCCTCACCCAAGCCAGCCAAAACAATTTTCGGGCTGGGGTGGAAAATCTCCATGATGAATGGGGTAATCCGGGACGCCACCGCCGCCCGCAAGGTTTCGCCAACCAAAGACAAGCCACCGCCCAGGATAATGATTTCGGGATGCAACAGGTGGATCACATGCGCCAGCGCAAAGGCAAGGTCTTCGGCGGTTTCATTTAAAATCTGCCATGCGAACTCATCCCCGGCAGCGCAAGCTTGGGCCAGAAACCGCGCTTCTCCGCGGCTGGCTGCCCCGCACAATCGCGCCAGGAGGCATTCCGGATGGGAAGCATTTAAGCGCCGGATCTTGGCGTCCACCGCCCAACCGGAGCACCGGGATTCCACGATCGCGCCCGAACGGTCCAGGCGCACATGCCCCAGTTCGGATTCACCCGGCTTGGCCCCATGGTAAATCCGGCCGTTGACCGCCAGCCCCCCCCCCACCCCGCTGCCCATGGTGACATAAAACACCGGATTGAAATTGCGCCCCGCGCCAGCCAGGGCTTCCCCCAAGGCAGCCGTGTTGGCATCATTATCCACCACCACGGGCCGCGAAACCAGGGACTCCAGCCAGGGTGCCAGTTGGAAGCCCGACCAGCCTGCGATCTGGTGCGAGCAAGCGATCGATCCCTGCTGCCAATCCACCGGCCCGCCAAAGCCCACACCCAAAGCTTCCAAAGCGGGAATTTCCCGGCAAATAGCGGGCAGTTTCTGTTCCAGAATCCGCCGGATGCCGGCTCCGCCCTGCTCCACTTCCACCTCGAAGCGCCAGCGCTGAATAATCTTGCCGCCGGTGGAACCGCTGACGATTTGCAGTTTGGTGCCGCCGATTTCAATGCCTACGTATCTGGCTTGCTCGCTCATATTTCAAAACATTCGTTCAAAATCCGGATGGTTGCCGGCTGGCTCCCAATAAGAAGCCTGTCCGGATCGTTTTTTAAGTTTCAGCAGATCCTTGCCCGCGGCGCGCAACATCAGCCCCAAAGGGGTGAGCACCAACAGGAAAAACCCAGTCAACAGGATCCCCCCCATGAACTGGCCCACGTAAAAACTCACGGTCATCAGGCGGCGGTAAAAGCCGCGGAACCACCGGGGACGCACCGCCGCCAGCACCAGAATCAACCCCAGCATCATCAGAATCATCGCAAAACCAAGCGGCGTAAGAAAGCGCTGCCGGAACAGGAGCAGATCAGCCACCGCGGCTGCCAATACCAGCACCAAAACCAGCTTTTGCCATTCGCGAGGATTCTCTTTGAGCTTGAGTTTCATGGCCGGGGGCAGTCAGTCCAGTTGAGGCTCAAAGCTGCGCTCCAGCTGGCGGTGCGGCTGGGCGGTGCGCTGGAGCAGGAAATTCCCCATCACCAGGTAATCCATTTCCGTATTGATCAGGCAACGGTACGCATCCTCCGGAGTGCAGATAATGGGCTCTCCGCGAACATTAAACGAAGTGTTGACCAGCACGGCGCAACCGGTGGCGCGGTAAAAGTGCTCGAGCAAAGCGTGCAATGGCGGATTTTGCTCCCGCGTGACGGTTTGGATGCGCGCCGAATAATCCACGTGCGTCACCGCCGGGATATCGGATCGCACCTGCTTCAGCAAATCCAGTCCATGCACCCCGGTGGGGGGCGGTTTCCGGCGCCCTTCCCGCACGGGCGCCACCAGAAGCATGTAGGGAGAGTCCACCGCCAGGTCAAAATATTCCTCCAGATGTTCCCGCAGCACGATGGGGGCAAACGGCCGGAAACTTTCGCGGAACTTGACTTTGAGGTTCATGACCGACTGCATCTTGGGGGAGCGTGGATCCCCCAGGATGGAGCGGTTGCCGAGGGCGCGAGGCCCGAACTCCATGCGGCCCTGAACCCAGCCCACCACTTGTTCACGCCGCAGCAGTTCCACCGCACGGTTGAGCAGGCTCTCCTCGTCCAACCGCTCGTAAACCGCCTGGTGCGCATCCAGCACTTGCCGGATTTCCGCTTCCGAATAGGCCGGTCCCAGCAGCGCGTGCCGCATGCCATCCATTCCCGCGGATTTATGGGCCAGTCCGCCTTGGATTCCGGGGCCATCGTGTGCGGCCGCCCCATGCCATACCGCCAGGGCAGCACCCGCGGCCCCTCCGGCATCCCCCGCGGCGGGCTGAATCCATAGCCGGTCGGCCACGCCTTCCCGCAAAAGACGGCCATTGGCCACGCAATTCAACGCCACGCCACCAGCCAGGCAAAGGCAGCCCAAGCCGGTGACTTCCCGAGCGTGCCGGGCCAGGCGCACCATGACTTCTTCAGTGACCACCTGGATGGAACGGGCCACATGGGTGAACCGCTCCTCGATGAGGGTTTCCGGCTGGCGGGGCGGACCTCCCATGAGGCGATGGAATTTTTCATTCGTCATGGTCAATCCCCGGAGAAAATTGAAATACTCCAGGTTCAGCCAAAATGATCCATCCGGTTTAAGGTCGATGAGGTGATCGTAGATAGCCTGGACATGGCGCGGTTCGCCATAGGGCGCGAGGCCCATCAGTTTATACTCGCCAGAGTTGATGCGGAAGCCCGCGTAGGCAGTGAAGGCCGAATAGAGCAAACCCAGCGAATGCGGAAAATGCAACTCCCGGTGAAATTTCAATGCGTGCCCCCGACCCTCGCCGATGGTCGTGGTAGCCCATTCGCCCACGCCGTCCACCGTGACGAATGCCGCCTCCGGAAAAGGCGAGGGATAAAAAGCGCTGGCGGCATGAGCCTGGTGATGCCCTGTGAAAAGGATCGGGCAATTACCGGCCAGCCCGGGCAATTCCTCGCGGATGGTCTTCCGCAGGTTGAGTTTTTCGCTCAGCCAGGATGGCAATACTTTTGGAAACGTCAGCCAGCCAGCCGGTGCCACCGCCAGGAAAGACTCCAGCATCCGCGCAAACTTGGTAATGGGCTTGTCGTAAAACACCACCGCATCGAGCTGATCCAAATTGATTCCGGCCAGCTTCAGGCAGGCGGTGATGGCCTGGCTGGGAAAGCCATCCTCGTTCTTGCGGCGGGTGAATCGCTCTTCCTGGGCGGCAGCCACGATCTCCCCTGCCCGTACAAGGGCCGCGGCTGAATCATGGTAAAAAGCCGAAAGGCCCAGGATATGGCGCAAAGGTCGGGCCATTTACATGAAGGGATACATCAGCGGGGCCAGCACACTGCTGGATGAAAAAACAATCAAGGCGCCCAAGAGGAGCAATACCACCACCAAGGGCACCAGCCACCACTTCTTTTCCTGCTTTAAAAACAGGAAAAACTCTTTGCACAATTGCCACATTGCGGAGCCACCCTAGCCACAATCACCCCACCATTGCAAATCCGGATTCACCCCACGAAAGCCCGCTCAGTGAGCCTTGATATCGAGGCATTTCATCTGGGTTTGGTCCCGGATCAGCAATTTGGCGTCCGCCAAGGCCAGGGGCGCCCAGATCTCCCGCCCTTCCAGCAGCTTGGCCTGCCCCAGGGATTTGAATCCGGCAGGCGACGGTTGCACAATATGCAGTTCGCCGGTCCGGCCATCCATGGCATACATGGTGCCGTCCGCCGTCAGCACGGAACCCCCTTTATCGAAGTTGGGATTGCTTTTGGTCTGCCATACCAGCTTCCCGTCGGAATCAAAACAGACCATGCCATCGGATCGTTCGTTCACGTTGCATAATACATAGATGTGGCCCTGGTAAGCCAATCCTGGGTGGCAATGGCCGCCGATTTTGTCAATGCGCGCCACTTCCTGGGCCGCCCATTTGCCGTCCTGCCGGGTTACCTGGAATATCGCGCTCCCCGCCGTATACGCCCCCGTGATGAAAAACTTCCCCCGCCCCAGGGCGGTTATGTTCGGGATCGCAATTTTGCAGGGGTGGGCGAATTGCCAGAGCAATTTGCCATCCTGGGCTCCCACGGCAGCGGCGCCCTTGCCATTGACGATCGCCACCTGGTCGATGCCATCCACCTGGAGCAGCATGGGCGACCCATAAGCCATCGTGCCGACGGCTTCCGAGCGCCATTTTTCCTGCCCGGTGGCCTGGTCAAAGGCCACCAAGCCAACCGACCCGCCCTGGGGGGCAGCGATCACCATGTCCTTATACAAAAGCGGGGATTGAGCCACCGCCCACCGGGGCGCGGAAGCCCCAAAATCGGTCACAATATTTTTCTGCCACAAAAGCTTGTGCGTGGCGATATCCACACACCGAAGGTTGCCAAAAGGGCCGATGGCATACACCCGGTCACTGGTCACCGCCGGGGTGCTGCGGGAGCCATCATGGTCGATCCGGCCCGGAGCCTCATAACCGAGATTCCACAGTTCCTTGCCCGTCGCCAATTCCAAGCAACGCAAGACATCCTGTTTTTGCTCCTGCCGATCCAGCACGAACACCTTGCCGTCCCTGACTGCCGCTCCGCCATACCCCGCGCCCAGGGGAACCGTCCAGAGCACTTTGGGTCCGGCGGCGGGCCAGGCGCGCAACAAACCGGTTTCCGGCGAAGTGCCGTCCCCATTGGGCCCCATGAATTGGGGCCAGTCAGAGCCATATGCGGCACCAATGCAGGTGGAGAATGCAGCCGCCAATAACCAAGGCAGGTTTTGCCCGGCGCCGAAAAGTGTGTCGTTCCGTTTCATAAAGAAAGAACTTATAGCGGAAAGCCCGTGTAAAACAATCCTGATCGCCATCCTGAAAAAACTCCGCCAGCCTGGGTTCACTGATCATCAGCGGCAGCGACTGGCGTTGAAGCGGATCTGGTGGAGCATTCAGCATGCGTGATGCGCGCATAGAATCCGCCGGAAATCTGCAGTTCGGCTGGCGTGCCAAATTCCTTCAAATAACCATTTTCCAAGACCATCACCCGGTCGGCCAGGCGAATGGTGGGCAAACGATGGGCCGCGATAATGGCTGTGCGCCCCCGAAGCCACGGCCGCAAGGCTTCTCCCAACAAAAACTCGGTTTCCAAGTCCAGGGCGCTGGTTGGCTCATCGAGGATCAGGATGGGAGCATCTTTCAAGAAAGCCCGGGCCAGGCTGAGCCGCTGTTTTTCGCCCGCACTCAGCCGGGCGGATCCATCGCCAACCACGGTTTCGTATTGTTTGGGCAGCGCTTTGATGAAAGCCTCGGCTTGGGCTGCCTGGGCCGCCGCTTCAATCTCCGGTTGAGTGGCGCCCGGTTTGCCAAAAGCGATATTCTCCGCGATGGTGCCGGGCACCAGCAGCGAATCCTGCATCACCATCGCCACGAGGCTGCGCAGGTCTTTCAGACGGAAATCCCGCAGGTCGGTGCCATCGAGCCGCACCGCTCCCTGAACCGGATCAAAAAAGCGCGGCAGCAAGTTCAGCAGGGTGCTCTTCCCGGATCCGCTGGGTCCCACCAGGGCGATCACCTCGCCGGATTGTATCAGGCAGGTGATTTCCTTCAGGACCAGTTGATTGGGCTGGTAGGCGAAAGACACCCGGTCGAACTCGATCCGGCCCTCCACTGGAATTGGCTGATCCACCCCCACCGGAATGGGCCGGGCGGTGCGTTTTACCAGCAACTGGGCCGTGGTGGGCCGGGCCGCTGGCTCCGGGGGCGGGACCTGGGCCACGGGAACTTCAGGGACCGGGCTGTGGGCGATGCTGATGACACTTTTCCTCACCGCACTCCGGGCGTGGGGGGACTCGCGCACCTCCTCCGGGGCATCCAGGATTTCCAAAACCCGCTGGGCACTGGCGGCGGCGGCCGAGGTGGTGGCGCCCACATGGGAAAGCTGGTTGAGCGGATCGTAAAACTGGCCCAAATACGCCAGGAAAACCAGCAACTGCCCCACCGTCAATTCCTGGCGCAGCGCTTGGTGGCTGCCCAACCAGATGATTCCGGTGCTGCCCAGCGCAAAAATAAACGCGATCAGCGTCAAGTAAGTGACCTCCAAACCGTGCTGGCCCAACCGTTTGCGAAAGGAATCCACCACTTGCATTGCGAACCGGCTGGCAGCCGGGCCTTCCTGGGTATAGCTCTGGACCAATGGTAAAGCAGCGATACCTTGCTGCACCAGGGATGCCACCTGGCTGTCCGCTTGCTGGGCTTGCAAACCGCGATGGTTCATGGCCCGGCCGAGGCTGGACATGGTGAGCAGGAGCAAAGGCACCGTGGCCAGGGCGGCATAAGTCAGCACCGGGCTTAACAGCCACATCACAATCACCATGGGCAGCAACCCCAGGAAAGCTGTGAGGAACCCAAACAATCCATGTTGGAAAAGGGTTTGGAACGCGAAGGTATCCCAGCAGGCTCGATAAATGAGGTCGCCCTGCCGGGCCCCCTGAGCCGAGCGTAACGATAGCCGCTGCAACCGGTTAAAAAGCTGGTTGCGAACCCGGGCCAGCCCCCGTAAACCGGTCTGGATGAGCAGGAAATTCTGAGCCGAGGCCAGCGCTGCCTGCCCAAAGTGCAATAGCAATACCAAGCCCGCCAGGAACGCCAGAAGCGCCGGTTTATCCCAGCCAACCGCCAGGTTTGCCAGCCAGCCGGGCAAAGGCTTGCCACCCAACAGCCCATCCACCACCAAGGCCAACGGCCAGGGCTTGAGCAGGCTGGCTAAAGCCCCGCAAAAAACCAGCACCACCGCCGCCGCAATCCGCGGCGAGTCCGGCTGGAAAAAGTTCAACACCCGCAAAATGATCCGCATCATATGACTGGCACAAGCCAGGGAAGCATACCCGGTTTCCCGCCCAACCTAAAGCGGAATTATTGTTTATAGAAATTCACATCTTAAGCCCCGTTTTAGCCAACGACCGGGACCGGATGGGCTTCAAAACCGCTCCCATCCGCGTGCGCCCACCCCACAGGGAGATGCCGAAAGTCATCAAGTCCGCCCGGCAGCAGCAGGCATAAGCACCACGCCACCCATCAGCCAGCGCCTGGCCTGTGGAAAACCATCCTGCCGTTGACCTCTGGGCTACCTACTTTTCGGCACCGACATGGGGGATGTTTTGAACCGGCCACCTTAAAATCGCGGCTGCCGCCGTCTGGGAATTGGTTTACTGCCGATAGGGCAACTCGATAGAGGAAAGAGGTGTCCGGACCCGCTTGACGCAGCCTCTCCAGCAGCGCACAATCATCAGCCATGAAGCCACGAAGTCGTCCGGCAAACCTGGCCTTCACCTTGATCGAACTGCTGGTCGTGATCGCGATCATCGCCATCCTGGCAGGGATGCTGCTGCCAGCCTTGAGCAAAGCGAAGGCCAAAGGCCAGCAGACACTGTGTGCCAGCAACCTCAAGCAACTCCAGCTCTGCTGGACCATGTATGCCGGTGATCACGGGGAAAACCTGGTCTCCAACGATCCCAACGTGGGTCCCGGTTCCAAGGTATGGATCCAAGGTTATATGCAGGACAACCACGTGGATTCAACCAACCTGATCCCGATCCAGAATGGGCTCCTATACTCATACAATAAATCCACCGCCATTTACCGGTGCCCCAGCGACTTGGGCCGGTCTGTGTTTGGGAACCGCCGCTATCCGCGGGTCCGCAGCTATTCCATGAATGGCTACATGAACGGGGTGGACGTTGGCTTGGTCTACTTCAACCAACGGGGCTACAAAGTGAACAAGAAAACCTCGGACATCACCGCTCCGCCGCCCGCCCGCGTCCTGGTATTCCTGGATGAACACGAGAACAGCATTGATGACGGCCATTTTGGGTTCGCCCCGGAAGGGGACCAATGGATGAACCTGCCCGCTTCCTGGCACAGCCGGGGCTGCAGTTTTTCCTTCGCCGACGGCCACGCAGAAAAGTTTGTCTGGCGGGACCCGCGCACCGTGGCCATCAAGGTGATCAATTCGGTTTCCACTCCCAACAACCCTGATTTAAAACGGCTGCAAGCCGCGCTGGCCACTAAAAGCTGAACCCGCCATGCCCCAGTGCGCCCTGAGCAGCCCCCGCAAAAATGGCGCGGGAAGGCAGGCCCGGGGGATGTCAGCCGCATTGGGTATCGCCCAAGGCTTCTTTCACGAGCAGAAACAGAAATTCCAAGCGGTCCACCCATGCCCCCCCTTTTTCCCGCAGATCCTGCTCGGGGGCTTTTTCCAAACGATCCGACTCCATGACCAGCATGCCGGCGCTGATGGTGGAAGCGCCGCCACGGATGCGGTGCGCGATGGCCCGCACATTCTGGAAATCGCCCTGCTTGAAGGCTTCCCGCAGCCGCACCAGTTGCTTGGGGAGATCCTCCAGAAACAGGGCGGCAATCCGGCGGGCGGTTTCCAAATCTCCATCACAACGACGGAGAAATTCCTCCTGGTTCAACGGCTCGGCAGGTTCAACGGGAGCGGGTGCAAGCGGGGTTTCCGCAGCCATGCCCTCCGCCTGGCCAGGCACGGACGCGTCGTCTGGCCGCAGCCAGCGCAGCAGCATCCGGGAGAGCTTCTGCATATCGAACGGTTTGGTGAGATGATCATCCATTCCCGCTCGCAAGCTTTTCTCGCGATCTCCAGCCATGGCATTCGCGGTGAGGGCGATCACCGGAACCAGGGAATTGAGCACACCGGTGTCGGGATCGCGGATCTTCCGGGTGGTTTCGTACCCATCCATCTCGGGCATCTGGCAATCCATCAGGACCAGATCGCATGGCACTTTTCTCAGCATCTCCAGTGCCTCGAGCCCATTACTGGCGGCATCCACCAGCACACCGAGTTTTTTCAAGACCCGCATGGCCAATTCCTGGTTGGTAGGATTATCTTCGACCAACAGCACTTTAAATCCTGCCAACTGGCTGGCGATATCGGTGGCCGGAAGCGCGGAGAAACGCGGAGCCGCGGTGGCGGCCGCGGCCCCTCCCCCTCCCAAGGCGCTTTGCAGCGCATCGCGCAAGGCGCCCTGCCGCAAAGGCTTGTAGAGCAGAGCCGCGGGTCCCAGCCAATCCCATTCCCCCGGAAGACTGGGCGCCCCCAAGACGTTGATCAGGATCAAACGGGCCTGTGAGAACCATTTTTCCGAGCGCACCTGGGGGCCCAACTGCGCCTGCAGATCGCCGCCCCCGGAAACATCGAGCAAGATCACCCGGTAGGCATCGTTGGCAGCGGCAGCCTTCCGTAATGAATCGAGCGCGGCCTCCAGAGTATCCACCTCCCCGCATCGGGCGCCCCAGTATTCGAGTAATCCTTTGACCACGGCCCGGGTCTGGGCATGGCGATCCACCACCAGCATGTTGAGTTTGGCGACGGGTGGAGCCTCCGGAAGAGCCGGCGCGATGGCAGTTTGCCTTGCGCAAGGCAGCGTGAAAAAGAAGGCGGAACCACGGCCGGATTCGCTCTCCGCGCCAATGGTCCCCCCCATCAATTCGACGAGGCGCTTGCAAATCGCCAAGCCCAGGCCGGTGCCTCCGTACCGGCGATTGGTCGAGCCATCCGCCTGCACAAATGGGCTGAACAGCCCGGACAACTGCTGCTCGCTGATGCCGATGCCCGTATCCGCCACGACGAAATCCAAGGTAACCAGGGCTTCGCTTTCAGATTGTGCCCCCACTCTGAGCACCACGCTGCCAGTCTCGGTGAATTTCACGGCGTTGCCCACCAGATTCACCAGGATCTGCCGCAACCGTTCAGGATCCCCGCGCAAGCGGGTGGGAATTCCCGGAGCGAAAGCGCAAGCCAGGTCGAGATCCTTTTCCTGGGCACGAGCGGCAAACATTTCCGTGACATCCTCCACCAAGGCCAGAAGGTCAAAATCGATGCATTCCAACTCCAATTTCCGGGCTTCGATCTTAGAAAAATCCAGGATGTCGTTGAGCAGCGTGGAAAGAATTTCCGCGCTGGCCCGGGCGATGGTGGCGAACCGGCGCTGTTCGGCATCCAGGGATGTCTCCAGCAGCAGTTGGATCATGCCCACAATCCCGCTGACCGGGGTGCGAATCTCGTGGCTCATATTGGCGACGAATTCGCTTTTGGCCGCATTGGCTTTCTGGGCCAGCAGCGCCATCTCGTTGGCCCGGGAGGTGACCTCCTCCAAATGGCGATTAGTCTGCTGCAACTGGTCCTCCGCCTGTTTACGCTCCGTGATATCCGTGATGGCACCCGCCATCAGCCAAGGCTGCCCGGCATCAGTCCATTTGATGACCTTGCCACGGTCGTGCACCCACACCCACCGGCCATCACGGTGGCGCATGCGGTATTCCATGTCGTAATTAGGCAGGTCCCCTGCGAAATGCTTTTGCAGTTGTTGCTGGCAACGCTGAAGATCCTCTGGATGCGTTGTGTCCTGCCAGGTTCTGATCGTCAACGGAGAAAGATCTTCCAGCGAGTAGCCCGCGATGGCCGCCCAACGGGCATTGCACGCAGCCAGGCCGGTCTGGAAATCCCATTCCCAGGTGCCCGCCCGGGTGGCCTCGATAATGCGTACAAGCCGCTCCTCACTGGCGCGCAAAAACTCCTCCGCCTGTTTCTGCTCGGTGACATCCACCATCACGGTCAAAAGGCTTTTCTGCCCCTGGGTTTCAATGACTTCACCCGAAAACAGCCCCACGAGAATGCGCCCATCCTTGGCCTTCACCGCCAAATCGTGGTTGCGGAAACGGCCGTCACGCTTCAACTCCTGTTCCATCCGCGCATTCTCGTGAGGTTGGGCAAACAGGCCCAATTCCTCGGAAGTCTTTCCCACCACTTCTTCACGGCTGTAGCCGAGCTTGATCAGGAAGGAATCATTCACCTCGGAAAAATGGCGGTCCGGAAGGGAAGTGACCGCCATCAACGCCGGGTTGCTGCTGAAAAAACGGTTGAATTTTTGCAGCGCCGACTCCAGGCGGCTGAGGTCTTTGAAAATACCGAACACACAATCCTTGCCGTTCCACCGGCCGAACCATACCCGGGTTTCCACCGGGAGCACCACTCCATTTTTTGCCTGCAGGGGCAGCGGGCAGGTGAGCAACTGCCCATGGAGCATAGCCTCAAAGATCCGCTCCACCTCAGCCCGTTTTTCCGGTTGATGCAAATCCAAAAAATGCAACAAGCCCAATTCCTCCTGGCTGAAACCCAGCTTTCGGGTTACCGCCGGATTGGTGTATATGATGTGCCCCCGCGGCGTTCCCACTAGGATCAAGTCGTCCACGGTTTCAAAAAAGGTTCGAAAATTCTCCTCGCTCTCGCGGAGTTTTTGCTCGGCCAATTTGCGGCCTGTGATGTCGTAATTCACGCCCGTCAACCGGAAGGGCTGCCCCGCCTCGTCGCGGCTCACCCTGGCCACCGCCCGGATATGCCGGACCTCCCCGGTGGGCCATACCACGCGAAACTCAGTATCGAATTCTTTCTGCCCCTTTAAAGCCATTTGGATTTCCTCACTTGCCCGGGCGGCGTCGTCCGGGTGTAGGGCACGCACCCAAGCCTCATAGGCGGAGGTAAAATCTTCCGCCTTCAGCCCGTAAAGGGCATGCATGTGAGAATCCCAGCTCAGCCGATTTTCAGGCACTTCCCAATCCCAAACCCCGATTCCGGCAGCATCGGCTGCCAGGGAAAAGCGCTCGTTCAAAAGCCGGAGCCGGTTTTGAGTCTGGTATTCATTCGTAGTGTCCCGGAAGGCCAGGACGGTGCCCATCAGCTGGCCTTCGGCGGCTCGGATGGGAGAGCAGCTGCCCGATATTTTACAATGCCTGCCATCCCTGGCCAGGAGGGCCGACTGGTCTGGCAGGGTGCAAGTGCGGTCATCCATCAAGGTGCGCCGGACGGGGTTTTCCGCTTCGGTGAAGGCCTGGCCGTGAACCATCCGGAAAATTGACTCCACCGGCTGACCCAGGGCTTCGGCAGCGGGCCACCCAGTCAGCTGTTCCGCCAGTAAGTTGATGCGAATCACCCGCCCGGCCTCATCGGTGGTGATCACCCCGTCATCGATGGAACGTAGCGTGGCCGCAAGGTTTTCCTCGCTGGCCCGCAGTTCGGCGGTGCGCCTCTGGACCGCGCGCTCAAGCGCGACCCGCTGCCGGGTCAGAAAGGCGACGAAGGCCGTGACCAGCGAGGTGAGCAACAGGCCCACCAACCCCGCCTCCCAGCCACGTACCAGAGGGTTGGATGCCACGTAGCCCGGCTGCGCCCAGGCCCGCAATGCCAGCGCTTTGCCAAAGACAAAAAATGGCATCATCACGGCCAATCCACCAGCGCCAGGCTGGATAGGATTGTCCAGACGGGCCGAAGCGTGGAAAGCACCATCCGCCGATGAAGCCATCACTAACGGCGGACGCCCCGCCTCCAGTTGCAGGAGATCTGCGGTTATGCCGGTTTCCTGATTGCCGGTTTGGTGGAGCGATTGCTGCAGCGCCGTACGCAGCCGCAAAACCACCAGGGCGTAACCCCGCAAATGTTGCGCGGCCCGGCCTCCCCCAAATACCGGCCGGAAAACCAGCATGCCAAGCTGGTTGCCGGTTTCCTGCACCAATACGATCGGATCGGTAGCCGTGTGCAAACCGGTGTGCGCCGCGCTTTCCAAGGCGGAACGGCGGACCGCCTCCGATCCCAAATCATAGCCAAGGGCTTTCTCGTTGCCGCCCCGGGGCTCGGCAAAGAGCACGGGATAATTGGTGGCGCGGCCACTGGCGGACGAGCGGGCACCATTGCCATCTTTTTGAAAAATGCTGAAACCTTCCAATCCTTGCTGGCGCGCCTGCATTTCCACCTCCGCCACCGCCGGAGCAGGAACCACCGGAATCCATTCCCAAGCCTGGACCAAGGCATCCTTCGCCAAAGGCTCAACATATTTTTGAAATTGGGTCAGCCCGATTTCAGAGGAAAGCTCAAGGAAGCGGCCCAACCCGGCCAGGGAATGATCCAGCCGTTGAACCATTTTTTCCACATCAGCCGCCTGCCCGCGGGCGATTACCGCAAATCTCTCGAACCGGGACAGGGTCTCGATTTCATTGACATGCCAGGCCACCGCCAGCGTGATGCCCATCCCCAACAAGGCCGCAAGGACCGCCTCCGGACTGGACCGTAACCCATGGCGCCCAGCAGAGAAATCACGGCCGGAGCTTAAGGCGCTTTGCCCGACCGCCAGGAGCGTCAGGAGCAGGGAGGCAAAAAACAGCGGCACCCAGCGGGTGCGGGTGGAACCTGAACAGGCTTGTTGGACGGTGATTTCCGCAACAACCACCATCAGCATTTTGTCCCCGTGTGGATCGGCCACCGGGACGTACGCGCTTACCACTTTTTCGCCCCGGCCAGCAGCCGGGCCGGCAGTTTGGGCGTGCCCGGACTTGAGGACCGCCTCGAGTTCAGAAGGTGGATCCCTAAGCACCCTGCCTGGCGGCGAAACCTCAGCATCGTTTTCCTCCAAACTTTCCGGCCCCATCACCCATTGGCCTTCCCGCTGCGCAACAACATAGAGGTGATGCAAATTCGCCGTCTTGGCGTAGGCCAGCAATTGTTTGTGCAGCCGGTCGTATTCAGGCCGCTGGCGATCTTCCGCCGCAAAGGTAAGCACCCGGGCTTCCTGGGGATTGATGGCGCGCGCCACGGCCCTGGCCTGCGCCACCAACATCCCCTGTTGCCAGATTGCCGACTTGCGATCCCAATACCAGGCGCCTGATAATCCACCGAGTAAAAACAGCAGCGCCAGCGCTGCCACGGTGCCGTGCCGCATCCGATGGAAGCTGCTCATCCAGGCACCAACCTGATCGCCACCTTGCCCCGGGTTTGGCGGGGTTTGGTTCTGGAGGCGGGAATTCAGCATGGCCGCAAAACACAACCTTCGACTTGTCCCCCCCCCATCCTCCAGGCAACCTCCAAGAATTTGCCAGCATTCATAATCGGACGCCAGCCTAACGGTTTCTTCTGAAAATGCATCATCATTCTCGCCGCTTTTCCCGGATTAATTTTGAATACTATAGGCCATTTAAACCGCCTTGCCTCCCCCTGGCACAATCCTCGCCTGGCTTTGGTCCAACGGGGGAGGCGCAAAAAATCATTCCCATATTTGGAGAAACTGAATACCATTTCCGAGTGCTTCGGGTATGGACAGAATTTTGCTCATCGATGACGACGAGGGTATCCGGCTGACGCTGGCTGGCGCTCTCGCCAGCTTGGGTTACCAGGTCGCAACCGCGGATTCAGGCCGCGCGGGACTCGCCCTCGCTGCCGAAGCACATCCGGACCTGGTTGTCTGCGACCTGGACATGCCAGCCATGCACGGTTTTGAAGTCCTCGACGAATTCCGGCGCGATGACCGGCTGGCGGACATCCCCTTCCTGATCCTAACTGGCGACGAAGCCATGGAGCAGATGCGGCGCGGGATGAGCCGGGGCGCGGACGACTATCTCGTTAAAACCTGCAGCGCGGAGGAATTGATCGCCGCCATCAAGCTGCGGCTGGAACGGAAAAAATCCGAGCAACGCAAGCGGGAGGAACAGGTGTCCCACGCCTTGGAACTCTTCGCCCGGGCGATTCACGACTTGCGGGATCCCCTGTTCGTAATCCTGGGTTGTGCCGACCACTTGCGCGCAGGCGATGGGCCGGAAACTGATGCGGCTTCTCCCGCGCCTTTGGTAGACCGCATCCAACTGGCGGCCGGCCGCATGCAGGCGATCGTAGCCGATATACTTTTCCTGACCAAATCCCGCCTTCACCGCCTGCCCTTTGTGCCTTGTGTATTCGATCTGCGCGATTTCTGCCACCAACTGGCCGCTGACCACGAGGCCAGCCATCGGCTCCGTTTCGTAGCTGAAACGGCCTCCTGCCCGGTCAAGGCGGATCCCCTGCGGTTGCGCCAGGCCCTCGAAAACCTACTGGCCAACGCCTTGAAATATTCCGAGGGCATGGTCACCTTGCGCCTGGCGTCAAATCAGGGCTACGAAATCAGTGTGCGGGATGAAGGCCGGGGCATCCCTGCCGCGGAGCAGGACCGGCTGTTCACCCCTTTCTGGCGCGCCTCAAACACTGCCGGCAGGGAGGGGCATGGGCTTGGCTTATGTATTGTCAAATCCTGCGTCGAGCAACACCAGGGTAACATCCGGGTGGAAAGCGCAACCGGTCAAGGCACCACGGTAACGATCCGCCTGCCTGCTGCTTCTGAAGCAACGGCGCTGGCCACCCGGCAAAGCGGGCCCCTGCCGCCGCCGGCTGCCAAAGTCATGCCATACCATTCCGCCCGCCCGCCCAGGCAAGGCCAGAGGCGGCAAAACAAATTGCGGGCGTTGCTGGTGGAGGATGATCCCCTGGTGAGGAGTGTGATGCGCGCCCTGCTTGAAAGCTCGGGGCAGGTGGAGGTGCTGGCCGAAGCGGAGCGCGTCTCCGAGGCACGTCTGCTGGCCAGCGCTCACAAACTGGATGTGGCTTTCCTGGACGTCAACCTCCCCGGGGGTTCAGGATTCGAGTTGCTCCCTTATCTCCAGCGCGGCGTGCGGGTGGTTTTCGTAACCAGCGCGGATGAATATGCCGCGCGTGCGTTCGATTGCGAAGCTACCGACTACCTGCTCAAGCCGGTCACCCGCGATCGCCTGGAACAAACCTTACTGAAAGTCCGGCACCAGCTTCAAGCCCGGGATCCCTCCGCTCCCCCCCCCCAAGCCCCGGCTGGATCCTTTCTAGTCAGAACCCTGACGGAGCGCAAAGTGGTTCCCTTCAGCAACATCAGATCCATCACCTCCTACGGTGAATACACCTGGGTTTACTGGGGGGAGGACGAACGCGCCATGCTGCGCAAATCCTTGCGGCAATGGGAAGCGGAATTGTCCACTGACCGTTTTGTACGGATTCACCGTCATGCCATCATTCATTTGGAATACCTCGACCGGGTGGAAAAGCAAACCGGCGGACGGCTGCACGTCTATCTGCGCGGAGTTACAAAGGCGATCGAGGTGAGCCTCAGGCAAGCGGCCATTCTCAACAAAAAACTCAAACTATTCGCCAATTCTGCCGAATCAGAGCGCACACCACCTGCCGAGAACTAAGCCTGGACCATGCACTTGGGGTGAAGAGTGATTGCGCCACAGATTCTGGTGCCAGCCAAGAAATGAACGGCGAGGATCTCTGCATTGCTTTCACAGCACTGCAAGTGGCGAAAGACGAATGTCTTCAAAACGGTGCCAGAAGAATGGCGCGGCCAACAAGTCAATCGGGCGGGTGACACCCATCCGCCAACACCAACATTACGCCTTCTGACCGCCACAGGGGACGGCCTGCTTTGCCTAGAGGTCAATCAGAGATGTGCGAACCGGGTTTCGCCCCAACCGGCTCCGGAATCAGTTGGCCGAACTCAGCGCCGGCGCTTCCGAAATAGGAAGGGTAAACCAAAAGACGCTGCCCTTGCCAGGCTCGCTCTGGAGGCCGATGGTCCCACCATGGGTGTTGATGGCCAGCTTGCAAAAGGTCAGCCCCAAACCAGCACCACGCTTTTTGAGGGTGGGATCCACCTGGCTGAATTTTTCAAAAATCCGGTCGTGCTGGGCGGCGGCTATACCCGGGCCTTGATCTGCCACTTCCACCCGTGCCACCCCATCAACCCGCCGGATGGAAACACGGACCTCACCCGTGGGGGGCGAGAATTTCTGAGCGTTACCAACCAGGTTACACACCACCCGATGCAGAACCTCCGGATCGTAAAGCGCCGGAACCGGCTCGGGAGCGTCAAATTCATAGCGCAGCTGGGGAGCCGCATCCTTGATGGAATCCATGGCCGACCGCACGGTTTGCGCCAGGTCGCCCGCATGGCGGGACAGAGGCATTTGCCCGGCCTCCAGGCGGCTGATATCGAGCATTTGGGTGGTCATGGTTTTCAGGCGGCCCACACTTTTCAGGGCGCTATCACGGACATTATCCTCGCTGGAATCGGTACCTGTTTTAGCGCCCGGCTTGTTAAAGCTCAAGGCCAGCTCGATGGTAAAAAGCGGGGTACGCATGTCGTGCACGATCATGTGCGTGAGGTTGTCCCGCAAGGCCTCGAGTTCCTTGAGCCGCTGGTAGCTTTCCGCCAGCTCGCGGCGCTGGCGGCGGAGTTCCAAATGAGTTCGCACCCGGGCTTCCACCTCGTCGAAGAAAAACGGCTTGGTCACGAAATCGACCGCGCCATGCTGAAAAGCTTTCAGCTTGTCATCCGGACTGTTCATGGCGCTCAAGAAAAGGATCGGGATATCCTGCAGCTGCGGATCGGCCTTGAAATGCTCGCATACCTGGTAGCCGTTCATATCGGGCATATTGATGTCCAGGAGCACCAAATCCGGCGCCAACTGGCGGGCGGCGCGCAGCGCCAGCTCTCCGCAAATGACCGGCCGCGGCTTGTAACCCCGTTTTTTGAGCATCTCGACCAGCAAGCGAAGGTTGGCCGGCTCATCATCCACGACGAGGATATTTGGTGCCGGCGGTTCGGTGACTGCAAGATTTGTGGTCATGGTATTATGATTCCTTCACAGCGGGGAGCATTTCCACCAGGTTTCGGAAATCGAAACGGTCCGCAAAACCGGCCAGGCTCTGTGCCAGCTGTGGATGGTAACGGCTCACGATGGCAATGGCCTCAGCGATCTGGTCGTAATCAGCCAGCGTCAAGGCATCGCGCAGGCGGCTTTGAACTGGCCCCGGCAGGCTGGCCAGATCCTCCCGCGACACTTTGGCCGGGACATTAAAATCTTCATGCGGCGCATTTCCGGCGCTCTGATTAACCTGGAACTCAATTCCTAAAAGATGGTGAATGCTGTCAAACAGGTCCGTCTCCCGGATGGGCTTGGCCAGATAAGCATCAGATCCCGCGGCGAGGGCCTGGATTTTATCCTCGGCGAAAGCGTTGGCGCTGATGGTGAGGATTTTCATTTCACGTCCGGCGGCGGCCGCGTCCGAGCGAATCTTGCGAATGGCTTCGTTGCCGTCCAATCCGGGCATCCGGGTGTCCATCAGGACCAAATTCGGGTGCCAGTTCCTCGCTTGGGCAATAGCGGCGGATCCATCCGGAGCTTTCAATGTTTCAAAACCTACAAGATTAAGCATTTGCGTCAAGAATTGGCGGTTTTCCTCCTGGTCATCGACAATCAAAATCCGGGGGTGCGGTTGGCCCGGTTGCAGCCCCAGAACCTGGCTGCGGAGCCTGGCCGCAGGGGAAGCTGCGGGCGCCTCACCCAAGCTGAGTGAAACATGGAAACGGAATACGCTGCCCACCCCGGGCTGGCTTTGGACGGTTAGATCCCCTCCCATCAGCCGCACAAACTCCCGGCAGATCGGCAATCCCAATCCCGCACCCTCTCCGGGCCTGCGCTCCCGGCTGGCCCGCCAGAAAATTTCAAAAAGGTTCGGCATTTCGCTTTCAGCGATCCCGAGGCCGCTATCCTCAACCTCCACGCCAAGCCGGGCGCCATCGGTGCCTTGATGGTCCATCCGGGTGCGGACATGCACCCCGCCATGTTCGGTGAAATTCATGGCGTTGGTGAGCAGATTGATGAAGACCTGGCGCAGTTTGCTCTCGTCGCCCACCACTTGGTGCGGCAACCCTTCCGGAATGCTGAAGCTGAAATCCAGATGTCTGGCATTGGCCCGGACCCGGAACATTTCCTCCAATTGCCGCAAAAAGGTGCCCGGATCGAACGCGGTAAGGTTCAGCTGCGCGCGGCCGGTTTCAATTTTGGAAACCTCCAGCAGCCCATTAAGCATTTGGAGCAGATGATCGCCGGACCGTTGAATAACCCGCAGATGCTTCCGGTGGCCATCATTGAGATCCGCGGACCGCATCAATAGCTGGGTGAAACCGAGCACGGCGTTCAGCGGGGTGCGGATCTCGTGTGACATGTTGGCCAAAAACATGGTTTTGGCCCGATTGGCTCCGTCCGCCGCCTCCTTTGCCTGCAGCAGTTCCGACTCCATCTGTTTGCGACTGGAGATGTCCGTATGGGTACCGCACGCGCGCAAGGGCTTACCCTCAGCATCCCGCTCCAGAACCTTGCCACGGGAGAGGATCCAAACCCAGCCCCCGGCCTGGTTCTTCATCCGGAACTCGATTTCCAAGTGGTCTTTGCGCCCCGCCAGGCAATGTTCCACCTCCGCCATCGCCTGGCCGACATCTTCGGGGTGTATCAGGTTTTGCCAGGTGGTTGCGCTCGGGGCCAACTGGGAATCCTGGTATCCGAGCATGCCCGCCCAGCGGGGACTATACAGGACTTCACCCGTCTGCACATTCCAGTCCCAAAATCCGTCGCCGGCCGCCTCCAGAACCATTTCCAACCGCTCCTCGGTTTTTTTCAAAGCCCGCTCCGCGTGGCGCCGGTTGAGACGGCTCGCCAACAGATTCGCGAAAACCTCCAACAACCGCCGTTCATCCCCCCCCCAATTGCGCTGGGCCGCCACGGAATCGAAACCGACAAAACCAAGAATTTCGTTCAGAATCGCCAGCGGAACCGCCAGCACTGACTTGATATCCTGCATTTCCAGGATTTTGCGCTCCGCCTGCCAGGTATCAGGCAACTCCGCCACGCGCGGGATATTCACCATCTCGCGCCTCATCAATTGATCGGACCATAGGGGGCAGAGGCTGGTGGGGAGGTGCTGGAGATTTTCCCGTTGCGGTTCAATGCCCTTGGCGCACCACTCGTGGGTGTTGTTCATCTCCACCAATGGTTTATCATACATGAACACGTAGCTGCGGTCCACCTTCAGAAGTTCTCCCACCTGGCCCAACCCAGCATCGATGATGGCATCCAGGGAGGCATCGTCGGCCGACAGCAATTTAACAGAAAGATCGACTAGTATGGCCTCGAACTGCTCCCGGAAAGCCAGGCGTTCTTCGCTGGGTCTTCCTTCCGGGCCCATGCCACCTGTTTCGGCTCCCGGGGAGGTTCCTTCGGCGCAGGCCTGCGGAACCGTAGATTGACCAATGGCCCCTTCCCGTCCACGGAAATCAATCGGCAATCCAGTTTGTCCACCAGCCAATGGACTTGGGGAATCAGGGGCGGCGGCTAGGGCGGTTTGGGGAACACTCCCGGCCTGGGATGGCGGTCCATGGAACAAGTGACCGAGCCGGAATCCACGCCGAGCCACCAGGCTGACCAGCGCGCCGGCCAAGCCGGTGGTTAAGAGGCCTATCACGCCAGCCATCCAAACCGCTGGATATTCCCAGGGCTTCAGCCGTTCACGTGGGGTATTGACCACCACCGCATAGGCTTTCCCATCGGCGAAGGCCGGATACACCTTGGATCGCTGCTCGGCCCGCTCTCCGCCGGAAACGCCTCCGGCTTGCATGGCTGCAGGACCGGGTACCTGGTAGGATCCCAGCTCCCGGGGCTTCTGCCCAGGCTCCAGTTGCAGCAAGGAGACGGAGGTATCTTTGGGGAAAGTTGCCGCCGGAGCCACCTGATGCAACACCGATTCCAAGCTGGGAAGATTACCAGCATTTCCTGAACTGCCTGAGGCACGGTTCGCGGCTGCCAAGCTCTTGATCACGGCAGCCTGAACCTTGGCCCCCAAGGAGGCGGGATCCGGGCGCTGATCCTGGCTTTGCCCATTTTCTTCACTCTCCGCCACCAATACCACGGTAACCAGGGAAAAACCGAGCATCGCCGCCAAAGCTGGCATCAGGCCAGGGAGCACTAATCCATGCGCGGCCAGCCACTTGGGAATCCACGAGAACCCTGCTGGAATCAGGAGGATGGCCACCAAGCCGCCCAAACCCAAAGGCACCAGGGAAAAACCTTCCTGCTGGCAATATTCCCGCCAAGCGGCCGGGTCGGCCTCCACCCCCACCAGCAAAGCCATCCCCTTGGCCACCGAGCCGGGAACCGGGGCAAACGCCCGGGGAACCGCTTGCTGATCGGCGGGGTTCCAGTCATTAGCTTGAGGACGCCCGCGAGCGGCAGCTGTAGCCGCTGCCCCGAAATCAGCCGGGCAAGGCGCCCCGGGAGGATGGGCGCGGGGATCCACCTCCTCCACGCTTCCCGGTCCGTAAACCAACAGGTCATTCGTAACCCCCACTAGAAAAACCGCTGACTGTTGAATGAAATCCGCGCAGGCGGCCAACTGGTGGTGCAATGCCTTTAACGAAGGAGAGGAGGGAGCCGGTGGGGTGAAGGTCAAATCCCGGGCGCCCTCGGATTCCATGGCCCCGGCAACCGCTTCGGCCTGGGAAATCAGATTTTCCCTCAATTCCCGCCGGGCACGGCGTTCACGTTGGATCGAAACGTCCAACAGAATGATCACCCAGGCGCCAGCCAGAATCAAAGACACCAACCAGAGCCAAGGTATGCGAAATGCTCCGTCTTTGCCTCTCAGAAGCAGCACCAGTTCCATAATTTAAAAATTATGAAGGCTGATGGTGCCCACCCCATTGGGTGGTAATTTCCAGTTTAAGGATCATAACCAAAGCCGTGTATAAACTTAATATACATCATCGTTCAAAGGGTGCGCTCGATTTCCACTTTTGAACGCGGTGCGGCTGGTTTCCCGTCTGGTCCCCCGCCCCGGCCCGCAAACCCGTTTGGCGAGGGTTCAAGGGAGTCTTCGCCGCCCATAAAAACCCCTGGGTTGGTGAAAAAACCACCGGAATGGCAATTGCCGATCGACAGTGGCTGCACACGCTTCGCCGCCAAGCCTAAAGAAAGAACGAACAAGAGGCAGCCTAAACCATACAATCCCAAGGCGATGAACAGCCAAGCGCTCATCCGTTGACGGGCTTCAAAGGCAGGTTGGCGTAAGCTGCTGTCCCCAACTCAGGCCAGCTCGAGATCCGCAACTCCCCCCGGTACAAGCGAAGCAAGCGCTGCACCAACTCCAAACCAAGCCCCAACCCTTGCTGTTCGTAAGTCCCCCTTTCAAATTGCCGGAAAGCAGTGATGGATTTCACCTGCTGCTCGCTCATCCCACGGCCACTGTCCCCCACCCTTAACGAAAATGTTCCAGGCTCCAAGTCCAGGTCAATGCTGACAATCGTGCCTGCTTCGGAAAATTTGAACGCATTTTCCAACAATTCCTCCACGAGCCACTCGAGGTGTTCGGGCAGAGGTCCCAAATGGGTGTCATCCAGGTTCAACCGCAAGTCGGCCGAGCGGCTCCAGCGTTCAGCCACGCGCTGGGCGCGCTTGGTGATGATTTGGCCGGTGGGGGTGGCATTCGGGATGATTTGCTCCTGTTTGCCCTTGATATTGAGAGTCACCAGGTTATTAAAAAAAACGATGCGCTCCACGGTTTTGAAGAGGCGCTGGGAACTTTCCTTCAGGTAATTATTGAAAGCTTTGGCGTTATCCACTTCATTCGACTGCAAAAAGCCGTCGAGCAAGTCGGGGATCGGCACGATGGCGCACAACGGCGTTCGCAACTCATGCGCCAGAGTGTTTCCCACTTGAGCAGCCCAATCCTGGAGGCGTTCTTTTTCCCGTTGATTCTGGCTTTCCTTTTTCTCGATGCGGGTCCGCAGGGTCGCAAACAGATCGTCCGGGGAAACGGGCTTGCACAGGTAATCCTCCGCGCCCAAGGTCATCCCGGTACGAATATCCTTTGGCTGGTTTTTACCGGTCAGGAAAATTAGCGGTATATCGGCTGTAAGATAGTGGCCACGCAAGGCTTTCAACACCTCATAGCCACCCACTCCCGGCATATCGATGTCACACAAGGCAAGATCCGGGCGGTGATCTCGCGCCAAGCGGATTCCGTCGGCGCCCTCGTTGGCTGTGAGCACCTTATATCCTTGGGCTTGGAGCTGCCCGCTTAACACCACTGATAGGTCCTTATCATCTTCAATTACCAAGATCGTATGCATCACAACCTAGAATACCTCCCTGCCCCTCACTTCCTCAACTGGCCTGCAACGAACGCAGTAATTTTTGCAGTAAACGCTGGATCGATGCCGAAACAGGTCAAAAATTCCCTGGCATTGCCGCTGCCATTTCCCGGTGTGCCAAACCAATAAACAGACTCAAATGCCTGTTGGGCAATATTTTATGAACCCTTTGGCGGGTTGTTTTCCAGTTTTTGGATGATTCAGGCTGATTCAGAATGAACCGCTGGCTGCGTTGGGCTGGCTCTGCCACTCGTGGCAAGACTGGCTGCTTCGCCTTATTTGCTTATTCAAACCACTACTAATCAATCACTTGCGATCATAGATCCCGGGTTCTTTAAGGCCCGGAGCGACCGGACCGGCCAATTCCTGAACACCAAGAAGACCAGTGACGACCGCTGGGCATCAAAGGCCAACGAAAACGGCACCCAACTCTGGGTGCCGTTTTCCAAAAACCTTGTCAGCCTGGCTTATGACCGGGCAGGCAGCTTTTTCTCGATGGCATTTTTGCTGAGGACTACGAATTTCGGCAGGCCGCCTTCTACCGGCATTTTTACTTCGCCTTCAACCAATGGCTGGGCATAGGCGATGAATTTTTCGTTTGGCAGCATAGCCTGCTCATCGATCCAATCCCGAGGGATCAAATTCTCCTTATTGGCAACATCAGGCAAATCCTGAACGTCCGTGGTCCACTTGTAAGGCTTATCCTGCTGGCGAACGATCTTCACCATGTACCCGCTTTTGCCTTCCACAGCGGCCCGGACTGCGGTTTCGCCACAGGCGACCGCCTCCGCAATATCCGTAGCGCTGGCAAAATGGGCGGCGGCCCGCTGGGCATACCCCAGTTTCACCGTGCGCGTCTTGGTATTCAACTTACCCTGAATGAGTTCCGCCAACCGCTCCGCCGCACCAGACAAAACGGGATGGCCAAAAGCATCCAAACGGTTCTTATCCGCCCCGATTTCTTCTCCAGCGGCGTTTTTCAAGCCTTCACCCACCACCACAATGCAATACTTCAAGGAACTGACCACTTCCTTTACCTTGGCCAGAAACTTGCCTTCATCGAAGGGCAATTCGGGCAGCAAAATAATATGGGGGGCATCGTTGGGATGCCGCTTGGCCAGAATGGTGCCAGCGGCGATCCAACCGGCACTTCGACCCATGACCTCAATAATACAGCAGGCACCATCGTCGGTAGCCATACTGCCCACATCCAGCGCCACCTCCATTACGGTTGTCGCATTATATTTGACCACCGATCCATAACCGGGGCAATGGTCGGTCATCGGGAGGTCGTTATCAATGGTCTTGGGGATGCCGATCACCCGCAAATCGTAACCGCGTTTGATCGCCTCATGATGGATTTTATGGGAGGTGTCCTGAGAGTCATTGCCCCCCGCATAAAAGAAATATCGGATATTGTGGGCCTCGAATACCTGAAAGAGCCGATCCATGTCCTGGGCGGCTTTTTCCGGATTTTTATTAAAATCGATCTTGTAGCGGCAGGTTCCCAAAGCGGCCGCAGGCGTATACTTCAGGCCATCGATGGTCCGCTGTTTCTCGTCGTTCAAGTCGATCAGGTCTTCATTCAAAATTCCGTAAATCCCATTGAGCCCTCCGTAAATTTCCTCAATGGATTCGTGCTTGCCAGCTTCCAGGATAACCCCCGCCAAACTGGCGTTGATCGCACAAGTGGGTCCCCCGGATTGGGCAACCAGCAGATTTCCAACTAAGTCAGACATAATTCATTTCTTTCCAAGGGCGTATGGGCACATTTTCCATAAACCTGGTTAACTTTCCATACAAACGGAACGTCAAAATGCCAATCTATCGGACCTCTGTCAAAGACGAATTGCTGGTTATAGCTGCTCTACTCGTTTATTTCCTTGGCGCTGGGTTCCCGGACCATGGTGATTCAATTGGCAGGAAAGTGATTATACCCCAGCTTTTCGTGTCTGATCAGGGGCAACCCAAAAGTCCCCATCCGGCCGGGATAAGAGGCCAACAACGACCCGCCTGTTCAAAAAGATCCAGCCCCCGCAGCCGAACCAATTGCATCGCCACCGACTGGCCGGAATCCACCCGCCTCTAAAATGAATAAAAAAAACTCCTGACCCAGGGAGGCTGCTGTGCCCCCCCGCACGGCCAACTGCTTTATGCTTTGCACTCCGGAGGTGGGCGGATAACCTTGCTGCCGTGGGTATCACACAGCGACAATTGACTCAGATGCAGGAGCGGCTGGCCAAGCCGGCCCGGAAGGTTGCCCCCTTGCAGCCGGAAACGGCCCCGCGGGGCAACTGCCGCCACGAGATCATCCTGGGCATTGACCCATCATTGCGGGGAACCGGCTATGGCATCATCCGCGTGAAAAAACCGCATGCCGAGGCCCTCGTTTTTGGAACCATCCACAGCCCTCCCGCCTGGCCACGCTCCCGCTGCCTGGTTAACACCGCCCAGGTTCTAAAAGATCAAATCCAAAAGTACCACCCCACAGTTTGTGCCATTGAGGGCCTGTTTTTTGCCCAAAACCTGCAAACTGCGCTGCTCATGGGCGAGGCCAGGGGAGTCTGCCTGCTGTCCGCCGCGGAGGCCGGCCTCGATATTTTTGAAATCGCCGCCCGCAAAGTGAAGCAGGCCATGGTTGGCTTCGGCGCGGCCCAAAAGCTGGCAGTCGCTAAAATGGTCCAGCGGCTTTTGCATCTAACCGAAGCACCGGCAGCCGACGCCGCGGACGCCCTGGCTCTGGCCCTCACTTTCGCCCAGGAATCCCGCAGCTACAGTCTAACCCCCCTGAAAATGCTCTGATCCCATGATCACTTTTCTCCACGGACAACTGGTCGAAGCCCTGCCCACCCAGGTTACCATCGACGTCCACGGGGTGGGCTACGAACTGCTTATCCCGCTGTCTTCATTCAACAAACTGCCCGCGCCAGGCCTTCCGGTGCGGATACTGACCCATTTGTCAATCCGCGAGGATGCCCATATCCTCTACGGTTTTATGACCGCCGAGGAGCGGAACTTGTTCCGGATGCTGATCAATAACGTGTCTGGCATCGGACCCAAAATCGCCCTGAACATCCTCAGCGGCATGACGGTGGCCAACTTCCGCGGCGCCGTTTCCAACGGCGACTTCAAGGCGCTGTCCCAAATCTCCGGCGTCGGCAAAAAGACCGCGGAGCGCATCGTGGTGGAATTGAAGGACAAATTGGGCGTTTCCGCGGGCTGGGAAGCGAGCAGTGCGCAACGGGCGTTAAGCCCGGCCGACCAGCGCACCAACGATGCCATCCTGGCTTTGATCGCCCTCGGTTTCAAACAGCCCGAAGCCCAGGAGGCCATTCGCGCGTCCCAAAAGGCGCTCGGCCCGCAGGCCACCGTGGAGGAACTGGTGCGGGCCAGTTTGAAGAAGGGGGCATGATGTCACAGTCAGCCATAAAACGGGCCAGCCGCGTGGTGCCACACACCTTGAAATGGCACGGCCGCCTGGCGGCCACCATGATCTATGGCGTGGTGCGTGCGATGGCGGCCGCAACCCGCTTCACTTGGACGGATCAATCCGGGGTCCTGGTCCCCCACCCCAGCCAGCCGGTGATCTTTTGCATTTGGCATAACCGGCTGGCCTATTGCCTCACCCTTTACACCCGCTTCGTGCAGCCAGGCAACCCCAGCCGCCGCATGGCGGCCCTGGTCAGCGCCAGCCGGGATGGCGCCATCCTGGCCCGGGTTCTGGAATATTTCAAAGTCCAGCCGGTGCGCGGCTCCTCCAGCCGCCGCGGCCCGCAGGCGCTGCTGGAAATGACCACCTGGGCTGACCAGGGTTTCGACCTCGCCATCACGCCCGATGGCCCCCGCGGGCCGCGTTACCAAATCCAGCCGGGCATCATCGGCCTCGCGCAAGTTACCGGCTACCCCATTATCCCCGTCAATTACCATTTATCCTGGAAAAAATGCCTGAAATCCTGGGACCACTTCCAAGTCCCCCTGCCGTTCACGCGCTGCGAAGCGGCGCTGGGTCCGGCCGTGATCGTGCCCAGAAACGCCTCGGATGAAGAACGCGAAACCTGCCGGATGCGTTTGCAGGAAACCATGGTCCAGATGACCCGGGATTAGCCCCTTTTGGGTGACAGCCACGGTGAGGATCCGAGTAGGATTGGGATGCCAGGGAGGTGAATTTGCGTGGCTTTTGCCTTGCCGAGCTTTTTAATAGCCGGACGATATGAAAAGCAACCTGCACCTCCTGCTCGCCGCCTGGCTCTTGAACCTGGGCCAGATTCCTTCAACTGCGGCCGAGCCAGCCAATCCCAAAGCCAACAAGGCGGCACGGGCCACGCTGGATTACTTTCACAACCTGGGCACTCGCACCAATAAAAACATCCTCTCGGGGCAATTTACCGATTTTGGCCAGGGTGCCAGTCTCCGCCTCCTGGAGCGGATCCAGGAAAAACATGACCACTGGCCCGCCATCCTGGGAGCCGATTATGCCGATTTCCGCACGGGCGGGCTGACCTGGCGAGCGCCCAATCAGGCCGCCATCGCCCACTGGAAATCCGGCGGCATGGTCAGCCTCAGCGCGCACCTGTATAACCCCGCCAATCCCAAAGGAGGCGGCCTGCGCGACAAGGGGGTGGACCTGGTTGATTTGCTGACCAGCGGCACCGAAACCAACCAGCGCTGGATGAAGGAACTGGATCAACTGGCGGAGGGGCTTCAGGAACTCAAGGAAGCGGGGGTAGTAGTATTATGGAGGCCTTTCCACGAGATGAACGGCGGCTGGTTCTGGTGGGGCGCGAAGGAGCCGGAAAAATTCATCCAAGTCTGGCGCCACATGTTCCACTATTTCACAACCACCAAAGGCCTGGATAACCTGCTCTGGGTTTATGGCCCCAACCATGGCGCCAACACGGACAAATACTACGCTGGAGCTCGGTTTGTGGACCTGGTGGGTTTGGACGCCTACACCGATTTCGTGGATCGCCAGCACATCAAGGGATATGCCGAAGTGGTGGCCTTGGGGAAACCCTTTGGTTTTTCGGAGTATGGCCCATTCGGCTCCTCCAATCCGCCAGGCAATTACGACTACCGGCGTTTCATCGAGGGCATCCGCAAGGAATTCCCGGCCACCTGCTATTTCATGTGCTGGAACGCGAAATGGAGCCTCGCCGCCAATGAAAACGTCACCGACCTGCTCCACCACCCCAGCGTGGCCAACCGGGAAGACCTGCCGAAGACTTTGTTCACCAGCCAACCCGCCGCGAAAGAGGGCATGCCTCTCCAATAATTCCAGCGCACCTCCCGCCGGGCTGGATGATCCAGCCCCGTGATAATCCCAGCCCAAACGCAACCACCTCCAGCCGCAGCCGGAGGTGGTTCCCCTCGTCAGAGTAATGGGCGGCGCTTCGGATTTAACCGAGACGGCCCAGAATGGCTTTCCACGCGTCACCCCATGGCTCGCGTTTGGCACGGTCCAGCCAGGTGTTGGCCTCCACATCGTCCACATACCGTTCGACGGCGGGATCCCACTTCAGCGGGCGGTTGCTCCAATAGGCGTGGTTGCCCAAGTGGCAAACCGTCACTGAGCGGCAGCCAATCTCCACATCGCAGATCGGCTTCTGCCGCGAACGGATGCAGGAGACCCAGTCATAGTGGTGGTTGCGGCTCTTGTAGAGCTGGATGTCGTTAGGCCCGATCGGTTGTTTGCCGATTTCTTCCGGTTCGGCTTTGAAGCGGCCACGGTCGCAGCAGATTTTTCCCTTTTCACCCACAAACACCACCCCGAAGTTATATCCGGGCAGCCCGGAGTGGATCAGCAGCGAGCCATTGGCATACCGGTAGGTCAATTTCTTAACTTCCTTGCCATCGGGCGGGATGATTTCCACCGGGCCACTTTCGTCCATCCCCAAGCCCCACTGGGCGATGTCGAAATGATGGGCGCCCCAGTCGGTCATCATGCCGCCGGAATATTCCTTGTAGTTGCGCCAATTCGGATAGTGATCATGCACGCCGCGCGGGCTCAGGACAGAATTGTAAGGGCGCTTGGGCGAGCCTCCCAGCCAGAAATCCCAGTCCAGGCCGGGTTCCATGGCTTCCTCCGGCAAGTCGCACGGTTTGGAGGGACCACCGACGTTGGCATATATTTCCTTGATTTTGCCGATCCGGCCGTTGCGCACCAATTCGCACGCCAGCCGGAAATTGGAGTCGGACCGCTGCATGCTGCCGGTCTGGAATACGCGGTTGTGCTTCCGCACCGCCTTGACCATGGCGCGGGCTTCAGTGATCGTGAGCGACAGTGGTTTTTCGCAATAGATGTCCTTGCCCGCCTCGCAGGCGAGGATCACGGGGATGGCGTGCCAGTGGTCGGGGGTATTGATCACCACCGCATCGATATCCCGGCGTGCCAACAACTCCCGGAAATCCTTGTAATCGGCGCACCCTTTGTAGGCGCCCTTGAATTGGGCCTGGCCGTAATGCTCATTGCAAGTCTTCAGGCTGTGGAGCCGCCGCGTGGTATCGACATCGTTAACGGCGACCACCTGCACTTCGGGATGGCCGAGCAGCATGCTCAAGTTGTACCGGCCCTGCTTACCCACGCCGATAAAACCGACGTTGATGCGGGAATTGGGCCTGGCACCCGCCTCGGCTGACCAGATGTGGCTGGGGAGCAGGAGGGGGGCG
>CAIMWS010000522.1 GCA_903845125.1 uncultured Verrucomicrobiota bacterium
GAGCCCGTTCCGCGCAGCCCTTTCTTGAGGCCGGGCTTGGATTTCGCTGCATTTCCTGGCCCCTCGTCTCGTGGCCCCCCGTCTCCTTCCGCTGGCTCGCGCGCCGGCTTCCGCGCGGAATTTTTCAAGATATTTGGAGAACCCTTGTTCTCCCATCCAGAACGCAATCATGTGTGACACGCCGTTGGAGGTCAGCGTGGCCCCGCTCAGACCGTCCACCTTGTGCGGATCGGCGGCGGCGTCGCCCGCCTTGCCCTTGATGACCTTCAGCGCCACTTTGCCCTCCTGGTGCAACTTCCGGCCGGTCCAGCGGTCCTTCCACTTGGGATTGTCCACCTCGCCGCCCAGGCCCGGGGTTTCCCCGTGCTGGTAATAGGTGATGCCGCGCACCGTGTCGGCGTCCGCGTCCAGCGCGAAATAGCCATACAGCGTGGACCAAAGGCCCTTGCCATAAATCGGCAGCACCAAACCCGCTATCTTGCCATCTTTGATCACATGGTAGACCGGGGCCTGCGTGGGCATTTCCAGAATACCCGCAGGATTGCCTTCCGGGGCATCCTTCATGGAATCGGCGCTGTATTCGCTCGCCTCAATGTATTCGCCTTTGCCCAGATCAAGAAATTTTTCGCGAATGGACTCGCTGAAGCGCTTCTCGATGTCACCGGCGGACAATTTTTCCCGGAATCCCATCAGACCGCAGGCCTGCAGCACGTTTTTGTGCCGCTCCAGCAGCTTGTTGCGCTCCTGGCGCTCGCGCAGGCTCACCGCCGACACGGAAATCATCAGCGAGCACACCACGCATATAATGGCGGTAAAGCCAAAGATATAGGCATTGCTAAACTGCTTCACTGCGTGCCAACCTCCTCCGGATGTTCGCCTGAATCGAAACGTAGTCAATAATCGGCGAAATCAGGTTCATGAACAATATGGCCAGCATCACGCCCTCGGGATAGGCGGGATTCACACTGCGAATCAGCACGATCATGGCGCCGGTCATGATGCCATAGACCCACCGGCCCGTGTCGGTAAAGGGCGCGGTCACGGGGTCGGTGGCCATGAAAACCAGGCCGAAGGCCCAGCCGCCCACCACCATGTGCCACCAGAAGGGCATGCCAATCATGGCCCGGGTTTCTGAGCCAATCAGATTGAAGACGGCCGCCATCACAACCGTGCCGATGACCCCGCCCAGCATGATGCGCCAAGAACCCACCCCCGTCGCAATCAGCACCGCCGCGCCCAGCAGGCATGCCAACGTTGAGGTTTCCCCCATGCATCCCGGAACAAAGCCCAGGAAGGCTTCTATCCAGGTTGTGCCGCTGGTCTGGATGGCGCCGGCCGCCGCATTGGCCGCCGTGGCATCCGCCGCGTTCGCCAGGGCCAGCGCAGTGGCACCACTGTATCCGTCCACCGCACCCTGCACGGCGGTCCAGCAGAAATCACCGGAAATCTGCGCCGGATAGGCGAAGAAGAGAAAGGCGCGGCTGGTGAGCGCGGGATTGAATATGTTCATCCCGGTGCCGCCAAAAACCTCCTTGGCGAAGGTGATTCCGAAGGCAGTGCCCAGCGCCGCCTGCCACAGGGGAATCGTGGGCGGCAAAATCAGCGGAATCAGCATGCCGCTGACCAGGAATCCCTCATTGACTTCATGGCGGCGGACAATGGCGAAGAGCACCTCAATGGTACCACCCACCACGAAAACCGTCAACAGCACGGGGAAGAAATAGAGTGCGCCCAGCACCAAGCACGAAACCAGGCCAACGCCGTTGGCCAGGCCGAGGCTCTTGAGGGCGGCACCCTGCCAGCCATACAGCTCCAGGCCGGGGTGCTGGCTGACTGCCGAGAGCGCCTGCCAGCCCGTGTTATACAACGCCATCAGGATGCAGGGAACCAAGGCCACCACCACGGTCACCATGATCCGCTTGAGATCGACGGCGTCGCGGGCGTGGGAGGCCCCGTGGGTCACCAGGCCGGGCGTGAACAAAAAGGTGTCGTTCGCCTCGTAAAATGGATACAGCCGTTCAAATCGGCCGCCTTTTTCGAAGAGCGGTTTTTGCTTGTCCAACAGAGCGCGCAGGAATTTCATCGGCGGCTCACCCTTCCTTCTCTATGGCGGTCAGGTTCTGGCGCAGAACCGGTCCGTATTCCGTTTTGCCCGGACACACAAACGTGCACAGGGCCAAATCCTCTTCATCCAACTCCAGGCAACCCAGCTGCTCGGCCCGTTCCAGGTCGCCCGCCACCAGCGAACGCAGCAGGAAAGTGGGCAAAATGTCCAGTGGCATCACTTTTTCGTAATATCCCATGGGCACCATGGCGCGTTCACCGCCATGGGTGCTGGTGCCAAGCGCGAATTCACGCTTTCCCGACAATCGCGACAGAAACAAATTGGTGATGGAGAAATCATTGGTGCCGGGAGCCATCCAGCCCATGAAAATGCGCTCGCGTTCCTCCGGCAGCACCGTGATTTGCTGATGATACCGGCCCAGATAGCCATGGGTCTCGCCCTGCGCAATCCGGCCCGTCAGCAAGGAACCGCTGAGCACGCGTTGCTCGCCCGGCTTTAGCTGTCCCTTGGTCAAAGAGTCCACCGATGCGCCCAAGCGCGTTCGAATCAGCCCTGGCTTCTCCACGCCCGGCCCGGCCAGCGACACGACCCGGCTTACATCCAGTTTGCCGGTGCGGAAGAGCGCGCCCATGGCCAGCACATCCTGCAGGCCGATATGCCATACCGTTTTGTTGCGGCTTACCGGGTCCAGCAGGTGAATGTGGGTTCCGGGAAGGCCTGCGGGGTGCGGGCCCTTAAAAACCTCGGTGTGGACCCGGTCAAGATGGACGGACGGCAATCCGGAGTCTGGCCCGGTGCAGAGATACACCGCGCCGGTGGTGAGTTTGGTCAGGGCTTGCAGTCCGGTTTCCAGGTCCGCCGTTCGCCCCTCCAGCATGGGAGCCATGGGCGGGGCCAGTGGCTGGGTGTCGATCGCGGTGACAAAGATGGCGTGGGGGGCGGCATCCGCGGCCGGAATTTGGCTGTAGGGGCGCGTGCGAAACGCAATCCACAAGCCTGATTCCAACAACAGCGCCCGAACCGCCTCGGGGTCACTTTCCAGCGGTGATTTTCCGAAGAAGGCCGAAAAAAGGAAAAAATCATCCTCTGCCGGGTTGTTGGCCTGTTCGCGCTCATTCAGGGCAATGACGATGGACTGAATAGCCCGGCGAGCGCCGCGGTGGACGGCCAAAACGGTTCCCGCCGCCGGGGCGGTGAACAGCACCCCAGGGCGCGACTTGTCTTCGAAAAGCGCCTGGCCCCGTTGTACACTGTCGCCCTCATTGACGGACAGGGAAGGTTTGAGCCCGAGGAAATCCGGAGGAAGCACTGCCACCCGGGCTACTGGCGCACCGGAATCCAGGC
>CAIMWS010000523.1 GCA_903845125.1 uncultured Verrucomicrobiota bacterium
AAGCAGATGCCTCCCCCTCTGCTTGGAAAGGAAAAAGGCTGCCGGGCGATGTTCCTGTAGATCAGGGGCGGGTCAGTTTATCTGAGCAGACCCGGGTCAATTCTCGTGAGCGGTATAGGGCACTTCCTGCATCACGGAGACGCTCAGCGCCAAAACCTCTGGAGAGCTGATTAGAAACACCAATCCATAAAGTGCGATGAGTTGGCCGAATTGCTTTTGGAGAATTAACCAAAAAGCCAGTGAGAAAAGTAAACCAAAAAATACCGCTAGAAGCCGGGCTGTTATTAGCGATGGCCCAAATATTTTAAAGAGATGTCCGAGTAATATTGGCAATAGAGGCGGTTGGTTATACCAGACAACCTTATACAGAGGGAAACCCTTCGCGCATAACAAGCTCAATGTTAGCTGGCATGATTCATCCCCGCCGATTTCTATTGCTGCTCCAAGTGGCAATTGAGTGAAAAGAAAGATCAAAGCCGCCATTGCACCCCACAACAGAAATGGATGATAAAGTCTAATCCGTCTGAACGCTGCATTGCACCACCGGCATCTCTCAAATGGTTTCACTTACTAAATTCACTTTTCTGAAATTCTCATGCCGGCTTTATCGCAGGTTTCCTCTCCTTACCAAAAAGGAAAACATAGCTGCCGAGGGCCATGTATGCGATAATGCCCCTCGAAATCCATTCGGCCATTCTTGGCGGAATGTGCAGAACCACTGTGAGATATCCCAGGCAGCCACAAGGGTGCTGCCATCCAATCAACCATAATCCAATGCGGTAAAGCATAAAATTCACGGCCATCCAAGCCACTAATGCCAAAGCGATTTCTCGTAGATCCGTAAGTAGGCATACTATTGCGATACTAACTTCGATAATGCCGACTAGGAGCATAAGTTGTCCAAAACGAATTGATAATATGGGATCCGGTATGCGCAGCAAATGCTGTTCTGGAATTGGACCTCCCAACACATTAAAACATTTGGCAAAGCCAATGGTTAGGAGCATTACCCCTACGGAAATAATAAACCATTTCGGCATTCGCATAGACGGTTTGTCTGATATGTAGTATTATCTCGGATTAAGGAGGCTATTCATAATAAGACGAACATTATGGCGCAGGAGTTTTGCCTGCTGGCGAGCTGTGAACGAGGCGCATAACCGTTGTGACCTGTAACGAGTTCACAGCGCAACCAGCGGGCAAAAGAACCAACCAGAATGTTTAGTTTATTATAAATAACCTCCTAAGTTCTTGGTTGCGTGCATTCGATTAATATTAGAGATGACCAGCAAGCTCGCTATGCTTGCTCGCGTATCATGTAGCCAATCAGATTTCTTTTATCTTAATTAATTACTTGTTGGACAAGCATTGCCGCTTGGCCAGGTAGTCTGTTCAGGAGTCCCCGATATTGTAAATCTAATATTTACACTTCGTCCGCAATATGGACAAGTGACGTCCTCGCTAAAAAACGCACAACATACCGTGGTTCCAGAATCATAACCTGTTTTTCCGCTGACTTCGTCCCACTTGGCCCAAGTTTTCGTTGGATTGGAATTCACAACCCCCCATTTGCTCACAGTAGAGTAACACCTCGGACATGTGCCATCGCCCACTTGGCTCGATCCATACACAGGCGATTGGCAAAACGTCGATGAATAATAGGTGCAAAGCTCAGCGTAAGCGGCAACAGCTAATAACATTATAACGCATATATATGTCGATGCATTTTTCATTTTTACTTTCTTTTAATAATTATTATATTATCATTACATTGTTTGTGTTGTTATATTTTCTCAACCGTGCGCGCTTGAGCGCGATCACAAATGCGAACGTGGAAATTACCGTTGCAAGAGCTATGAATAGCGCTTTATACCGCCCGGGTAGCCTTTTGCCGTCTAGCGGAATCCGGTCATGCAATGCCTTTGCTGCTAACACCGGATCCATGCTAAAAATGCGTTTCCCTTGAATACCATAGCCGCCATGGTTAGTATGGACAATCTGCATAAGATCAGGTGCGGTCAGCAACTCGCGCGGCGTATTGAAGGAGGCCTTCGTCAAGGGGGCGGTCTGCTGGGTGAAAGTGACTCGCAGGATTTCAATCATGAAACCCGCATCACTGTCGATCACAGCCGGAATCCGTCCATCCGCAATGTCGGCGCGATAGTGATAACGAATGCGATTCTTGGTGTGGACTCTGGCTTGGCTGTCAACGACCCTAAGACTGGCGAGCACGGGCAGTGAATTTGAGTATTCATAATGAGCCGTAATGGCAGAATTGTTTTCCGGGTGCCGGTAGATGAGATCTCCATCTTTGTCAAAGCCAATCGGGCCCGGCCCGCCTGTGGCGATGCCAAGGGAGGTGAAAAGTCCAAACCATCGAGTGTACTCTTTTATTTGCTGGTAGCCAAAGGAGCCGGTATCGGTGGCGACATAGTGATATGTTTCCAGCTCAGGGGGTCGAGGCGGAGCTCGGGGATCAGGAGGAGGACGGAACTCATAATACCAATAATCGTTTTCCCAACGGCCCGCGACCGTGTCCCTGGGATCAAAGGAGCCATTGAAGGCCGCGCCATGGGTGATGCGGACAAAAAACGCATTCGACTGAACGCGATACTCGCATAGCAGAGGCTGATCACGGCCATACGTGTACTTCATTAATAGAGAAGGAATGGCGGGGCAATTGGTAACAAAGGTTGCTAAATCTGGAATAAGACCGACATTCGTGTCGCTTATACTGGAAATATCGCTCGCTGCCGTGGCAAAACATGCGAGGTGAATTAAGAGTAAGACTGCCCCAACTTTCACAGCCCTTAGCGGTTTAATTATTATGCACACAAAATCCATATTATTTGCCCCTCACGCCGATCACAGCATATCGCTAAAAAAAACAATTTAATGGCGACGACTGAAAATATCCCATGGCCAGGATTTCCGCATAACCTAGTAAATGGTATAGAAATGGTATAGATAAAGGGTAGTAAAACGTTTTTACGACGAATGACTAAATACCATATTATAACGCGTTAGACAACCATTTATCGATGGCTTCCTGGCGGTTGTGAACCTGAAGTTTGGCATAGATATGCGCCAAATGCGCATGGATCGTGCCTGGGGATAGGTTTAAATCTTGGGCGATCTCTTTGTCACTTGGATTTGATGGGTGAGCGAGGCTGGAAAGGATGTGAAATTCACGTTTGGTTAAATGCCACATGGCCGCGATTCTCGCTGGCGACCGCTGAAAAAACGCGACCAAGATTTGTCGCGCTTTATGGCTGATGGGGTTGCCGCCCGCCAAGGCTTCCTGGATAGCCAGCTCCAGCTCGGAAGGCGAAGCGGGCTTGTCCAGCCAGCCGCAAGCCCCCGCCCTAAGGCAAGGGATTAAAAGACTGGCCTCCGATAAATCCCCATAAATAAGCATCCGCAAAGCGGGAATCCGGAGGCGATGATTATGAATCCAATGGGTCAGTCTCGGTTCGCCTATGCCGTTGTTGATAATCGCCAATTGGGGAAGTTTAGGGGGCAAAGTGTCCGCCAAACATCCGGTAATGCGGTGACAAACGGCCCGCCAACCGCGATTGAATTCGCGAATTTGGCCGGCCAAAATGGCGTTATCCTCCAGGCATGGACCCACGATGGCAATCGTGGCGCTAAAAGGGTCGCAACTATTTACGTCTATGGACACGGTTCGTGGCAGATTAACCGAGATGGACGTTTATCTGCAAGGAAAACGGAAACACGGAATATCCAGAATATTCGGCGGGGCTTTAATAATTCTGAAAACAGTTGGTCAACCAGCAACTGCTGCCTTTTGACCGACTGCTCCAGACCTGTCTGGACTTGTTTGGCCAACCCCTGAGCCTGGGCACCGTGACCCAGACCCATGAGCGCGCCGATCAAGCGCTGGAGCCGGCGCAGTCGGCCATCGCCCGCGCATTGATCCAGGCCGCCGTGGTCAACGTCGATGAAAGCGGTTTGCGCGTGGCTGGCAGCCTCCATTGGCTCCAGGTGGCCAGCACACCGGATTTGACCTTCCATGGCGTGCATGACAAACGCGGCGCAGAGGCCATGGACGCCTTGGGCATCCTGCCCCAGTGCCGCCGCTGGCTCGTGCACTATCACTGGAAACCCTACCACAAATATGACGCCCTGCATGCCCTCTGCAACCAGCACCGGCTGCGCCAACTCAAGTTCCTGGCCGAAGAAGAGCGCCAGGACTGGGCCGCCCAATTAAGCCGCTTCCTTGCCGATTGGAAAGACAACCCCCTGACTGAACCGGGTTTGAAGGAGGAGCCATTTAAGAAAGCCCATGCCGGCTACAAGGCTATCGTGCGTCAGGGCCGCCGGGAACATCCCCGCCGTCAGCCAGGCCAGGGGCGCCCCCGCCAATGCAAAGCCGCCAACCTGCTGGGCCGCTTGGAAGACTACGACCTGTGCGTGCTGGCCTTTCTGATCGATCCCAAAGTCCCCTTCACCAACAATCAAGGCGAGCAGGACATTCGCATGATCAAGGTGAAACAGAAAATATCCGGCTGCTTTCGCTCTTTGCCCGGGGCGCAAATTTTCGGCCGGATGCGCAGTTATCTCTCCACTTGCCGCAAACAAGGCCACAACCTTCGGGATGCCTGTCACCAACTGATTATCGGCCAACCCTTCATGCCCAACATGCCAGCACCCGCACCCACGTAATCCACTGATATATCGCTTTCTTTCTTCAGTGACCTGAATAGTTACGAAGCCGGGCACGAACCAACTGGCCAACCTGTGGCCCAACCGCCTGATCGGGGACCAATTCCTGCCGGCTGAAAAACGCCTCACCTGGTCCACCTGGAATCCCTATACGAAGCGCTCCCCGCTGC
>CAIMWS010000524.1 GCA_903845125.1 uncultured Verrucomicrobiota bacterium
AAGCAGATGCCTCCCCCTCTGCTTGGAAAGGAAAAAGGCTGCCGGGCGATGTTCCTGGAGATCAGGGGCGGGTCAGTTTATCTGAGCAGACCCGGGTCAATTCTCGTGAGCGGTATAGGCGTAGGCGCTGAAGTTCCCGCTCAAAACGCTGGCGGTTGTCCCCACAACAGCAGCTGGTGAGGTCAGGAATGGACTTCCTCTCGATGGCGAAGAGAGTTTCCGCGCCAACCAGAGAGTAATCGCCAGAGGTGAGGGTTCCGCGGACCGATGGCTGGGTGAACACCAGGGGTTGCTGCTCGCGGGTGTCGATTATTAAGGTCGGATTCGGATGGGTCATAGGATTTAACTGGGGGTTTTTACACCAAGGAAAAGGCTGATTTGGACTGTGGACTCCACGTGGACTCTAGGGGTTATTTCTTTGGTTCTTTTTTTCCCTGGCAGCCAGTCCATAGTCCAGTCCATCCCCCTAAAGGGGGAAATGGACTGTGGACTCATGGATCTGGGGGCCTGCCAGCGGTTGAGTCCATAGTCCATAATGGACTCACTATGGACTGGTGGACTCAGCACTTCGATGATATAAGACAACATGATCATTTTAGGGCCTTGGTGCATGGCTTATAGGTGCCGTCAGCCGCCTCTAAAATCCGATCCTGCTTGATCAGGATTTTGCGCAAGTTGTGGAACTTGGATTTGCAGAAACCCAGGCGTTCGTCGGCCAAAGTTCGCCACTCCCCGCTAGGCAATCCGCCTGGTGGCAAAAGTGCCCAGAGGGCATCTAAGTTGGGCGAGATTTTGACCATGGACTTTTCTTCCTTGGCGTCCTCAAGTTCGTTCGGGTGAGCTTCGATCCAGCAGATCCCGGCATCCGAGTGCTTGATTAGCTTACTGGTGGATTTGGTTGCGCCGTCAGGTCTGCGCCACCCAAGCCGTCTTCCGCGCTTGGCGGCCACCAACTCGTAAATTTCGGAAGATTCCGTTCCACGCAGGGCGAGAATGGCCCGTGCCCAGTTGGCCAGGTCTGACGACCCGGATCCGAGGTAAGCCATTTCGCTGGTGGACCAATTTGGCTTTTGAGCGCTGCTGGGTGGCTTGTTGACATGATGAGCGATGATCAGTCCGCACCCAAATTTGTGGATTAGCTGGTTCCAACCTTGCCGCAGGAAGGCACTCACAGCTTTCTGGTTACCACAATCCTCGCCGAGGTAACCATTTAGCGGGTCCAACCAGACCAGATCCGGCCGGACCCTGGCGATGGCTGGCCGGGCGACGTTATCCAGGAAAGCTTGGCCCGTTAAACTATCGCAAGTGAGGGTAAAAATTTGCTCACAAGCTTGGCGCTGGTCATCCTCGCCCAGGCCCATACCTTCCAGCACACCATCGCGCATCTCAGCCAGGTCGCCAGTATCGTTTTCGGCTTGAATCAGCAGGGATCGCAACGAACCACGGGGTTGGATCGCAAAGGCTTCCCGGCCGATTGCCCACAAAATGGCGGCTTGCATGGCGAAACTAGACTTGCCGATCCCGGTGGGGCCAAGCAGCAGCATCCCGCCACCACGACAAAGGTAGCGATACCTGAGCAGCTCTTGGTGGTCGTCATGCTCGGGGCGCTGTAAGTCGCCAAGCGGAATAACTTCCAGGGTGCCAGTTTCCTCCGGGATTTCGTCCTCGTCTGCCGGAAGAAAATCGGCCGGTAGCAGCGAAACTTCGCCGGTGGATTCAGCCCGTCCCTGGTGAAAGCTCAGCAGGGCAGCGCTTAGGATTCTCCCGTCGTGTTCAGTCAGGGGAGGGAAAGTATCAAATTGCATCATAGATCCAGGAAGAAAAGGGATTGTCGTTTTCGGGTCTCAGGCCGAACAAACGATGGTGCCCGGCTGCAATGGCCAGGCCGAAGTGATGCCGGATCCACCCCGAGTGGTGGCAGTATGGCCGTCAACTGAGCCAAGACAGCCGGTGTGGGCCAGGTCCACCAGCTATGAAAGGACCGCCTACCGCTAAAGACCACCGCCCGCAGGCACGCGAACTGACGCATCCAGGCAATCAACGTAAGCTGTTCGGCTTCAATCAGTTCATCGGATTCCAGCACCAAAAAGGGCTGGCTTTGGATGTTGGCCTTGGACCGCGACACGCTGCCGGGCTTGAACACGCCAGGACAGATCAGAGGCCCGGGGGGCTTAGGCTCCTTGAGCCACTCCGTTACCTGGCGGAAATGGTGCTCGTGGCCGGGGCCAGAGTCGGTTCGATCCCCAAGCCAGATCAGATCGGTAGGACTGAACAGGCCGCCAAGAAAAGTCCTCCAGTCGTCCATCGGATTTCCGGTCAAACGCACGGGTGAGGCTTCCCAAAGGTCCGCCAGGCTCAAATGGAACCGCTCGTCAGCCAAAATCGCCTTCCTGGACCCCTGAGCGCGGGCCGCCAGGCGTTCTTTTCCTTGGTGGCCCTCCGGCTTGGGCCGGGAAACCATGGGCGCAACACGACCCGCGATTTCGGCCTTGGCTATGGTTGACCGCAGCTGGTGGTTGGCGGCGGCGATGGCGTCGGCGCACGACCCATGGACACAGTGGATTGAAGGCACTCCGTCAATATAGACCCGGCAATCCCTGGGGCCGCTAGGGGTCGAGTGGTTGGCCTGGCCTGGGCACTGAGCATAGCCGGTCGAGGCAGTCTTCCAGGAGATAGGTCCAAGGATTCGCTCGGCCAGGGCTTGTAATCCCGTGGGGATACCTGTAGAGTGAGGTGTCAGTGTTAGATACCTCCCCCCCAAGCCTTGCCGGGCCGGGGGCTGGACAGATGTAGACATCATTGGCAACCCCCGCGTTGTAGTCGTAGCAGGGCGGTTTCAACAGACTCCCAATGGTAGAGCAGCTTGCGGGTGCCCAGGCGGATGAACGGAATCTTGCCGGATTTTCGCCAGGAAACCAAAGAGCGACGGCAGACGTGCAACCGATCAAGAAGCTGGCGCTCAGTCAGGAATCCATCCGAAAGGGGCGTAGAAACGGCTTCTTTCATTGGTGGCCTCCTTCCACCAAAGACTTGCGAGACTCGATCCAGGCCGTAACATCAGGCAGTCGGAACCGCAAGGCCCGCTGGGTCAATTTAAGGTGGGGCAAACCCTCGAGCATGTAATTGTTGAGGGTGCGCCTGGTAATCCGTAGCAGGGCCATAATTTCGGTGGCCAGTAGCAGCTGGTCACCAGTAGCATAGTCACTACTCTTAATTAATTTCATGCCCTAAGTTTCGCACAGCTTCCTTAGCATTCCAATTTATGCTTGCAGGAAAAAGGTGTATGCTACACATTTGGATGAATGAGACGAAAAAGTAAGGGTGTGGTTAGGCATTTGCGGAAGTTCCTTGGGATGCCGCAAAAACAGTTTATGGATGTCATTGGCAGGACGATGGGCGCAGTCCGCAGTCTTGAATGCGGCAGGCTTGCGCTGGGCCGTCCCCTGGCCATTGAAATTGTCGCGGCAACCGGGATCAGTCTTGACTGGCTGATGGCTGGGGATGTCACCAGGCCGATGGTGAGCGAGCGTGGCGGCGGGCCATACTCAAGGGCGGTCTTTGACCGGGTGCAGGCGCAACGCAGGCGGGATAGGAATGACATTCCCAGCATGGTTTGCCTGCTGCGGGATGTGAAGATCCTCGCGGTTCAGATGCTTCACACCCTGCTGGAGTCATGGAAAAGCCAGAGTTCAGAGGTTTGCGCTTTCAAGCTGATGGAAGCCATGGGGGCCATACGGGATAAGCTAAAACTGCCGTCATCCGCCAGGAAGGAATGGTTTCGTGATGACATCACCATGGAACACTACCTTTGCGATGTGTTCCAAGGTTTCTGGCGGGAGATACTGCCCACAGTGTCACCCGGCAAAAAGCATGATCTCGCCCCGGAAACCCTGGCCAATGCCCTAACAACCCCGGATGGCGCGGTGCGTGCGGTGGTGGTGCGCCAAGCTAAAAAGGGCTAGGCGCTGCGGGCCTGGTGAAGCGGCAGCACGTTTTCCGCAGTCGGGGCCGGGGCAGTGTCGAACCACTTCGCGGCTTCATCCTTGGTGGATAGACCGCGATAGTTGGAATGCACCATGGATGGTGAGTTTCCTGACTGGGCCGCTGTCCGGCCTTCATCCTGATACAGCGCATGGTGGTAGGTGACGAAGGAATGCCGTAAACCATTTGCCTTGCGTGAGAGCTTGAGCGCTTCGCAAAGTCGTTCAAAGCCTTCGTGGAAGGCGGTTTCGCGCATCGGCCATACAGGGCCAGCTTCCCCTTGGTGGGGCTGAAGCCATTGCGACAAGGCGGGGCAGATTTCAACCAGCCTCCTTTGGCGGGTCTTGGATTTGCTTGAGGATACTTCGATATGCCCGGAGATCCTGAACACATCCTGCCAGGTGATTCTGAAACACTCCGCTGTCCTTAGTCCGGCCAGTCCGCTGATGGCCAGCATGGGCCGCATGTTTTCGTCGGCGGTATCCAGCAGACGGCGCAACTCGCCAGGGGTGTAGAATTCAATCGTCCCCAGATTGGACCGCTCAGGGCGCAAGGCATCGCATTCCGCCAGCCGGTGGGTGGGTGGCAGGTAGTCCATGCGGATGGCCCAGGCCAGAAGGTTTTTGATGGCTGCCCGGTGGTGGTTTCGGGATTTGGGGGACATCGACGCCAGGTTTGCGAAGAACACTTCCAAATGGGATTTGCCCAGATCCATAAGCTGGGTGGCCGGAAAGGTGGCGGCAACCCGCTCCAGGATGATTTTAGTCTGATAAACGTATTTGGCGCTTAGTTGACTGGCCTGCGTTTTAGCCTCCCGGCCACTAAGGAATTCCGCGATGGTATCCTCCACGGTTATTGGCCGCACGGTGCCAAGGCTTTCCTTGAACCTTTGCAGCGCTTCCAAAACCGGCCCGCCTTCCATGATTTTATCCGCTTCCAGTGCCACGGATAGTGCTTGGATGACGGTAAACTGCCTTCCCGTAGCACGAAAATGAGCGGCGAGGACATCCCGGGCGGCGAGGGCATCCCGGATTTCCTTCGTTGAAAGGGAAGGTTCAGCGGAATCAGACGCCAGATCACGGACAATCTTTTCCGCCGCTGTCTTCGCCTTGGTGTAACTGGGGAAGGCACGGAAAATGGATTTGCCCGCATGGCGGAAGTAAACCCGATAACTTTTGTATCGGCCTTGGGGGCCATAGATGATGGCGGTTTCCCCCTTGAATTTGATATTGATCGGATACTTCATCCTGGGATTAGGGGCGGTTTTGTTTGTCAAAACTTTGTCAGATCCCTCATTTTCCCGAAATCCCCTTTTAAAAATGGTGGGCGATGCAGGATTCGAACCTGCGACCTACTGCGTGTAAAGCAGATGCGCTAGCCGCTGCGCCAATCGCCCGATTAATCAATGACTTATGCCATAAAGCCGGCTCCGATTCAATTCCCGCAAACCAGCCCCCTACCGGCACTCATGGTGCGGCGATTACTATGCGCCAATCAAAGACGTCATCAAGCTCATTTTCCACAATCCGGCGGGCTCAAGGTTTGCTTGGTGCAGAAGTCCGGCTTGGAAAGAGCAGCGCCAATGGATCCCACCAACCCGGCCACCCGATGCTGATGATTCATAGCCCTTAAAATTTTCCATTATTGCGCCCGCCCTTCTCCTCTTCTCGGGCGTTTGTTCCGGGGGAGAGGTCTCAGCCTGCCCGGATTTAATTGTCAGTTTTACTGGATTGGTGGAAGGTTTTTGTCAGTGGATGCGGAACAACGCCTCCCAAAAAGCCCGCAAGCCCTATGCAAATCACCGTTCATTTGCCGGACGAAATCTTTCAACGCCTGAGCGGGTCCACCAAACTGCCACGCGAATTCCTGGAAGCATTCGCGGTTGATGGCTATCGCGCACAGAACTTTCCACTCATCAGGTGAGCCAGTTTCTGGGACTCGACTACCGGTAAACGTATCAATTTTTTGTCCAACATGAAGCCGCGCAACCTCACCCACTGGCCGACTTGGAAATTGACCGCCAATCCTTTGCTGCACTGCCGCAGAAGTGATCCTGATCGTTGCTGACACTGGCCCTATTCGGTATCTGGTCCTCATAGACGCCATTGAGGTGCTTTCCCATATTTATGATCGGGTGATCATTCCCAGTGCAGTCTTGGCTGAACTGGTTCACCCTCATGCTCCCGCCGCCTGCATGAATGGGTGAGTGCTTTACCATCATGGGTTGAAGTCAGATCTGCCCGTCAAATTGCGTTGGACGGAGTTCTTGATCCAGGCGAAACGGAAGCCATAGCTTTGGCCCTGGAACTCAAGGCGCATTCGCTGCTGTTGGACGAGACTGAAGCCCGGCAGGCAGCAATCCGGTTGGGTTTGCCGGTGTCAGGGACCGTGGGTATTTTGGAAATGGCGGCGGAGCGTGGTTTAATCGATCTTCCAGATGCCTTCCAGCGATTGTCGCGGACTAATTTCCGCATCGCTCGCGACTTGCTCCAACAAGCCCTAAAGCGTGATGCTGCAAGGCGCAAACCATGAAAATGAGTGGCCGTTGGTTGGCTGGCCTGCACGGCTCTGATTCAACGGCCCGCCCCTGTTGGGCCACTGGCTTACACGGTTGGGAAACGTATTTTATGATGATAATTATTATTTCGATATTATAAGCTTACTTGTGTCCATTTGATACTGCCATTTGTTACTACTTGCCCAAAATTGAGTTCAGTTGAGGGTGCTCCAGGCCAAGAAGATTTTTTTTAAACCGCTAATTACCAACGATTTGTCCTTTTGAGTCCAAGTTGGGGAAATTAGGAGAAAACGCAAAATCCACGTGTAAAGTAAATGCGCTAACCGCTGCACCAATCGCCCGGTTAATCAATGATTTATGCCATAAAGCCGGCTCCGATTCAATTCCCGCAAACCAGCCCCCTACCGGCACTCATGGCGCGGCGATTTCTATGCGCCAATCAAAGGCGTCATCAAGCTCATTTTCCACAATCCGGCGGGCTCAAGGTTTGCTTGGTGCAGGAGTCCGGCTTGGAAAGAGCAGCGCCAATGGAACCCGCCGACCCGTCCATCCGATGCTGATAATTCATAGCCCTTAATATTTTCCATTATTGCGCCCGCCCTCCTCCCCTTCTCGGTTGTTTGTTCCGGTGCGCAAACGGGTCCAATTATAAACTTGTTTTCCGAAGCAAAGTCTATATGATTCGCGGCGTCAGTAGGTGGGGGGCCGTCAGAGAGTCCCAGTGAGGCTCCTAATTTGGTCACTTCATCGGTATTCATTTCGGATTATTGGAGATGTTGCATCATGCTAACCATCAGTAAGGAGGTTGCGGAAACTTCCTTGACTTCCTGCCGCCTGCGACTTTTCGTAGCAGGATTGGTCTTGGTGGCGGGTTTGCTGGCCACCGGCCTGGTGGTCCGTTCCACAAAACATGCTGTCGATGCGGATGAAAAGGAGGACTTCCATTTTGCCTGCGCCGAAATCCGCAGCAAGATTGTGGAGCGTTTCCGGGCGCACGAGCAAATCCTCCGCAGCGCGTCCGCCTTTCTGGCTCATTCCGCAGGCGTCAGCCGCCAGGAATGGCGTTTTTTCACTGAGAAACAGCAACTGGAAACCCAACTCCCCGGCATTCAGGGTATCGGTTTTTCCCTACTGATCCCCCGCTCCCAGCTGGCCCAACATCTCCAGGAGATTCGTGCCGAGGGCTTTCCCGATTATGACGTCCTACCCAAGGGCGACCGGGAGTGGTATTCTTCCATCGTCTATCTGGAACCTTTCACCAACCGCAACCTCCGCGCCTTTGGCTATGACATGTTCAATGAACCGGTGCGCCGGGAGGCCATGGAACGGGCGCGCGATGAGAATACGGCCGCCCTCTCCGGAAAGGTGACTTTGGTGCAGGAAACGGGCCAGGAAGTCCAGGCCGGGACTTTGATGTATGTGCCGGTCTACCGCCGGGACCTGCCTCTTGAAACGGTCCCGCAGCGGCGCGCGGCCATTCGCGGTTGGGCCTACAGCCCCTATCGGATGAATGATCTCCTGGGCGGCATCCTCGGCAACTGGGGCCAGCCAAGCCAAAAGCGCATCCGTTTGGAAATCTTCGATGGCGATCAGGTTGCCAGGCAAACCCGGCTTTACGACAGCCAGGCCGCGCCCAGCGAACAAACCGGCCTGGCCGACGATGCGTTGCTCAGCGTGCGCACCCAGATTGTGCTGGCGGGCCGCCCCTGGACCTTGTGCTTCACCCGGCCTGGCAGCCAGGCTGGCACTGTGGATTACAGCAAGGCCTGGCTCGTGGGATTTGGCGGGGGCAGCCTCAGCCTGTTTCTGGGGGCTTTGACCTTTCTCCTGCTCAGCTCCCTCGGCCGGGCGCAGCAGTTGGCCTTGGAGCTGAAGCAAAGCGAGGAGCACTACCGCACCATGCTGGATGGTTCCCCGCATGCCGTGTTCCTGACCGATGAGGGCGGCCGGATCCGGTTGGCGAACCAGGTGGGAGCCACGCTGGCGGGTCGCCAGGAGGCCCGGGATCTGGTGGGCGTTTTGCTCGCCGATTTGGTCCAGCCAGCGCAGCGGGCTGAGGTGCAACTGGCCATCCAGACCATCCTGCGGCAAGGTTTCACCACCCCCTTCGGTTGCACCATCCCCCGCCGGGATGGCACGGTGGCCTATGCTGAATTGTCGGGCACGTTGGTGAAGGATTTCCAAGGCCTGCCCCAGGCGGTGCAAGCCATCCTGCAGGATGTTACCGAAAGGAAACGGGTCGAGGCGGCGTTGCGCGAGATTGATCAGCGTTATCGTTTATTGCTCAATGACATGCCGGACGGCTTTGCGTATTGCCAGCTGATTTTCGACGCGCACGAGCAACCCGCGGACTTCCTTTACCTCAAGGTAAATCCCGCCTTTGAGATGCTGACGGGCTTGCGCGAGGTGGTGGGGAAAAAAGTAACCGAAGTGATACCCCGCTTTGCCGAGACCAATGCGAAGATGCTCAAGATTTACGGGCGGGTAACCGCCACGGGGAAGTCGGAGGAATTCGAAGTGTTTCTGCCCCGGCTGAAGAAGTGGTTGTCCGTCTCGGCCACCCCGGCTGGGGAAGGATGTTTTGCCTCGATCCTGCAGGATATCACGGCCCGCAAGGAGGCGGAGGAGGCGCTGCGGCAGAGCGAGGAAAAATACCGGGTCATCTTCGAGAACGAAATTTATGCCATTTGCATCTTCGACTTGGTGAACCAGCGCCTGCTCGATGTAAATGAGGCCTTTGCGCGTCTTTATAACTACCGCCGCGAGGAAATTCTGGCGGGGATGACAGTTCGCGATTTCTCCGCGGAGCCGGAGTCATCATCTGCCGCGACCGATCAAGCCAGCCAGGATGGCACGATCT
>CAIMWS010000525.1 GCA_903845125.1 uncultured Verrucomicrobiota bacterium
GACCAATCAGCTAAACTTGCTAATGAACCGCAACTTGCGGTTTTTGCCCCCGATCACCCCTCCACTGCCTCCGGTGCCAGTAATGCCGCCTTCCAGCTCAGCAACCTACTTGAGCCCGAGCGCCAATGCCCATGAATAAGCATGCGCTGGCAATTTCCGCCTGGCGCAACTTGAAAAAGCTGCCCGCCATCCTTGCTTGGTTAGGCAGTTTCTGTGTCTGGCTGGTGGTTTCCAGCGCGACGGTGCACGCCTATTCGGCACCCAAACCTCCTGACGCCACGCCGTCGAACAGTGGCAAGCCATCCGCTCCTCCGGGGGCTAATCATGCCGGGGCTGATCCTGAAAAAAAAGCCGTTACGGCTCAGAAGTCAGCCCCAGTTGATACCAGCCATGCCGAAAGTCCATCTATCTCGGAAGGGCACGCGCCAGCTGACACGAATCATTTCATCACTACTCCCAGTTCAGGCGCCACCAACGAATCAGGGCAACTATTGCAAACCGAATTTCTGACTGCCCAGCGGCTTCGTTTGGAAGGTCAGTATGCAGAAGCCACCGGGCTTCTGAAAAAAATATTGGAGCAACCAGCCCCGGAAGCCATGCAAAAGAACGTGCTTCTGGAATTGGCGCTTGCTGCCAAGGGCAATCACCAGCCAACCGTTGCCCAACAAATTTACGCCCAGTTTGTGAACCGCTATCCCAATGATAATCGCGTGCCAGCCGTTTTTTTCTGGCAGGGATTATTATACCGGGAAATGGGATCTGATGCCATGGCCTTGACCAAGTTCTATTCAGTCATGACCAGCTGCTTGAACCTGAAGCTGGATGTTCACAGCGACTACCAAATCCTGGTTTTGCGTGCCCAAATCGAAATCGCACTCACTTACTACAGCACCGGCAAATACGCTGAAGCGGCTGACTTCTTCGGACGCCTGCTCAAACTGGAAAATCCCGAATTAAACAAGGCCCAGATCCATTTTCACCTGGTTCGGTGTTTGAGCATGCTTAATTTATTTTCGGAAGCCAGCAACCGGGCTGTGGAGTTCCTGCAGCAGTATCCGGAAAGCAGTGAAGCAGCGGAAGTCCGGTTTTTGCTGGCTGTATCCTTTAAGCAACTGAAACGCACTCAGGATTCCATGAATCAGGTTTCGCAACTGCTGAAAGACCAAAGTTCCGGGGCCACGCAAAACGCAGCCAACTGGGTTTATTGGCAGCAACGGACGGGTAACGAAATTGCCAATCAACTTTATAAGGAGGGGGATTTTGGCAATGCCTTGGCAATTTATGAGCAGCTCGCCAAGCTGGACAAGTCTCCCAAGTGGCTATTGCCTGTGTTATATCAGACTGCCCAGGTTTACGAACATTTGAATCAACCGCAGAAAGCCACTGAGCAATATGACCAGATCGCCAAAGTTGGATTGATCTTGGGCACGAATGCTCCACCAAGCCTGCTCACCTTGGTTGATATGGCCAAATGGCGGAAACAAAACTTGGAGTGGAGTGGCAAGGCCGATGAAGCTTCCAAGAATTTTCGCATTTCCGTATCCCCATAAATCCCCACGGCTCCCCCGATGAGCCTTTTGCTGGCCGCCAACCACAGCCAACCATGATATCCAGCCGACCGACTTGTTGGATTGCTTCCTTGCTTCCTGGCCAAGGCCCTGAATGTTGCTTGGCTCAGAGACGACTTCCTATTAGGATACCCCAGTGAGAACTATTGACATAATCCAGGCCCGGGCAGCCAGTTTGGCTAAAAAGACCCCGGCAAAGCCGCCCGCCGAATGGGCGGACGATTTGCGAGGGCATTATGGCCTTTGCCAGGATATCCTCGTGCTTGTGGAACAAGAGAACCGCATTTTGCGTGGCACGGAGGATGTGGATTTGCAGAAGCTGGCGCCGCAGAAAAAGAACCTGCTGTTGAAATTAAATTTATCCCTGGATCGCTTGCGCCAGGTGCGCACCCGCTGGCAGCAATTGACTCCATCAGAGAAAATCGAATACGCGGAAGTCGGAGGGTTGATCCGGCAAAATCAGGATTTGATCCTGCGAATTCTGATGTTGGACCGTGAAAATGAACAACACTTGCTCCGGCGCGGAATGCTGCCGGCCACGCAGTTGCCACCCGTCCAAAGGCAAAACACGCAAATGGCAACAGCACTTTACCGCAAGCAAAGTTCTGGCATATAATCCCTTCCCGGCATGCCTATCGACAAAATAATCGTGCTTGAGGACGACCTGATCGTCCGCAAGAACCTGGAGCAGCAGCTGCGGCAAAGGCGCTATGATGTAGCCTCCGCCAGCACGCTGGCTGATGCCCAGGAACTGCTGGCCAAGGACACTTTCGATCTGATGATGGTTGATGTCCGGCTGCCGGACGGAGAAGGCACCCACTTGCTGCAGCAACTCCAATCCCGGCCGCAGCGACCACTCATGGTAATGATGACGGGATTTGCCTCGGTGGAATCCGCCGTTGAGTGCATGCGCAATGGTGCTTTTGATTACCTGATCAAGCCATTTTCCGTGGACCAACTGGAAGTCACGCTGCGCAAAGCGGAAAACTTTACGCAGTTGCTAAAAGTCAGCCAATACCTCAGCCATGAAGAAGCTGACGAAGCCGGTTTTGAGTTATTGGGTAAAAGCCCGGCCACGGAACAGCTTCGGCAATTAATCCGGAAAGTGGCCCCAACCCAGGCCACTGTGCTAATCCAAGGCGAAAGCGGTACCGGCAAAGAACTGGTGGCCAGGGCTTTGTTCCGCCAAAGCCCGCGCGCCAGCGCCCCATTCATCCGGGTAAACTGCGCCGCCATCCCGGAAAACCTGATCGAGTCCGAATTTTTCGGCCATGAGAAAGGCGCTTTCACCGGGGCCATGAACAAGCGGGAGGGCCGATTTGAATTGGCCCACGGCGGAACCATTCTGCTGGATGAAATCAGCGAAATTTCGCCCGCCGTGCAGGCCAAACTGCTCCGCGTGCTGCAAGAACGGGAACTGGAAAGAGTAGGTGGCAGCCGTACTATCAAGGTGGATGTGCGGGTCATTGCCACCACCAACCGGCGCTTGGAGCAAAGCGTTGAGCGTAAGGAATTCCGCCAGGATCTGTTTTTCCGCCTCAATGTGGTCCCCATTTATGTCAGACCGCTGCGCGACCACAAGGAAGACATCCCCTTGCTGGTGGAACATTTCATGCGCCGATTCTCCCGCAAACACGGCTTCCGAACTCCGGGGATCTCCGTGGTTTGCATGACCACCCTGCTGGACCATTCGTGGCCAGGCAATGTGCGTGAACTCCAAAATGTGGTGGAGCGGGCAATCATTCTGTGCGGAGAAGATGGCGAACTGAATGTGGATCATCTCGGATTCCTGCCGGGCAGTGAACCTGTGAAAGCAGCCGAACCACAACCTGCAACTGTACCCGCAGTTTGGGACAATCTGAATCCCTTCCCCAGCTTGGGCGAGATGGAACGCCGCTTGATTCTATCCGCTCTCAACAAATGCAGTGGCAACCGCACCCATGCGGCTAAAATACTGGATATCAGCATCAGAACCTTGCGCAATAAACTTAATGAGTACAAGGAAGTCGGCGTCCCGGATCTGCCCGCCAACGTGGGCGATGAAAACGATGATCCTTCCGGCTAGCCAATTTTCGCGATTCTTCGCGGGGATAAAGATGGCGTCATAAGTCCAAAGGCATTCCGGCTTTTAAGGTCACCGTAAGTGCATCCAACCGGCCCGGCATCCGCACTTTATATTCCCCTTCACGGTCGGCCATCATCCTGGCGGAGATCAGCTTCCCATCCCGCCATGAAACATCTACCGTTACTCCACCGCGAGCCCGCAATCCTTTGACTGACCCGTTTGGCCAGGCTTTCGGCAAGGTTGGCAAAAGAGCAATTTCCCCGGCGTGGCTCTGTAAAAGCATTTCCGGAACAGCCGCCGTAAAGCCGAAGTTGCCATCGACCATAAAACCGGCATTAGGGAAAACGCGGTCCATCAGGTTTGGCGCAATCAAGTTCTCCAGCATGCTCACGATATGTTCGTGAGCTTTATCCCCATCGGCCAAGCGAGCGAACAAGCCGATGGTCCAGGCGCTGCTCCAGCCAACCTGCGTGGAACCATTCGCCAGACGGTATTCCAACGCCTTGCGGGCAGCGGCCGCCAACTCGGGTGTCAGGCGCGGGGTGATCTGCCGGCCGGGATACAAGCCAAACAGGTGTGACAAATGCCGGTGCCCCGGCTCGGAATCCTTGAATTCCTCCGCCCATTCCATGAGCCGGCCATCGGAGCCGACTTGCGGGCCCAGCAACTGCTTCCTCGCATCACGAACCCGGTGGACAAAATCGTCGTCAATGCCCATTGCCCTGGCCGCTTCCAGCATGTTGGTGAACAAATCCCAGATGATCTGCTGGTCCATGGACGGCCCCATGCACAGCCAGCCACGCTGGCCGTCGTGGGTTATGTACTCATGCTCGGGAGAAGTGGACGGCCCGGAGACCAACTTGCCCGTCTTGGGATCCTTGACCAGCCAATCGAGGAAGAACTCCGCCGAGCTCTTCATCACCGGATAAAGGCGTTCAAGGTATTCGCGACTGCCAGTGAAGGCGTAGTGCTCCCAGAGGTTCTGGGCAAGCCAGGCCCCTGCCCCCATGTACATTCCAAAGGAGGGGTGTTCGGAGGGTGAGGTAAAACCCCACACGTTCATGACGGTATGCACAACCCATCCTTGGGCGTTGTAATGCACCCTGGCGGTTTTTGTCCCAGCCACTCGCCACGCCTCAACCATATCCATGAGGGGTAGGAAACACTCGGAAAGGTTGGCCGTCTCAACCGGCCAGTAAGCCATCTGCACGTTCAGGTCAACCACATAGCTGCCGTTCCAAGGCGTCTGGATTTGATCAGCCCAGATGCCGTGCAGGTTGATTGGCAGGTCCCCCGGCCGGGAACTCGAAATTAACAGATACCGGCCATATTGGAACAGCAACGCTTCCAAATCGGGATCCGGAGTTTTGGTTTTCATCCGCGCCACCCGGCGATCCGTGGGCAGCGAGCGGGATTCACGGCCGCCCAGGTCGAACGCCAGCCGGTGAAACATTTTCTGGTAATCAGCCACGTGTGCCCGGCACAACTCCTCGTAAGACTTGGCCGCAGCTTCCTTTAGCTGGACGGCCGTGGACTGTTCGGGGGCCGGCCCGCGATAGGACGGAGGCTGAAGCTTGTAATCGGTGCCGGCGGTCAAAAGCAACGTGACGGAGTTGGCTGCTTCCACCCGCAAGCTATTGCCTATGACACCCACCTTGCCAGCCTCGGTGATGGCTTTGAGCCGCACCAGGTATTTCATTCCACCCGCCCCCCCTTGGCCATCGTTCAACTGCCCGCTCATGGCCAGCCCATCCGAGCCTTCACCCACGGTGGTGAATCTTTCCGGCCGGGTTAGGCTGGCAACGAATCCGATCCTGCCCGGCTGGTCACACATCAGACGCATGACCAACACCTGGTCTGAGGCACTGGAAAAAACTTCACGCGTAAAGGTGGCATCGCCTGCGCGATAGCGGACAGAGGCGATTGCCCGGTCCAAATCCAGCGTGCGGCGGTACTCAACCGGCCGACGCACCACCGTTCCTCCCAGGAACAACGGCGTCTGGGACAACTCGAAATTGCCATATTCCTGGCGGTCACCAATCTGGTAGAGCCACAGGCCGGCTTTTCCGCGGCCCGTGTTGCTGACCTCCACAAGGGGCGTTTGGTAGGTCCTTTTTCCATCCGTCATCACC
>CAIMWS010000526.1 GCA_903845125.1 uncultured Verrucomicrobiota bacterium
CACATATTGGGCATTGGATTAAAAATTACTCCGCTACGGCAAACCGCAGGAAAGTCCGCAACAATGCACAGGCAGGAGTGCAGAGAACGGCTTCACAGATTACAACGAGCATTCAGGCCAATATTCAGAAAAATATATAATGGAGATGGGCGTCTCCATCGACCACGAAAACTCATTCAAAGTTGTTACCTGTCAGAGATCAGTTGTGAAAGACACGGTGTGTCTCACACAATCTTCGGACATCATACACGATCCCCGCCGCAATGCAAGCTTGTAAGAGATTTTTTTTTCGAGTTTTAAAATAGTTATAAAGCGCTTATTGATAGCTGTTTACGCAATATTATTTAAAGTGAAGTTCCGGTTCAGGCAGGAAAAAACGGCTCGAAAACTGCCCAATCCAGGCAATTTTGGTTAAAAAATGGACACTAGTGTCCATTTATTGGACACATTTGCCGGATGGAATAACGACATGATATGTCGTTGATCAGCCGTTTTGAATCAGTAAAAAATGCCCGTATCAATTGGGTTCAAAGCCTGCCTTGAAAGTCGTTTGAGCCGAAACAGCCTCATTTTATTATTCATAAACTACTCAACTACAATATATTATGGATATACATTCGAGTGGGAAAGGCTCCCACGGCAGGCGGGCTTGCTGAAGCCAAAAAAACGACTGGCCACAAATGGCGGTTTTAAAAGAACTCCTGGTGATCTGGATGGATCGGTTGGCATTCCCAATGCTTCACGAGACAGCATGACATTGGCAATATGCATAGTCGGCGGAGTCTGGGTAACTGTGGCGAGCGGCTTTTCCATGGCGCTGGCGCTGGCAACTCGGAAACCGATGCCCCAATTTGGCGGCACGGAGGTGGATTCCACCGCTGAACAAACGATGTCTCACGAATCGGCGACACCAAGTTTTGCGGTGCTTACTCCGGCAGGAGCCCAGACGCACTAATCGGTTATTATCTCCTCTAAAATCAGGGTCTAAAGGGACGGTTTCTTACTTCGGGACGGTTCTTTTGAATGGGTTGGTCTTCGCGATTCGGAAATTCATTCGGAAATTCATTTGGTAACAAGGTGGCTGTGGTTTCTTATGGATTCACGGCTCAAGTATTCCCCATTTCTGCCGATATTATCCAGTAGCGTATGATTACCACGGTTTATGTCATGATTGCGATTGGGATGCTGTCCGGGCTCGGATTCAGCCTCGCGCTGGCTGCGGCAGCCAAATTCCCAATGCCGATCATGGCGCCGGACAATCAACCTTCCGGCATAAAGCGGACTCCATTAACGAGCAATTGGCGCCCAAGGGCCGGTTTGAAGATCACGGCCTCCCATTAAAACCGGTTAACGGCACTCAGCCAAAATGAGGTGAGCATTTCAGGGGATCTTATTCCTCTAATCCGGGAATGCCAGACATTCGAAAGCTACATTAAAAAATGGCAAATTCTCCCAAGGGGACATTTTTGCGGACCAATTCAAAATTGCAGAGGCGGGCTTCGGGCAGGCCAGAAGGATCGACGACCAGGTGTTTATCGGCAGTCAGTGAGAGCAGAAGGTGATCCGGCTTGAGGTTGCCGTCGAGAAAACCAGCGGCGAGGAGTTTCCGGCGCGTCCCGTCAAGCAGTTCCACCAGAGTGGTTTCGGTAATCAGCTTGCGGTGGAGCGCCCATTCAGCATTGAGCGGGTAATGGGCCGGCGCAGAGGGTGAGGTGAATAATTCATCGGGGCCGTTCCAATAGCCCCAAATGGTAAGGTATTCGTGATCGGGGCGCAGGATGGGTTCGTTTTCAGAGGTGCGCAAGGATTGGAATTGTTCATACCGCCGCCGATCGACCGTTTCCGGCCGGGGACTGACTTGCTGACTGGTCATGTAGATGGCCCGAGGGTTGACTACCGGCAGGCCAGCGGCGGCCAATTCCCGGGTCCAGGCGAATTCCTCGAACGGGCTGTTGTAACCATGGTCCCGGATGGTTTCGGCCAGGGAACTGCGGTCAGTCCGTTGGGGGAACTCCCCCATGCGCGACACTTTCCATACCAGGAGTATGTTGTCTTTGGTGCGGGTGCAATAGATCAGGCTGCCGCAAGACAGCCGGATATGGGGCGTGCGGCGCCAGCGTTCCGGCAGGAAATAATCAAACAGTTCCGCATCCCGGCCAGCCACCCACAGCCAGCCACCAGTGCTCTCCGCCCGGCCCACGAGGTAATCCACGCCCAGCAGATTAACCAGAGCCAGATGCGAAGGGATGGGCGGCAATTCGGCGCCCGGCGCCCGGCGCGTGATGTGCTGGAGGTAATGGCGGCGGTGGCGGAACCGCACATCCGCCTCATGGTCCGGGGTGCGGGTCATCAATTCATAATCCACCAACGCGCAGGCCACCCGCCCATCGCGGCCTTTCATCAGGGAACCGTCCGGCTTGAAACGCACGATCACGTGCGCCGGTTTCATATCCATGACTTGGTAGCCTTTGGCTTCCAGCTCCCCGGTGACACGGTCGGTGTGCTCGCGCAGGAAAGCTTCCCGTTCGGACGATTTCAGCGCCAGGCGAGCAGCGGCTTGAACCAGGTCGTAACCCTTGATCCAGCCATAAATCACGATATATTGGCGTAGAATGTCCAATTCCACGCTGGGATGTTGCCTGAGCTTGGCGGCGATCTTATCCTGCGACCGGCCGGTTTGCCAAAGCTGCAGGCGTTGGGCGGGCACATAAATGGCCAAAGGCTTTTGCGCGAGGATGCGGATCTGGCGCGATCCATAGGCTCCACTGCGCATCTCCATCACCAGGGAAAATTCCTCAAATGGGCTGTTAAATTCTGCGTTGACGAACTGATCCAGCGTCACCGTATCGACGGGCACATCCTCCCCTATCCGGGACCACTTGACCACGAGATCCAAGCTGGCATCCCGCACCGGCTGGGTGGGCACTTTATACACGGTGGCAGTGCCCACGAGGCGCTCGCGCTTCTGCTCGAACCACTCCCGGTTGAACCAGTTATCAGGTCGCAAATGCTCCCAAAACGAAGCCCCATACGCAGTGAGAAAGAGGTCGCCGCCGTCGGTTGTCTTCAGATGCGTATAGGCCACCCCCAGCAAAACCACCGGGGTGCCCTGGGACAAGCTAGCGAAATTCAGCGAGCCGGTTAGCAAGGAATTTTTCATAAGCGGACTGGTCGAGCCAACGGGTGGCGGTGTGCATCACCTTGGCCCCGGGATCAAGGCGTGTGAAACCGGCGTTGTCCACCCGGATTCCCAAGTCCTCCATTTTCAGCCAGCGCTGCGAAAAAGCCAGGTAAACGGCCACCGTATCGAACAGCGTGGAGCTATGTGTTTGGGCAATGTTTAAATTGCTGCGCTGGGCGGCCAGCCAGGCGCGATAATTTTCCATGATGGCCACCGCTACGGGATTTTGGGCATCGCGAACTTGTCGATAAGCCTCGCCTTTGAGCGACACCAGCCCGCAGGTATCCAGCGGGGTGATGGTGATATCCCACACGGCGGACAAGACCTTCTGGCAGGCTTTGGCATCCTCCTTCACATTGTATTCGGCGGCCACGTTGGAGCTGCCATCGTACCCCACCCGCACGCTGCCGTGCATGCCCACCAAACGGGCTTTGGCGGCTATTTTGGGTTCGCGCTCCAAGGCGACCGCGAGGTTGGGCAGAGGGCCGATGGCGATCACCGTGACCGGCTCTGACGATTGCATAATGAGGTCAATCATCGCCCGCACCCCATCCGGGTGGACCTTGCCCGGATAGGATTTCAGATCGTAGCCTTTGATCCATTCTGCTTGGGCGCCTTCGCCTTTGGCGTTGATTTCGAGTCCGATCCCCACCGGGACGTCCGTCCTTCCGGCCCGTTCCAGGAACTTGGCCAGCAACCGCGCACGGTATTGGGCTTTTCCCTGGTCGCCCACGACGAGTTTTAGATCCAGTTCGGGGCTCTTGAGCAGCAAGCCGAGTGCCCAGGTATCGTCGATATCATCGCCGATATCGGTATCGAGAATCACCGGGATTCTGGCGCGGGGCGGCTCCCCGGCCGCGGTTGGGCCGGGATGCAGGATGATCAAGGCGGTGAGGAAAGCGGTAAAAATGGTGATCCTTTTCATTGGGCACCATCTTACCCAGTAATAAAAGATTTTCAACGCCGGTGTTCTCGGGCAAATTCGGCGGTCGTAAAATGGTTTGAACATTATGGTCAAGAAAGCGCTAATCACAGGCATCACCGGGCAGGATGGTTCATACTTGGCGGAGTTGCTATTGTCCAAAGGCTACGAAGTGCACGGCCTGATCCGCCGGGCCAGTTCGTTCAACACCTCGCGGATCGATCATCTTCTGCAGGGTTCGGACGCCGGCCAGGACCGGCTGAAGCTGCATTTCGGGGATCTGGCCGACACGGCGGCTTTGGCGCATCTGGTTGCCAGCATCCATCCGGATGAAGTTTACAACCTCGCGGCCCAGAGCCATGTGCGGGTGAGTTTCGACAGCCCGGAATACACAGTGGACGTCACGGCCACCGGAGTGACGCGCCTTTTAGAGGCTATCCGGCTGGCGGGCCTGAAGCCCCGCTTTTACCAGGCATCGTCCAGCGAAATGTATGGCAAGGTGCAAGAAATCCCGCAGACGGAGCTGACCCCGTTCCACCCGCGCAGCCCGTATGCCTGCGCCAAGGTGTTCGGGTATTGGATCACGGTCAATTACCGGGAATCCTACGGATTGCATGCCAGCAACGGCATCTTGTTCAACCACGAATCGCCGCGGCGCGGGGAAACGTTTGTCACCCGCAAAATCACCCGGGCGGTGGCGCGCATCAAGGCCGGGCTGCAGGACAAGCTGTTCATGGGCAACCTGGACGCCCGGCGGGATTGGGGCTACGCGCCGGAATTTGTGGAAGCCATGTGGCTGATGCTCCAGCAGGATGAGCCGGGGGATTATGTGATCGCGACCCACCAAACCCATTCCGTGCGCGATTTCCTGGAAATGGCTTTCGACCGCGTTGAGCTGGACTGGCGAAAATACGTGGAGGTGGATTCCCGGAATTTCCGGCCGGCCGAGGTGGATGTGCTGACCGGCGATTACTCCAAAGCCCGCCAGCGGCTGGCCTGGGAGCCAAAAACCAAACTGCCCGAACTCGTGCGGCTGATGGTGGATGCCGACCTGGAGCTTTTGAAAAACCCTGCTTATTGCCACCGGGTCTTTTAGTGGGGCGCCGCTCCCGAAAGGATTAGGCATGCCTCGCGCATTCATCACCGGCATCACGGGCCAGGATGGCTCATACCTGGCTGAGTTCCTGCTGGAGCGGGGCTACGAGGTCCACGGCCTCGTGCGCCACACCAGCCGGCTGGAAACCGGCTGGCTGGCCCCGTTGACTGGCGATGCCGGGATATGGGGGCGCCGGCTGGTGGCGCATTATGGAAGCTTGGACGACCTGGCGCCCTTGCAGAAAGCCCTGGCCGCAGCACCGCCGGATGAATTTTACCACCTGGCCGGCCAAAGCCATGTGGGGCGGAGCCTGGAAATCCCGGAAGCCACTTGCGAAACAACCGGCATGGCGACGGTGCGCCTGCTGGAGATCCTGCGCGGATTGCCCCGGCCACCGCGGGTATTCCATGCCTCCTCCAGTGAGATATTCGGCCAGCCCGCCACCTCGCCTCAGGACGAAGATACCCCCCTGACACCGGTGAATCCCTATGGCTGTGCCAAAGCCTTTGCCACCCAGATGACCGGGATTTACCGGCGTATTTACGGACTGTTCGCCTGCAACGGCATTTTTTTCAACCATGAATCCCCGCGGCGGGGCGAGAATTTTGTCACGCGCAAAATCTGCCGGGCCGCCGCCGCCATCAAAGTCGGACGGCAAAAAGAATTGATCCTCGGCGACACCTCCGCCCGGCGGGATTGGGGACATGCGCGGGATTACGTGCGCGGCGCATGGCTGGCCCTGCAACGGGCCGAAGCGGACGATTACGTGTTTGCCACCGGGGTGCTGCACACGGTGGCGGACGTAGTGGAACAAGCCTTCGCCGCCGTGCAACTGGACTGGCGCGATTATGTCAAACAGGATGCGGGCCTTTTCCGCTGCGTGGAACCCGCCGAGCGGGTGGGTTCATTTGCCAAAGCCAGGCGCCTGTTGGATTGGGAGCCGCAGATCCCGTTCGCCGACCTGATCCGGGAAATGGTCCAGTCAGAACTGGCGTGGTCCGCCAAACGGTAGAACGGCTCCCGCTCGGGCCTTCCGGCCAGGGGTGAATCACTTCCCGCCAGCGGCCATGTCCGGCTTGAAGAGGCCCAGCACGGCGCCCTGCGGATCCTTCATGATGGCAATGCGGCCCACAGTGGGGATGTCGAACGCAGGGCTGATCACCTGCCCCCCCAGGGCGGACACTTTTTGGACCAGGGCATCGACATCGGTTACATGCACGTAAGCCAGCCAGTGCGGGGGCACATCGGACATGGGGCAGGCCATCATGCCGCCGACATCCTGATTTTTCATTTTAAACACGGTGTAATGGCCGATGGGTGGCGGGCCACTCACCGCCTGCCAGCCCAGCAACTGGGTGTAGAAAGCGCCAGCGGCGGGGACATCGTTGGTCAGCAATTCGTTCCAGCAAATGTGGCCCAGGCCGAATTTTGCGGGCGGCTCCCCCACTCCCAGGTGGCACTGCAATTTGTCGAGGCAACCGTTCCAGCCAATGGTGTGATGATCGCGCGCCTCGGCATTGGGCAACAGTTCGTGGGTGAGGTGGATATCGGTGCCGCCCTCCACCGCCAGCAAGTCCACCGCCACAGTAGAGGGGCCAAATTCCAGCTGCGGATTGCCCGCCCATTGCCAGGTGAAAACCAGGCGGGAAGGGCGGGTCAATTCGCGGTATTGGCCGTGGACCTCAACCTCTCCGACCACCTCACTGCTGACGCGCAGCCGGTATTTCCCTCCCACCTGGGCCTGGACACTGGCGGAGGTGATGCGGCAGGTGGCCGGCCCAAACCATTTGGGGAGTTCATCGGCGCTGGTCCAGGCGGCAAAAATGCGCTCGGGGGGCGCTTTGACAAATCGTTTTACGACCAGGGTGTTGGCTGGGAGGGTTGCTGAATCACACATATTGTTCTCTTGGATCATGGTTGTTTTAAAAAAGCCGCTGAACCAAACGGCCCGCGGCCCGGCTCCGCCAGGATCGCCCATGCTTATAGGAGGCAGCATCCTGTATCCAAGACACCTAAACCACTTCCGCCAAAACGCAAATATTGGCGAAGCTGCCAGGGGCTGGAAATCTGGCCGCGGGCAATTCCAGGCCGGCGACCGGGAGTGGCCAGCCAATCTGGCCGGGCCGGAGGACCTGCCAGAAAAAAAGCCCCGAACCGCTCACTCAAGCGGCCGGGACGGTTTTGGTGTCAATTGGCGGTGCTTACCCTAACGGCATCCCGATTCCACGCAACCCATAGTTATAAATACTTTTCCCAAACATAATTTTCCCGAATAGAACCCGGCCTAAAAAAGCCAGCGGAGCAGCCAGAGTTATCGGCCGTGCTGGATCTGCCCGGACCGGGCGGGAGTTTCAACTTGTATCCCGGATGGGTTGGTTTACCTTGGCCATATGTTCAGCCAACCGAGACATTTTGACCGGCCACAAATCATATTCCCACCGGCCATCCCCGGCTTTGTCCTGAAGCCAAAACCGAAAAAAAACAACCTGGGCACGGGAAAGGCCATCTTTCGATTATGCAGGCTCTTTCCGCTGGTGTTGCTGGCGTTCGGATGGGCCACCGGGGCCGCACCCGCGCCAAGTTCAGGCCCGGCGCCGGGCACCCCAGTCACCCGCGCGCTGGCCCCGGATGAAGCACGGCAGCGGATGGAGAAAGACTGGTTGTTCCAAGCCATGGGCGAGCCGCTGTTGCCAAGGACAATCAAGGAAATCGGCTGGAGCCGCGACCTGGTCCGGCGGCTGTCTCTCGCCCGGGCGGATTCCGCCTGGAAAGGTTTCCTGCGGGAACTGGAAGGCCTGGAGCAGCAAGCGGCCGCCCTGGCCGGCAAGCCGGCCGCCGGACGGGTGGCAATCCCAACCCAGGTGACGCCGAGCTGGATCTGGTTTCCGGAAGGCCAGCCCGCTCAGGATGCTCCCGCCGCCGCCCGGTTTTTCCGGTGCCAATTTGAAATCCCCGGGGAGGTCCGCTCCGCGGAGCTGCGCCTGGCAGCAGACGACATGGGCGAAGCTTTCCTCAATGGTACCCGGGTGGGTTTGCAGGAAACCTGGCAGCGGGCGGCGGTCTTCCCCGCCGGCGGATTAGTACGCTCCGGCCGCAATGTGCTGGCCGTGCGGGCGGAGAACCGGCCCGCGCCCAGCAAAAACCCGGCTGGCCTGATCGTCCGGCTGACGGTGAAGCTGGCCGGAGGCGGCCTGCTGGATTTTGTATCCGGAACCAACTGGCGGGCGGAAAAGGTGGAAATCCCCCAGTGGCAGGAGCCTGGTTTCGATGATGCCGCGTGGTCGCCAGCGGCCATCGCCGCCCCTTTCGGCGCGGGACCTTGGGGAAAAATCGCCGGGTTGCAGGGGCCCGTCTTCGAGGACGATCCCGAGAGTTTCTATGCCGAGACCACCCCGGCGGTGCGGGACCTTTATTTTACCGTGAACCGCCTCAAGCGGGAGATCATGATGAAAAATCCGGCCCTGAATTTCAGCCAGATCCTGTTGATCGACCAACCGCTCCCGCAAGGGCCTGAATCCCTCCATGAGGCCATCCACCGGATGGGCATCATGGCGGTGCCTGGCGGGAGGCTGCTGGTGCTGGACGGCCTGCATCCAGGCGGGCAGGTGCGCCAGCTGGCGCCGGAGAAGCCGGGCAGTTTTTGGCGGCCGGACCTCTCCTTCGACACGCGCCGGGTGGTGTTCTGCTTCAAGCCGCACGATGAAAAGAGTTTCCACCTTTACGAGCTGAACCTGGATGGCACCGGGCTGAAACAACTCACGGATAGCGAGTATGACGACATCGACCCGATCTACCTGCCCGACGGCCATATCCTGTTCACCACCACCCGGGGCAACTCTTACGTGCGCTGCGGCCCGTTCATCTACTCTTATATCCTGGCCCGCTGCGACGCCGATGGCAGCAATGTTTACCTGGTCAGCTACAACGGGGAGCCGGATTTTGTCCCCTCGCTGCTGGCGGATGGCCGCGTGATCTACTCGCGCTGGGAATATTCGGACAAGCCGCTCTGGCGTTTGCAGAAGCTGTGGACCACCCGCCAGGATGGCACCGGCACGGCCCATTTCTGGGGCAACCAATCCGTCTGGCCCGACCACTTGTCCGAGCCCCGGCAGATACCCGGCAGCCGCCGGGTGATGTTCTCGGGCGTGGGGCACCACGATTGGTGGTCCGGGTCCATCGGAATTGTGGATCCGGATCAGGGCCGGGATTTCCCGCACGGACTGACCAAGGTCACCGCCGACCTGCCCTGGCCGGAAGTAACCCAGCCCCCGCAAGATCCCAGGGAGTCCGCCGATTACCACGCCTCCGGTAAATTCACCGGGTATAAAACAGCTTACCCCCTGTCGGCGGAAGATTTCCTGGTTTCAGCCCGCGGCTCGGGTAACAAATTCCGGCTCTACCTGATGGATGTGCACGGGAACCGGACGCTGGTTTACGATGGCGCCTACAACACCTGGCACGCCCTGCCGGTGGTGGCCCGGGCCACGCCTCCCGTGCAGCCGGATCGCGTGGCCTGGCCGGGCACCGGCAAAAACCGCAAGCCGGTGGAGCCGGGCGTGTTCTACAGCGGGGACATCTGCCAGGGCGTGCCCGACCTGCCGCGGGAGCGCGTGAAGTATCTGCGGGTTTTCCAGCTGGACTACAAGACCTATTCCACCTGGAACAAAAGCTACCGGCATTCCGGCCCGGCGGTTTCCATCGTGCAGGAGGAGGGGGTAAAGCGGATCCTGTCGGAGGTGCCGGTGGAGGCTGATGGCTCGGTCTATTTCAAAGCCCCGGCGGGGCGGGCGCTATTTTTCCAGCTCCTGGACGCGGACCGGCGCTGCCTGCAGACCATGCGCAGTTTCACGGGGCTCCTGCCCGGCGAGCAGCGTGGCTGCGTGGGCTGCCACGAGATGCACAGCACCGCCCCGTCGCCCGCGGCGGGCCTGGCCTTGCGCCGCCCCCCCACCGAGCTATCGCCGCCGCCCTGGGGCGAGGAGAGCATCAGTTATGAACGCTTCGCACAGCCGGTTCTGGACCGGTATTGCATCAGCTGCCACCGGAGCCAGGCCGGGGAATCGGCGGAGCCGAACCTCGTGCTGCGGCCAGGGGTGAATGTGTTCAAGGAACCGTACCTCACTTTAGTGGGCCACGCTGGCTGGGGCAACCCGGTGGGCAAAGGGCGGCCAGGTTATGGCATCGCCGGGGCGATCCCGGTGGAAAGCGCCTACGACCAGAATGATCCCAAGGCCTTGGTTACGCTGCGACCTCTGCAATACCTGGCGGGCGCCAGCCACCTGGTGGACCTGGCGGCCAGCGGAAAGCACCACGGGGTGAAGGCGGATCCGCTCAGCTTGCACCGGCTGATCGCCTGGGTGGATGCCTGCTGCCCCTTCATGGGGGAGGAGGAACTGCGCGGATTGGGTGATCCGGAGTTCGCGGGCATCGACCGGCTGCCAATCCACCCGCGGGTAGCCTCGGCGCCGATCATTGAACGCCCGTGATTACCTGGCTTCCCGGACCAGCACTTGCCGCTGGCCGGCGTATTCGTAAACGACTTGGGCCGGATTGATGGCCAGGATAACGATCCCGTCCACTTTTTCGCCCCGGCCCACAATCTGCCCATTGATGATCGCCCGCGGATTATTGCGGTTATACATGATGGCTTGCAGTTTAAGCGGTGGAGGAGTGGCGCGGGAGATGGCCGGCGCCACGGCTGGGCCGGAGGCCGGGGCTGCAACCCGGGAAACCGGATCGACTGCCGCCACATTCCCGGTTCCCGGGGATGGATCCCGGACGGAACTGGCGATACGGGCGGGAGTCGCTGGTGGCAGTGGAGCCGCCGGGATCGCCTGGTTCGTGGCCGGAGCGGCCACCTGCAGATTCGTGGAGGCGGTATTGGCGCCGGGCGGCCCGCCATTGGTACTAGTGGCAGCCACATTGGTGGCGGCCGCAGCGTTGGAGACCACCAGGGAAACCGCCTGCCCAGACGTGGTGGATTTCTGGGTGGGAGCCACGGCCGATGCCGGCCGTTTTAATTTCAGGGGAGATTTGGAAGCCCCAGCCGGTTGGTTTTCCACGGTCGGCCTCGCCGGCCAATAAAACCACGCCAAGGCGGCGGTGACCAGCAGCAACGGCAAAAAAATCAGATGCCACCGGGCGTCTTTGACTTGGCCGGGGCTCTCCAGGCGGAGGTTGGGTAAATCCATAGCACCGGCTTTTGGCGGAGGGGCCGACTCCGAGGGCTCGGTGGCCGGAGGCGCCGGTTTGGGAACCGGCTTGGGGGCTGGCGTCTGGCCCGCCAATTCCCGCCATTCGGTGAGCCGGTGCAGCAAGCCGAGTCCGTCCAGGTAATTTTCATCCACCGGGCTTTGCGGCACGGCTTGGTCCTTTTGGCTTTCGGCCTCCAAGGCATTGGCGACGTGCAGTGCGGTCAGAACGCCAAAATGGTGGTTGGGCGATTTGTCAGGGGTGTGATGGTAAGCCACCGCCTCAACCACCTCGAATGGCAGGCCCCACAAGCCCAGTAGATAGGCCCCGAGTTCGGCATGGGAGGCGCCAAATATTTCCTGCTCCAAATCCACCTGGGACATCCCGGTCTTGCCCACCAGGCGCCGCACACCGTCGTATTGCTCCTCGAAGTTATTAGCCAGGATCAACTGGCCGACGTCGTGCAGGAGCCCGGCCGTGAACGTCAGCTGGGCCTGGCCGGATTCGGACTGCTCCACCTTGATGATTTTGAGGGCGGTCTGGGCCACCGCGGTGCTGTGCTTCCACAGCCGGTCGATCGAAAAATAAAGCGGCTTTATCTTGTCGAATTGCGAATAAAGCTGGATGCCCAGCACCAGGGAGTTGATGGTCTGTAGGCCCAGCAATCCCACCGCCTCCTTTAAATCCGTGATTTCCCTCGGCAGGCCGTAGAACGCCGAGTTGATGACATGCAGGATTTTGGTGGTCATCGACATATCCCGCGCCAGGGCTTCACCCAACTCGTCGGTGGAGGTGTTGGGCGAACGCAGCAGTTTCATGACCTCCAGGTAAAGGCTGGGGATGGTGGGGAAACTGCGGACCTGGGCGGCCAGTTTTTTCAGGCGCGCACTCTTCAAGAGCGAACTCAGATTCACTGAACGCTGGATGGCAGCGAGCAAGGTGGATGGTTCGCAAGGCTTGGAAAGGAACTGGTGGGATCCCATCACACAGTTGACCAACTGGTTGCGGTCGCTGCCATCAGCGATGATCAGCCGCAGGATATGCGGGTGTTTATCCCCCACCTCGGTCAAAAGCAAAACCCCATCGGCGGAGGGTTCGAACAAGTCGGCCACCAGGATGTCGACCGACGGTTCCTGGCTGACGATTTCCAGGGCCTCGGAAACGCTTCCGGCGGAAACCGTTTCCCAATCCGGCCCCAAAGCAAGGAGGGACTTCTGCATCAGCTCCAACTGGGCCGGCATGTCGCTGACCACCAGCAATCGATTACCCATATCTGTATTCTTTCGGTTACTTGAACGGGCTAGCCTGCTTAAGCGTGTTCCGCTGCCGGGCATTATGGCTTTATCAATGGCCAAAAGCGAGGTATTTCTGCGCGGCTTTTGGAACTGGCGGGCCGGCGTTTAAAGCCTGATCGAGGTGAGAAAAATCGCCGGTTCAGGGAGTGGGCCTGCCTAGGCCGTGTCCAGGGCATCAGCTCCGGCGTGCTGGCGGGAGCTTGTTGTACAAGACATTCACCATTTGACACTTACAGATCTGCCAATGAGCGGCGCCTTGATGCATGCGTCCACCTAAATCCGCATAACGGGCCGGCCAATCTTGGACCCATGGGGCCTGGCGTATAATTCGCCAGCGGCAACCGTTTGGGATCTGGCCACAAACCCAATGAGACGATTTCAATCCTTGGCTGGCCGGATTTTGATGGTCCACCCAATGGATTCCCCGGCTTTCACCCGGACGGGAAGACCCGTGAGGAGGTCATGGCCGCCGTGGATGGTTTCGGTGCCGCCGGGCAGAGCCTGGATGGCGAAGCGCGCCTCAGGCGCGATGGTGAACCATTCCGGGAACTGGTTGATGCGCGGATAGTCCAGGGGCAGGTGGAGGTAATCGCGGTGGCGGGCACGGTCAAAAACCAACCGGCCTTCCCAAGGTTGGTCTGCCGCCAAAAAGAGGCGCAGGCTGCCGTCGGGGTCCCGGACCGCCCCGAAACGGACATCCAGGCGCCAGGGATCGATGGTGATGCCCTGGGTTTTCCACAGGGCATACATGAGGGAGGTGCGGGCGAAATTGCCATCTCCGTGCCAGCCTTCAATGATCCCATTGGATTTCTGCTTGGACCACATGACGCGCATTTCGCTGTCGATCCAGACGGCAGCCGGGAGGATCGGCTCGCGGTTGAATAAATTGATGCCGCCTTCGATCGAATCGGCGTAGCCATCGGCGCTTTCACCCTCCCAGGGATAATTCCGGTAAAAGGCATCGAGATTGCCCAGCGCTTTCCGGGTGGCATCGCGGTAGACAATCGTGTGGTCCAGCAGATACATGGTATAAAAACCGTCGTAATCGTAACCCCAAGTATCCGCCAGGCTGCGGGAATGGGCGCCGGTTTGCGGTTGGACCCAGTCGTAAAGCAGGCCGTGCTCGTTGCGCCCCACTTCCAGGATGCGGTCGAACATTTCGTGCAGCAACGGTTGGTAGGCGGCGGCCTTGGCGGGACGCGCGGAGCGCGCCGCCAGGTAAAGCTCGGTCAGGCCGTTGATGACTTCACAGCCGTGGTCCCGCAACCGCAGTTCCTTCAGGTGGCGCGTGGGATGGTTGGTGCCCAGCAGGTAGTAATCGCCCAAGCGCAAGGTCCAATCCAGATACTTGGGATCCCCGGTAAACCAGTAGAGCCTGGCCCCGGCTTGGAGGAGGTCGCCATTGACCTCAAAATTCAGGGTGGCGATCCGGCCAAAGGGAGTGTCGATGCGGGCATTTTTCCAGATGTCATCGACGATGCCGGTCATTCGTTCCGACCAGGGGCTTGGCCCCAGCCATTCGGTCACCGGCAACAGCCCGTCTTTGACGTATTCGGCGCCGTCGAAAATGATTTCGTCCAGATCCAGCTTTTCGCGGCGCCAACCTTGCTTGCTGAAGGAGTAATCGTCCGGGAGGCGGTCGATCCGGCTGGTGAGGCGCTGTTCCGTGCGGAGGATGGTGAGTAATCGCCCGGCGAGCAGGGGGCGATCGATCATCGCCGCCGTCAGCACCATGAAGGGGTAATTATCGGCCCCGCTATCGCGGCCATTCCAATAATCACGGCTCACGGTCAGGTTGCGGGGAATCAGGCCGGAGACCGGGTCGGCCTCGGCGAGCCAGGCATCCATATACCGCCGGCAGCGGTAAAAGGCCTCATTGGCGTGACGTGCGTTTTGCTCCGCCTGGCGGAAACGGAGGTCTTCCGGGCTGGCCAGGTCAAGGCTTATGGAAGGACGATCCCACACGGTGCGCAGGGCTGGGAAAGCTTCATTGGCCAGGATTGTGGCTTTTTGGGCTGGTTGCGACAAGGCGGCGGGAGCGGTGTTTGTGGCCGGGGAAGTCAGCCGGATCTCCGCCAAAAAGGCGGCGTTCTTGTGGGCGTTGAGGGTGAGCCTATGGCGGTCCCCCGGGAGCCCCTCGGGCACTGGCACCCGCAGCCAGCGGAAGCCACGGTAACCGCCGCCGGCGAGGGGGATCGTGTGGCCGTTGATCTCGAGGATGGCTTCGCGTGCATCGTCCTTGGATCCCCACCTGAGCTCCAGGGCGCAGCCGGGCTGGGGCGGCACGGCGAACTCCAGCCGCAAACCGCCCCGGCCAAGCCAATAATAGGGGATGCCGGTGTAAGACTCGCCACCGTGGGCGAACCGCACCCAAGCCGCCGCGTGAGCGGAGTCGGGTTGGTCAAGCCATTGGGTGGCAGCGGGGAGCAGGGCCGCCGATAATAAGAAAAGGCTGGGGATGGCTCCGAGCCAGCGGGGCCTCGCGGCAAGGGAATAGTGGGGGCTCATAGTATGATATCAATAGGTTATTTCCAAGGCCAAGGCTTGCCGGGCTGGCAAGTTTTGGGTCCAGGTGAAGGATCCTTCATGGCGGACGGGGCCGGCCACGGCGCCAGTGGCATTGCAGGTGGTCACGGACACGGGCGCGTTACCCAGGCCGTAAACGGCCGGAGCGAAGCGCCAGACCGTGTCCACCGGAGCTTCGCTGACGTTGACGAAGAAGCAAACCAGGCGTTTTTCCGCCGGGATTTGCCAGGCTCCCGTGAGGACGGCACTGGTGGTCACCCACCAATCCTTGGACCACTGCCAGTCGGCTTTCACGGTGGGCAGGGTTCCTTCCAGGCCGGGCGGACGGGCCATTTGGCCAGTGTTGAAGAAACGGTTGAACAAGGCCCGCAGCCGGACCATTTGGCGGAAAAACTCCTTTTCCGGATCCTGGACCAGGCCGGGATCCAGCCAGCCGAGCTGCTCGCCGAAAACCAACTGCTGGCCCGCCTTCATGCGCAGGGCGGCGGCTGGGGTGGGGCCGCCGCGGTAGGCGCGGCCGAACATTTGGATAGTCCCCCCGTAAACCGCCGGGAAGGCGGGCACCTGGCCGTCGTGCTGCCAGTGCCAGGTCAGGTAGCCATCGAACCAGCGGATGAATGGCTCGCCATTGCACTCGGTGGTGAGCATGGCCCCGGGTGGCATGGCGTGGCGGATGCCCGCAAGCATATTCCAATAGCCCTCATTCCACCAATGCCCGCCGCCCAGGGGATGGCCATGGGTGGGGTCCATGCAGGCCACCGGCGTGGCGGCGGCCACCTGGTCGATGTAAACCGCCTTGGTGCCCGCTTCCTGCAACAGCCGCAGCACAATATTACTGACCGTGGCCTGCCAGAGAGCGGTGGCCGGGCACATCACGGCCAGGGTCACCGGCTCGCCGTTGGTTTCCTTGCTTCCGTAACGTTCCACGATCGGTTTTCCAGCCAGGTCTTTGGCCGCTGCCGCCAAAGCTTTGGCGGCAAACTCGAAATCCCCGGCACCCCGGTCGTGGGTGTCCCACAATCGGCCGTTGATATAGGGCATCGCGAATACGCGGGCAGCCTGCAGGTTGGCCACCCCCTCGGGAAAACCATCCTTGGCGGGAAAGTAGTGGGGGTAGTCGTTATCGAACGGGATCTGATGCCAGTTATACCAATGGTAGCCCACGGGCACCCCCAGGAATTCCTGGAAGGTTTTTACCGCGGGCACACAGCTGGCGGGGGGGCCGCCGCTCATGCCCCAGGCGTTCAGCTCGCGCATCCAGGCCGGGGTGTCCATCCGCCCTTCCGGCCCTAAACGCGGCCACCAGCGGGCCTCCGTGGAGGCCCATTCCCGGTAGATCCGGGCGGCATCAAACCAATCTCCACGCAGGATCCGCCAGACCGCCTCGCCGCACAATTCAAACCCGGTTCCCGGCTGGCCCAGGCCAGGGGTGGGATGCTCAAAGCCGAGGCGCAGGCTGCGGGTGGCGGGATCGCTGGCCAGGAGGAGATGCTTGAAACTGCCCCACGGATCGTGCATGGCCGCGTAAAGGCCGGTGGGCCTGGCGGGGGAACCGTAAACCGCCATATATTGCATGGCGCACCAGGCATCGGTGTAATTGCCCCGGTAGGCGAATGGCCGGCCCCAGACGCCGCGCTGCACTTCCCCGGGACCCCGCGGGAAAAAGGCGGCGCCCGATTCGCCGAGGTCCGCGATGGCCAATTGCGGGAAGTTGGCCCGGGTGAGGCCCCAGGCCTGGCTGGTGTTGTTCACCCGCAGGCGCCAGTGCCAGGCGTTCAACCGGGGCTGCGCGGTGGCGGTGGCCGCCACTGAAATGCCAGCCATGGCCTCGTCCAGAGGCTGCTCCCAGCGCAGGGTGAATCCGTTCGAGCCGGCCGCCAGCGCGACGCTGCTCCAGCCGGCATCCGCGGCCAAGGCAGCTTCCCGGCCGTCGGTAGCCCGCCGCAGCTTCAGTTCAAACAATGGGGGGCCGCTGGCGGCGAGCAAATCCACCTTTTCGCGCCGGTCGAACAGGTGCGTAACCCGGATTCCGTTGGTGACCGAACGGAGCCCGATTTCCAGATCCCCTGCGGCCGATTGGAAGTCGGGCGGAGGCGAGGCCGCCGGGACTGCTTGCGCAGGGAAAAACAACATGCCCAGCAGCCAGCCAAAAGTCATGAAACAGTGTGATCGCATGGGGGGAATTATGACGGAAAGCAAATGGTCCCGCAACCAGTAAGGAGGCGCCGGGCAGTATGGCGCGCTCGTTACGATCACACGGGATAGGCGCCGTTATGCGCCGTCCGCATAAGCGCCTCGGGTGCGCCTTGCCAGCCATCAAAATTCCTGCCCCATATTGGAATGGTTTTTTCCCTGTGGGGCTCCTGACTGGCAACGGCCTCAACGCTTCCCCCCGGCGGAAAAACACCGGCTATGGCAGCGGTAAAAAAGCCTTTTTGCCGCTGCTTGGAGGCGGACAGGTGCGGTTCAGTGGCAATGAGGGCCACCGCCGCAACAGGTGCCGGTCGTTTTGGCGGAACAGGAGGCCGCGTCCGGGCAGCACTCACCACCCGGACTGGCAGCAACCGAGGAGGCGAACAGGGACAGTTTTTTCTCCAGCTTTTTCGAGCCGCAATGCGGACAAGCCGTGCCCTCCCAGCGGGAGGACCGGACCAGGATTTCGCTTTCCTTACTGCACTTTTGACAAACAAATTCGTAAATCGGCATAGGCTCAAGATAGGCAAAGCAGGGAAAAGCTCAAGTGCGGAGGCGGCGGGAAAATTCCAGTTCCCAACCGCGCCGCCCAAACGCAAGGATGGATCACGGGGTGGCCACCCGGAAAAAACGCCGGGGCAAAGCCCGCGGATTTTCCTCAATCCAACTGGCGGTTTCGTTGGTAACCGTCAGATCAGCCACCTTGGTCCATTGGAGCAGGTTGGTGGAAGCTTCCAGCTGCCAGGCGCCGCTGGCGGCCTGGGTGACCACAATTTCGAGGCGGCCCCCGGCCAGGCGGTTGGGAGTGGCGAGCCTCGGTGGGGCTGGTGGGGCATCGGGCATTTGCGAGGCCGTATGGCGCAGATCGCGCCGGTGCATGGGCCAGTTGCCGGAGGCCAGCGTGCCGCTGGCTTGCAGGGCATGCAGCTTGCCGGTGGTGGTGGCAAAATAAATTACGCCATTGGTGGCCAGGGCGGGCGAGGAGACGATGATGTTGGCCGCGTCGTATTCCCAGCGCGAGGTGCCATCCGCCCGCAAGGCGTAAAATTTGGCATCGTGAGCGCCGAAATAGACCGTCCCATCGCTGCCGATCGCCGCGGAGGACTGGATGGGCTGGCCGACCAGGAAATCCCATTTCGGGGTGCCACCCGGATTCAACGCATAAAAGTGGCCGTCATTCGAGCCAAAATAAATGACACCGTCCGGCCCGATCACCGGGGAGGCGTAGATTTCACCCCCAGTGGCGAAAGACCAAAGCGTATCCCCGGCGCTGCTCAGGGCGTAGAGGTTCCGGTCATTGGCGCCGAAGTAAATATTGCCATTGGTGCCAATGGCCGGGCTGGAAAAAATGGAAGCCTGGGCGGAAAAGATCCAGGATTTTTCCCCCTTGGGCGTGAAGGTGTAAAACCGCTTGTCGGTCGCCCCGCAGTATATCGTCCCATCCGGGCCAACCGAGGGGGAGGACTGGAGCAGCCCGGTGGTGCGGGTGGACCAGGTGTTGGCGCCGAGGGAGTCGAAGGCAAACAGGTAGCCGCTGTCCGAGCCGATGTAGATCGCGCCCGACCGGGTGACCGCGGGCGACACCTCAATGGCGCCGGTGGTGGCGGCCACCCATTTTTCAGAGCCGTCCGGGTTCACGGCATAGAGCATCTGATCGAACGCCCCGAAATAAATCGTGCCATCCGGACCGATGGCCGGGTCGCCAATGATCCGGTCCCCGGCGGCATACTCCCATTTTTTGGATCCATCGGGCCGCAAGGCGTATAAATGGTTATTCCCGGCCCCGATATAAATGGTGCCATCCGGGCCGATGGCAGGGCTGCCGGTGACCTCCGCCCCGGTATCGAAACTCCATAAAAACTCGCCGGGGGCCGGGGGGGTGACCACTTTCAGGGTCGCATCCTGGGAGATGGTGGAACCCGCCAGGTTGGTGACCACGAGGCGGTAAACGCCAGCCTGGTTGGGGGTGACGGCACTCAAAGTCAGCGTGGTGTTGGTCGCACCAGCCAAATCTGCCTGGTTGAACTGCCATTGCATAAACAACGGCTGCATCCCGCCAACCGTGGCCGAGAAAGTCACGGACTGGCCGTTGGAAACGGACTGGCTGGCGGGTTGGTTGATGATGAAGGGCGCATCCGCCAGCCGGAGGGCATCGACGATGAGATTCTGGAACTGCTCCGCGGTGCCCGCACCCGACCGGAGGACCAGCGGCAGGCCGGTGGGGGTGGTGATCACCACGATCGGGTAGGAAAGCACAGCCGGGTTGAAAGTGGTCAAAAAGAGCGGCCCATTCACGGGATCATCGGCACTGATTTTCCCGATCACGAACCGCTCAGCCGGCAGGGTGAGCAGGCCGTTGGTGATGTAGCTGTTTAGATCCTGGCAGTGGGAACAGGAATCCAGCCCATATTCCAGGAAGGCGAACTTGTTCTGGCTGCGGGCCATGTTCAAAGCGTTCGTCAAAACGGTGATCGGCTTGGCAGTTTGCGCCAGGCCGGAAACCAGGCTGGCGGGGAACAGCAAAAACGAGAGCAGCCAAACCTGCCGGCTAACCATGAACCTTCTGGCGGACGAATATTTCATATTGCGTGGCTTTCATAACATTCCCCGGAAGAGGGTGCAACCAGTTAATCCCGTTGGTTACCTCCAGGGATCCAAGCCGGGGGCGAGGTGCTGGCAACGGCGGCCGGGGCCGGCGTGGAGGAGGGCCTGGTCAAATAGGCGCTTGTCTCAAGCCAGACGCTTTGGATAATTGGCAGGCTGGCCCAGGTGCAGGAAACAGGTTGGGTGGCTACTATTACAAAAAGAATGAACCATAACTCAGGCAGCGTTCAAGCGACGGGCTTTTGCCGGGGGGCAACGCGGGGATTCCACTGCCCCGCCGGCGGGTTCGGCGGCAGGCAACCACTGGCTCAATGCTGCTGGGCTTGGTGGTTCCTTTGGGTTGGGTTAAGCCTGGGCTGGCAGGCGCAAGGCCAGGTGGGGGTGAAAAGCGCGATCCGCTATGACCCCACGGCGGGCACCAACCCCGTCGTGCTCAGCTGGCCCGCCAACCCGGGCCGCGCCTACCAGGTGAAAGCCGCGCCCCGAGTGGATGCCGCCTGGGAAATCGTGACGCCGGCGCCTTTGCTGGCCACCTCCAACCTCTGGTCCTGGCGGGACGCCGCGGGCCAGGGCGCGCGGTTTTACCAGGTGGTGATGCTGGCGGGTGGCGCGGAATTAAACGGCCAGATCACCGACGCCGTCAGCGGCCAGCCCGTGGCCGGAGTGACGGTGGCGGCCGGGGGGCTCAGCACCACCACGGACAACGCCGGTTTTTACGCGCTGAGGGGCTTGGTGGCGGGTGCGGTGGTGGCCGATTTCAAAGCGGATGCCGCGGCGGGCCAACCGCCCCTGACGGTCCATTTCCAAAACCTCACCCGAATGAATCCGCAGCCGGTCCTGGTGCGGGGTGCCCGGCCGGGTTACCAAGCCTACACCAATAGCCAGGTGCAGCTGGTGGGAAACGTGCCGACGCGGCTCGATTTTTCGCTGTCCCCCACCAACGTGGCCGGGCTGCGGCTGGTGCTCAACTGGGATGCCATGCCCAAGGATTTGGACGCGCACCTGGTGACGCCCGCCATTGACGGGACCGTGTATGAGGTCTCCTATCTAACCAGCCAGAAGGGCCGCACGAATGCGCCGCCCTATGCCCTGTTCGATGTGGACCGCAAGGATGGGTTTGGCCCCGAAACGATCACGATTGCCCGGCTCTTCCCCGGCACCTACCGGTATTATGCCCACAATTTCATGGACGAACAGGGGGACACCGGACCATTGCGCAGTTCCAAGGCGGTGGTGCAGATCTACGGGGACCAGGGCTTGCTGCAGACGCTCCGGGTGCCCACCACGGGGGAAGGCGAGTATTGGGATGTGTGCACCATTGATGGCGCAACCGGCAAAATCACGGCCAACGACCGGATCGTGGGGGTCCGGCCCAGCTCGGTGGGCAGACCGGCGGGAGGGACTAATGGCACGGGTGGGATAACGCGCACCATCCGGGCCTCCTCCAGCCCGCCGGCGGTGGACTATTGGTGGGACTTTGGGGACGGAACGATCAGCCGGGAGGAGCATCCGGTAAAGATATACTCCCAACCGGGAGTTTATTCGGTGCAATTGACCGCCAGCGTTCCCGGGTATCAAAGCGGTGCAGAATACAAGACGAATTACATCCAAGTGGCGGAAAAGCTGGCGATCACCGCCCAGCCGCAGAGTGTCACGGCCACCAACGGGGCCACGGTGACCTTGCAGGTGGCGGCGGTGGGCTCCGCCGGGCTGCGCTACCAATGGCGGAAGGACGGGGTGGATATGGCCGGGCAGACCAACGCCGTGTTTACCATCCAGGAGGCGAAAACCTCCGACTCCGGCAATTACGTGGTGGTGGTGAGTGGAGCGAATGGCTCGGTGACCAGCCAGGCGGCGGTGGTGGCGGTCTTTATGCTGGTGCCCTTGACGGGGATGGTGGGGATTCCGCCCGGCACCTTTGTGCTGGGCAGCCCCGTCACCGAGAAAGACCGATCGATCTGGGAAGGGCCGCAGGTGACGGTCACTTTGACGCGGGCCTTCTGGATGGGGAAATGCGAAGTGACGCAAGGGGAATACCAGGCGGTGATGGGCAACAATCCCAGTTTCTTCAAAGGGGATACGAATCTGCCCGTCGAATCGGTCAGCTGGCGTGATGCCACCAACTATTGCGGCAAACTGACCCAGCAGGAGCGCCAGGCAGGGCGTTTGCCACCCGGCTTTGTTTACCGGCTGCCCACGGAAGCGGAGTGGGAGTATGCCTGCCGGGCGGGAACGACGACACGGTTCAGCTATGGGGATGACCTCAATTACACCAACCTGGGCCAGTATGCCTGGTATGGCGCCAATAGCGGGAACACCACCCACCCGGTGGGGCAGAAAAAGCCAAATCCCTGGGGATTAAATGACCTGCATGGGAATGTCTGGGAATGGTGCCTGGATTGGTGGAAGGATAGTTTGCCGGAAGGACCCGTGACCGATCCCAAAGGGCCATCCACCGGCTCCTCCCGGGTGGATCGCGGAGGCGGCTTCGCCGATTTGGGCGGGATTTGCCGATCGGCCAGCCGCGATAGCTGCGCGCCGCAGAACTTCGTTTATAAATTCCTGGGCTTCCGGGTTGTTTTGGCTCCCAGCCCGTGAGCCGGGCCATCGATCGCGCCAGGCGCTCAAGCCCTTGAACCAGATGGCCGCCCATAATATCTGCCGGGAGGTGGATGGGGGCGCGCCCGACAATGCTTGCATATGCGAAAGGGATTGTGTAAAGAATAGGGAGGAATATTACGTATGCCCTCCTATACATATACAGCAAGAGAAGCCGGCAGTGGACGGGAGCAGCAAGGCTCAATCGATGCCAACAGCGAAGAAGCCGCCATCGCCAAACTCTTGAGCAGCAATTACTTGGTGATCAGCATCAAGGAAAAGACCGTCAAGGGAGGAAAGTCCGCCGGCGGCAAAGTCACCCTCCAGGACCTGGTGGTTTTCACCCGCCAGCTGGCGACCATGATCGACGCCGGTCTGGCCATTGTCCAATCCTTGCAAGCCTTGGCGGATCAGACCTCCAGCAAGGTCATGAAGGATGTCATCCGCGATGTCTGCAGCCGGGTGGAAGGGGGGGAGAATTTTTCCGCCGCCCTGCACCGGCACCCCAAGGCCTTTTCCAAGCTTTATGTCCGCATGGTGGATGCCGGCGAAAAAGGCGGTTTGCTGGCGGAAATCCTGGCCCGGCTGGCGACCTTCATGGAAAACATGGCGCGGCTGCGCAAAAAGGTGAAATCGGCCGTGATGTATCCCACCGCCGTCACCATCGTGGCGATCGGCATCACCGTCTTCCTTCTGACCTATGTGGTGCCCGTTTTCAAGGAGATCTTCGCCGGGTTCAAAGTCGACCTGCCCGGCCCCACCTTGTTCCTGCTGAGCTTGAGCGAACTGGTTAAAAAGTATTTCTTCGTGGGCCTGGGAGTGGCCGCGGGCGCGGGGTATGGGTGGTGGTTCTTAATCAATAAAACCAAGGGGGGCCGGGAATTCTGGGATGCCACCCTGGTCAAGCTGCCCATCGTGGGCCCCATCGCGCATAAGATCTGCCTGGCGCGGTTCACGCGCACTTTCGCCTCCCTGGTCCGCTCTGGCGTGCCGATCCTGGAGGTGCTGAACATCGTGGCGGGCACTTGCGGGAATGTGATCATGGAAAAAGCCATCCGTTCCGCCTGCCAGGATATTGAAAAGGGCGATGGCATTTCCGTCTCCCTCGGCAAGCACCCCATCTTTCCGGTGATGATCATCCGGATGCTGACCGCCGGCGAGCAGACCGGCAAAATGGACTCCATGCTGGAGCGCGTGGCGGATTTTTTGGATGAGGAAGTGGAAACCACCTTGTCGGGTTTGACCTCCTTGATCGAGCCGCTGTTGATCGTGTTCCTGGGCGTGGTGGTGGGCGGCATGGTGGTGGCCATGTTCATGCCCATGTTCAAGCTCATCCAGGCGGTCATGTAGAAAAAACCGGCCGGCCGGATTCCCGGCCAGGTCCCATTTAAAATGATAAGGGTGTAATGGCCAAAGTACTCGTCGTGGATGACGAAGCGACCATGGTGCAAATGGTCACCGAGATGATGCGTGCCCAGAAGCACGAGGTGCATCCTTTCACCCATGGCCAGACCGCCCTCGACGCCCTGGAGTCCATCGCTCCGGAACTGGTGATCACCGACCTCTACCTGGAAAAATCCCGGGCCTTGGGCCTGGAGATCCTGCAGAAAGCGCGGGCCATGAATCCCCCGCCCCTGGTGATCATGATCACCGCCTTTGGCTCGATCGAAACCGCGGTCGAAGCCATGAAAAAGGGGGCTTACGATTACCTGGAAAAGCCCTTCAAGCTGGACAACCTGCAGTTGTGCGTGCAGCGGGCCTTATCGTATAACAACGCCATCACGGAGAATCTCTACCTCCGCAAGCAGCTCAAAACGAAATACCAAATCAGCCAGATCATCGGGAATTCGCTCCGGATGCAGGAGGTGTTCAAGATGATCGAAAAAGTGGCGGATACGGATTCGACCATCCTGATCCTGGGGGAGAGCGGAACCGGCAAGGAACTGGCGGCGCGGGCGCTGCACTTCAACAGCCGGCGCCAGTTTGCCCCCTTCATCCCGGTCAATTGCTGCGCCTTGCCCGAGACCTTGCTGGAATCCGAATTGTTCGGCCACCGCAAAGGCTCGTTCACCGGGGCCGTGGCGGATAAAAACGGCTTGTTCCAGGAGGCCGATGGGGGGACGATCTTCCTGGACGAGGTGGCCTCCATGTCCGCCATGCTGCAAAGCCGGCTGCTGCGGTTTTTGCAGGAGCGGGAGGTGCGCCGGGTGGGAGACAACGTGCCGCAGTATGTCAACGTGCGCGTATTGGCCGCCACCAACGAACCGCTCGAGGAAAAGATCAAGAAGGGAACCTTCCGCGAGGATCTGTATTACCGTTTGAACGTCATCTCGGTGGTGCTGCCGCCCCTGCGCGAGCGCCGGGACGATATTCCCCTGCTGGCGGCCCATTTCCTGAAGCACAAGCTCAGTGGGCGGACCGGCAAGCGCTGCCAGATCACCCGGCAGGCCATGGCGGCGATGGAGGCCCATGATTGGCCGGGCAATGTCCGCGAGCTGGAAAATGCGGTCGAACGGGCCTGCGCCCTGTGTGATGGCTGCGTGATCCAATTGACCGACCTGCCCCCGGTTTTGCATCACTACGCCGCCCAGGTAACCTCCAGCCTGGAACTGGATACCCGGATCGGCGACTTGTCGACCGCACCCGCCACCGTGCCGGCGGCGGCCGCCACCGCGGCCGAAACCCATCCGCAGCGCCCCCCCGCAGCGGGTGCGGATTCCGTGAGTTCCCTCAAAACCTTCCTGCGCGACCAGGAGCTGAGCCATATCAACCGCGCCCTGGCCCTGGCCGGCGGGGACAAGGAAAAAGCGGCCGGATTGCTGGGCATCAGCCTGGCCACCCTGTACCGCAAGCTCGTGGAAAACGAGCAGTGACCACTGAACAGCCAGCCCCAGGCCCGCCCCGGTTTTGGGTGAATCCTCCCCTACCTGCATGAATCAATTGGGTTTCTTAAAAAACTTCCTTTCCAACCCGCAAGCCACCGGGGCCATCGCGGCCAGCTCCCCGCACCTGGCGGAACTCATCACCAGCCTGGCGGATTTGGCCTCCGCTTCGATGGTGGTCGAATTTGGCCCGGGGACCGGGGTGTTCACCGAATGCATCCTGCGCAAAGCCGCCCGCCGGACCCGGTTTTTTGCGATGGAGATCAATCCCGAATTCGTGCGGCAAACGCGGCAGCGCTGCCCGAGGGCGGTGGTCCACCACGATTCGGCAGTCAACACCCTCAAATACCTCCAGGAGGTTGGGGAAACCCAGTGCGACCGCATCATCAGCGGCCTGCCTTGGGCGGGTTTTTCCGAGGCGCTGCAGAACGATCTGCTCGGCGCCATCGATACCGTGCTCAAACCGGGCGGCTTGTTCCTGACGTTTGCCTATGTGCATGGCACCTGTTTGCCGGCCGGATTGCGTTTCCGACGCAAGTTGCGGCAGCATTTCACCCGGGTGACACGCTCCCGCGTGGTATGGCGCAACCTGCCCCCCGCGTTCGTCTATCGGGCGGAAAAATAGTTTCCGAAAGGCGCTCAAGTTTTCAGGCATCCGTCCGATGTTATGAGTGTAAGTCGGATGCTCTTTGAAACCCTGTTGGACTCGCGCCGCCGCTGCTGCCACGAACTCGAAATAATCAAAAAAAAAGCCCCGATCCGAGGCCGCCATCAACCTGCCTTCAATGGACGTTGCCGGCTCTTCGCCGCGGCTATATTTAAAACCAGGTTCCGATGGACAGACCGGCGCGAGTCCAGCAGGGTTTTATTTTTTCCGGAGGCCGCCCCCGCCCTTCACGTCCACCCCCATGTGCGGCGGGATGCTGTTGACCCTGCCCGGCGCCGGGTGTTAGGATGTTCCCAATGAAAGCCCAAGTGAGTTTGATTATTCTCGGTTGTTTTGCCTGCTTGTGCTGGTCCGGCTGCGGTCCCAGCGCCCCGGGCATCCCGCTGCACCAAGCCGTGGAAAAAGGCGGCCTCAAGGAGGTGCAGCAGCACATTGCCGCTAAAACCGACTTGAACAAACCGGATCTCGCCGGCTGGACACCGCTGCACCTGGCCGCCATGAAAGGGAACCTGGAAATTGTCAAAGCGCTGGTCAAAGCCGGCGCCGACACCCAAAAACCAGGCAAGGAAGGCAAAACCCCTTTGGATGTGGCGCGCGATAAAGGCCACAAGGAGGTGGTCGAGTTCCTCTCCGGTGCCGGGGTGCCCGCGCCAAAGGGCAAATCCGGGGGCCGGCGCCTGATGGATGGCGGCTTGGGAGTGCAGGAAACCATGGATAACATGTGATCCCGGCGGCGTTCCCGCCTGGGGGGCAGGGAACCAGCGTCCTGGTTGGTCATCCCCCATGATTTGGCGGCCGCTCTGGCGCACCGCCGGCAGGTGGCCGGGCGCGGCGGCGCGGACGGGAAGGAATTTGGCTGGCGCCGCGGATTGGCTTATGCGATGATGCCCACCCGTGCATAAACAGCGGGCCATGTTCATGGAGGTAAAGACGGGCCGCATCCGGCCGATGCATCCTCGCGCCCTGCGGCAATCCAGCGCCTCCAAGCCTTGGAGCGGTTATTTCATCGAAGAACATGCGCCCCTGGAAACCAGCCTGGCCAATATCCACCTGACGAACAGCGCTGTGCATCTGGTCCTGGACAGCCACACGGACATCGAATGGGCGAGCGGCGGCCATTCCGTCAGCCGGCGCCTGGCGCCAGGGCAGATCAGCATTCTGCCCGCCAACCAACCTTATTCGGTCAAGCTGAGATCCTCCGGCGCGATCGTGATGGTATTCCTGGAGCAGAAACTGCTCTCCAGCGCCGCCGCTGAACAAGGGATATTCAACCAGGTGGAACCGGTTTGGACCCATGGGGTGGAGGACCATCTCGTGCGCGAACTGGTGATGGGGCTGCGGGTGGAAATGCAGCGGCCGGACAGCACCCACCCCGGGTATTCCCGCTCGCTGGCGGCCACTTTGGCGGCCCGCCTGGTCCGGCACTATGCCACGGACCACCGCCAAACCGCGGAACAGCCGGGCGGCCTGGCGATACCCATCCTGCGCGCCACCATCCAATTCATCGAGGAACACCTGGCCGAGGACCTGCCGATCGAGCGCCTGGCCGCGCAGGCGCACTTGAGCCCGGCCCATTTCGCGCGCAGGTTCAAGCAAACCACTGGCCTGCCGCCTCATCAATACGTCCTGGACCACCGCCTGGCGCTCGCCCGGCTGCTGCTGGCGAAAAAATCCGCTACCCTGGCCGAAGTGGCCGCGCAGGCCGGCTTTTGTGACCAGGGCCACCTGACCCGCTGCTTCCGCCAGTTCCTGGGCACCACCCCGGGCGCCTATGCGAAAAACCTGGCCTCCCTTGGCTGAACCCAAGCAACCCGCCCGCGCCCCCGGGCAAGGCGGGTCATGGCTTGGTGATCTTTTCAGGCTCCCCGCTGGGGCCATGGCCCGCCCCGCCGGGACGCTGCGCAAACGCGGTCAAAGCGCCCACCAGGAACACCAGGGGATAGGCCTCCTCGTGATACCAAAGCGAGGCGAAGTAAAGGCCGATGGGGGCGGGCAGCAGGGCCGTTCCCAGGCGGGTCCGCTCCAGCAACCAGGCCAGGCCGCGCTCCGCCGCCTGGGCATACCGGGGACCGGCCAGGGCCAGGGCGCGGGTGGCCAGGGCCGTTTCCTCGACCGAAGCCGGCACGCCCTGGCTGCCGCCCCAGCCCCCGTCCTGGTTTTGCGCCGACTCCAGCCACTGGCATCCCTTGGCGATCAGGGGCGGGAGGGTGGCGAACTCCACCGGATCCAGCGCGCCCAGCGCCAGCACCACCTGGGCCGTGCCGTAAACCGGATTGAGGTGGTCGGGCGCTGCCTGGTTGCCGAACCATAGCGGAACCCAGGCGCCTTCCGGAGCCTGGCTTTTGGCCAGGTAATCGAGGCCGCGCCTCAAGGCGGCTCCGATCCGCCGTTGCAGGCCGGCCCCGACCTCTTCCCGCCAGGCCACCCAAGCCCGCAGGGCATGGGCGGTGAGATCGGGGCAACTGCGGTCGAAAGGCAATTTGCCCCAGCCACGGCAGAAGGTCGGCAGGCCGCCGTCGCGGTTTTGCAGAGCCAGCAGCCACCGGATGCCGGCCACGGCCGCCCGCCGCGTGCCGGCCGGGGCGCCCAGTTTTTTCAAAGCCAGCAGGGCGCCGGAGGTGTCATCGGCGTCGGGAACCCCACCGGAAAGGTCCGTCCAGGCCCAGCCGCCGGGAGCGGCCCGGGTGAACGGATGTGGCCGCTGGTGCTGCTGGCCGAGCAGCCATTGGAGCACCGCCTGGCGCTGGGTGGAGGAGAGGCTTTGATCCACCTCCGCATCCAGGTTGTTGATGGCCAGGGTGGTGACCCAGGTGGCCAGATTGGTGTCGATCGGCCAGCTGCCATCGGGGCGGACCGAGGCCTCGAGGAACCGGACCCCATCCCGGGCGGCCGGGTGGCCGGCATGGCCGGCAGCCGCCAGCCCCAAGGCCACAAACGCGGTCAGGGGCGTCGCTTCCAGGAACCCGCCGGAAGCGGGCTGCATGCGCCGCAGGATTCCCAGGGCGCGCCGCCGCTGCCACTCCCGCAGCCAACCCAGGATGGACCAGCGGCGGCGGGCATGATGGTGGCGGACCAGCCCGATGGCGATCAGCGCCGGGATGGCATAACTGACCACCGACAACCGCAGCCAGCGAAACAAGGCCCCGGGCAGCAGCGCCAGTTCAAAGGGCAACTGGGGCACCCGCGCCCAGGCCTGGCCCGCCTCGCCCAGGCGGCCCGCCAGGGCGCACACGGTGAGGATGGGCGCGGAGAACGTACGATCCTGGCCATAAAACCGGAGGACCGCCGCCGCGATCGTGGCCGGGTCCAGCCCGCCCAGGCGCTGGCGCAGCCAATCCTCCGTCTTTTGAAGCACCGGCGCGAACCGGCCGGGCACGGCTTGGGATAACGCCGCCCACGCCAGCAGCGTGGTGCTCAGGTTGGCCGGGCTGGCAGGGGTGTCGCCCCACCCGCCACCGGGATTGAGGTGATCCGCCAGCCACTGGCAACCCTGGTCCACCAGCCGGGCGTGGTGCTGGCGATCGATCGTCCCCAAGGCCAGCACGGCGACGGCGGTCGAGAGCGCGCTGCTCGCCAGCCGCCCCTCCCAACACCCCGCGGGATTGAAGGTGGCCAGGAGCTTTTGCCGGGCATTGGCCAGCGCCTGGTGGGCTTGTGGGTGGAGCGACCGGCTCATGCGCGGGTCAGGCCAGCAGGTGCCCCAGGGCCAGCAGCCCGTAAAAGGTGTATTCGCTGTCCACCTCGTGGTCGGCCAGGTGGCCGCCAAAGCCGCCCCCCTCCGCCCAGAGCGATTCCACGAATTCCAGGCAGGCCTGGCGGCCCTCCGCCAGCGGCTGTCCCATGGCCGCCAAAGCGTGCAGGGCGGTGGCCGTGGAGAGGAGGTCCGGCATGGGGGTTCCCGCCGCCGCCAGGAATCCGCCGCAGGGATGCAGCCGGTCCCGCAAGAATCCGGCGGCGGCCGCGGGCACCGGGCATCCCAGGCGGGACCACAGCACCAGACCGGCGGCGGCCACCGGCGTGGCGCCGGCCCACACTTCGGATCCGGCCGGGGAGTGGCCTCCCCCAGCCGCCAACTGGCCCGCCCAGCGCTGGAAATCCCCAAGCCGGGGCATCGCCAAGCCCGATTCCTCGTAGGCCAGCAGCGCCAGGAATCCGTCGTAGATGGATCCGCTGCGCGCCGGGGGGGCAGCCGGAGCGCCCGCGCCCACCGCGCTCCGCTCATAACCGCCGTCCGGGCAGCGGAATTGTTCCAAACCGTGGAAGACCTGCTGGTTCACCGCCGTCTCCCCACGGGTTTCCGGCAGCAAGCCCCGGCAGCGGGCCAGGCAGATCCGGTGGACGAAATCCAACCCCGCGCCCGTGGCGAATCCGCGCAGGTATCCGGCCGTGAGCGGTGCGGCGGGCAGGCCCAAGCCCTGGCAGCAGGCCAGCTGGAACACCGAATAATAGAGATCGGCCGCCCCCCCCCGCCCCCGGGCAGCTCCCTCCGGAAGCCATTGGCGCCGGAGAAAATCGGCCAACTGGCCGCGCAGGGCGGGATCCAGGCTCCCGGCCGCCCGGTGGATGACGGCCAGCATTTCCTGGCTGATGGTCTGGCTCACCGTTGGGGGGACTGGCGCGCTGTCAGCCGGCATCGACAATCCTTCCGACCAGCCGCCGCAGCAGGCCTTTGAGCTGCGCGTTGCGCAGGGGGCTGAGGGAACGGATGGCCTCGTTTTTGTAATGCTCCAGCAGCTGCTGGGCCTTTTCCTCCACGCGCTGGGCGGCCATCGCGGACCGGATCAAGGCGGGCAGCTGGCGATCCCGGGCCGCGGATTTCCAGGCCTCCACCATGGCGGCCTGCATATCCCCGGCGGCATTTTCGTAGGCCAGGGCCTGCAGGATGGAAGGCTGCAGCGCGGGCAGGCCGGTGGCCTGGGTGTTCAGGTCATCGAGGTCGTCGCGGATCTGAAAGGCGATCCCCAGGGATTCGCTGAAGGTCTTGAGCACCGGGTGCACCTCGCTCCCGGCCTGGCCGCAGAGGGCGCCGATCCGCAGGGCCACCTCGAAGGCCGGTGCGGTTTTCCGCCGGAACAGCTCGAGCACCTTGCGGGGGGAGAGGGCCCCGGGGTCGCGCATCCAGCACAACTCCTCGCCCTGGCCCAGGCAAAGGTTGTGGTGGGCCTCCGCCACCACCGCCAGCATGTCCGCCACCTGGGCCGGAGGCGCGCCGCTGGCGGCCACCAGCCGGTATCCTTCACCCAGCAGGAAATCGCCGATGTTCACCGCGATGGGGATGCCGTGGCTCTGGTGAACCGTCGGGCTGCCGTAGCGGAAGCTGTCCTCGTCCTCGATGTCGTCGTGGACCAGCGAAGCTTTGTGGAAGCATTCCATGGCCACCGCCAGTTTCCGCACGGAATCCGGCAGGGGGCCCTCTTCCAGGCCGGTCACCGCCCGGTAAACGCAGGCCGCCAGCACCGGCCGCCAGCGCTTGCCCGCTCCGGAGAGCCAGCCCAGCGCGATTTCCCCGGTCTGGGTGTTTTCCAGGGCCAGGATGGCGCGCAGCGCCTCCGGCTGGAACCACGTCTCCACCTCCAGCTTGAGCCGGTCGATATCCACCCGGCCCAGCCAGGAGGCGTTGGATTTCAGCTGGATCGCCTCCACCACCCAATCCAGGTCCACCGCGGTGTTCTCGCAGCCGTCCCGCACCAGCGGCAGGGCCAGGCCCGGGATGGCGTGGGCCGCCATGTGCGGAAAGGCGCGCTCCAGCACCGGGAGGCAGCTGACGCCGATCACGGCATCCACCGTGCCCTGCTCGAGCAGCCGGGTGACCACCGTGGTGCCCTCCGCCACCAGCACCACGTAGCCGAGCTGCTCGGCCCGGGCCTGGATGCCGCCGGTCGGACATTGCCCGCACTGTTCGCAAAGCAGCCCGAGTTTGTCCATGGGGGCCGGGCAGGTTTTTTTGTCGCGCAGGCATTGGGGCAGCATCAATACCCGGCGGTCGTACGGGATGCCCGCCATGGTGTCCCACCACACCGCGTTGGCGGTGAGGACCGTGATGAAATCGCGGTAGTCCGCGCGAAAGCCGGTGGCTGCCAGGATCGCATCCGCATGCCCCCGCAGCTCTTCGATGGAGAGGGGGGGCACCAGCTCCCGCTGCACCACATATTGGCGCACCGCCGTCCGGACGGCCTCCCGCTCCGCCTTCTGCGGGGGGACCTTGATCCCCTGGCCGGCGGAGCTGGCGTGCCCATGCACCGAGGGATCGGCCAGGGCGTGGGCGAGGCTGCTCCGGGCGGCAGCGGGCTGGAATTCGGGTTTCATGCGGTTCAGTGTTGCCAATGCCGGCGCCTCAACCGTAAGCCCCGAAGCCGAAAAACCAATGTTTTTTGGCGAAGCGGTAAACCCAGCTGCGCTCGGGTATTTCCTGGCCGGGCACGTGGTGGCTGGGCCGCGGCCGCAGGGCGGCCAGCTCGGCGAGGCCCGTGTTCCGGCCGGTCGTATCCGCGGCGCCCTCCCGCTCCAGGAACTGGCGGAGTTCCGCGGGGTGGTCCATGATCACACAGCCGCGGGTGGTGCGGGCGGAGAATTCCCGGAACCGGGCGAGGTATTCTGAATGGGATATTTTTTCCACCAACCCGCGGCCATCCCCAATGTTTTCCTTCGCGAATTGAATGACCGGGCACGGCTCGATATCCCCGCCCGGGCCGATGTGGTGGCTGATGCCGGTGGCCGCGGGGCAGAGCGCCCGGCCCGCGTGGTCCCAGTAGGCATCCACCAGGATCAGGGGCGCGTGGCACCGGGTGTCCACCATGAACCGCCGCAACTGGAGGATCTCCGCCGTCTCCAGCGCCAACTCCGGGGCGGGGGTGGCCCCCACCGGCCGGTAAATATAATACCACAGGTAATGCGCGCCCCGCCGCACCAGGTCATTCACAAAATCCTGGCTGGCGAGATCGGCAAAATTGGAGCGGCAGACGCTGGTGGCCACGCCGATGAACAATCCCTGGCGGCGGCAGTGCTCCAGCCCTTCCATGGCCCGTCGGTAAACCTCGCGGCCGCCCCGGCGTTCGTCGCTCACCCGCTCCCGGCCCTCGATGCTGATCAAAGGGGTTACGTTGCCCAGCCGGCGCATTTCGCGGGCATGGTCTTCGGTTAGGAGGGTGCCGTTGGTGAACACCTGGAAATAGCAGTCCGGGTGCCGGCCGATCACCTCGAACAACCCTGCGTGCAGCAGCGGTTCGCCGCCGAGGATCCCGAAAAAGGAGGCCCCCATCTGTTGACACTCGACGATGGTCTGCTCCAGCGTGGCGCTGTCCAGGGCACGGGCGGGCCGGTCCACGCTCACCCAGCAGCCCTGGCAACGCAGGTTGCAGGCGCTGGTCACGGAGAGAAACACGAACGCCGGGAAGGGGCGGCCTTGCTTGAGCCGCCGGTTGAAGGCGCCGATGGCCCGCATGCCTTTCCAGCCGCAATTCCACGCCAGCTTGGCCAGCAGGCGGGTATCACACTCCTTCAGCAGCCGGTAAGTTAATCGGGCCAGCATGATTTCCTCTCAACTTTCATCCACGACCGGGTCTTTGACAAGCCGGGTCCGCGACTGCTTCCGGCGCGCGGCCAAGGCCGCATAGGCATCGGTCCCCAGCACCTCCGCCAGGTTGATCTTCACGCGGCCCTTCTCCACGCTCTGTTCATCCACCGGCGATCCATCCACCGGGGCCTGATTGAACTTCGGGAACATGATGGCCGCCTCGGGGCAGACCCGGGCGCAGGCGGGGCAGTTGTTTTTGCAGCTTTGGGGATCCGCCACGGTGATCCAGCCCCGCTCATCTCTTGCGTAAACGCCAAACAGGCAAAAGCTCAAGCATTGCCGGCAGTTGTTGCACCGGTCGAAGTCAATCACCGGGAACCATGGCGCCCAGCTTTCCGGGGGCGCTGGCGAAGGGGTGCCCGGGCCGGGGCTGGGCGGTTCCGCCACCGGCGGCACGGAGGCCGGGGCGATTCCTTCCCGCATTTCCCCTCCGGCAGCCAGGGCCACGAGGCGGGCGGCCACCGTGTCCGCTGATTCCACGCGCAGGTTGGAGCAATCCACGCCGGCCGCCCATGTGTGCCCCGCGGCGTGGAGCAGCCATTTCACCGCCCGCGGATGACAGGCCACGATCCGCAGGGGGTTGCCGGCCAGCATTTCGCGCAATGCCGGGCTTCTCCGGCCCACCAAGCCGCACAGGTCCGGCACCGCCAGGTGGGGAATCCGCGCTTGTTCCAGCGCGGCCAGAACCTGGCCCACCGCCGCGGAAAAAGCCGGCTCCCGATCCGAGCATCGGCAGAGCAGGATCGTCGGGCCTCACGTTTCACAATATTCTCCGTGGCGGACATGGTCATCAATTCCAGCACATGAATTAAACCCAGGCTTCGGCAAGCGTCAAATAGGAATCCAGCGGGGCACCGGCCGGGAATGAGGCCCGCCCCCAGCCAGTCTGCGGCGCCCCCGGCAGATCCCGGGAACCGGCCACGGCCAAACTGAAAATGCATAACGAACAACCCCGAGCGCCGGACGGCCCGGAACTCAAGCCAGCCGCCGGGCGCCGCCAATCCCGGGCCGTTTATTACCCGCGGGGCGCGGCAGGCGGATTGGCGCCCCCGATGGGTTGGCCGATGGATTTGCCTTGTTTAGTCTTCCTAAAACAGGGAGCATGATGCCCAAGCAGTGGTGATTATCGAGCATTATGATCGCCAAGGGTCCGGCGCAGCGGCGGCAGGCTTGGCCAGCCCCTCAGCGCCGGCCACCGGAGTTTAAACTGGCAGTTGAATACCTATATGAACCTGAAACTCTATACGAACCGCCTGGCGGTTTGCAGCTGGTCGCTGCAGCCCAAATCCCCGGACGACCTGGCCGACCAACTGGACGCCATCGGCATCCACCGCGTGCAACTGGCCCTGGACCCGATCCGCGAAAACCCGGCCACCTGGGGCGCCTGCTTTGAGGTGCTGAAAAAACGGGGGGTGGAAACGGCCTCCGGGATGATGACCTGCGTGGGCGAGGATTATTCCACCCTGGAATCCATCCGCCTCACCGGCGGGCTGACGCCGGACCATACGTGGGAGCAAAACCTGAAGAATTTCACCGAGAACGCGGATCTCATGCGGAAAAACGGGCTGGCCATGACCATGTTCCACGCCGGCTTCCTGCCCCACGAGGAGCGCGATCCCAATTTCGCCAAAATGCTCCACCGCCTGGAGACGGTGGCGGACGTGTTCGCCGTGCGGGGCCTGAACCTGATCCTGGAAACCGGCCAGGAATCCGGACCGGCGCTGCTGGCCTTCCTGAAACATCTGAACCGGCCCAACGTGGCCGCCAATTTCGACCCGGCCAACATGATCCTTTACAACAACGGCAACCCCATCGACACCTTGCGGATCCTCGGCCAATACGTCCGCAACGTCCACATCAAGGACGCCAACGTGACGAAGGTTCCGGGCACCTGGGGGGAGGAAGTGGTGACCGGCACCGGCCAGGTGGAGTGGCCGCGGTTCTTCGCGGCGCTCAACGAAATCGGCTTCAGCGGCGATCTGTGCATCGAACGCGAAGCGGGGAACCAGCGCGTGGCGGATATCCGGGCGGCCCGTGCCTATCTCACCAAACTACTGGCCTGAACCAAACCTGATTCAATATCCAATGAGTGCTGAAAAAACCATCAATGTTGGCGTCGTGGGCTGCGGCTTCATGGGCCATACCCACATCAAAGCCTACCGCAAACTGCCCGGGGCCCGCATCGCCGCCATCTGCGATGCCTTCCGGCTGCCGCCGGACGGGGATTTCTCCGCCATCAGCGGCAACGTGGGAGACAAGGAATCGGTGAAGCTGGACATGGCCACCGTCAAAGCCTACTCGGATTACCGCGAGCTGCTGGCAAACCCGGAAATCGACCTGGTGGACGTCTGCGTCCACACCCTGCTGCATCCCGAGGTGGTGCAGGCCGCGCTGCAGGCGGGCAAGCATGTGCTGTGCGAAAAACCGATGTCCCGCACCAGCGCGCTGGGCCGGGAGATGGTGGCCGCCAGCCGCGCCAGCCGCGGTTTCCTCATGCCCGCCATGTGCATGCGTTTCTGGCCGGGCTGGTCCTGGCTGAAAACGGCCATCGCCGAAAACACCTACGGCCGGGTCTTCTCCGCGCGCTTCCGCCGCGTGGCCGAACCGCCGGGCTGGAGCAAGCAGACGTTCATGGACGGCAGCAAATCCGGTGGCGCCCTGCTGGACCTGCACATCCACGACACCGATTTCGTGCAGTTTTGCTTCGGCCGCCCCCAGGCGGTGTTCTCCCAGGGCTATACCAAGATCAGCGGCGCCATCGACCATGTGGTGACCCAATACGAGGTCGCTTCCGGCGCCATTGTCCATGCCGAGGGATCCTGGGCCATGACCCCCGGCTTCGGCTTCAACATGTCCTACACGGTCAACTTCGAGCGGGCCACCGCCGATTTCGATTCCTCCCGCGGCGCCGACGCCCTGCGGCTGTGCGTGCTCGATCAACCGGCCCAGACCATCCGCTGCGAGGAGGGCGATGGCTACCTGGGCGAACTGCGGCACTTGTTGGAAGCCATCCGCTCGGGTCAGGCGCCCACCGCGGTCACCGCCCAGGATGGCCTGAGCGCGGTGGAAATCTGCGAGGCCGAGGAAAAGTCGATCCAAACCGGCCAGCGGGTGGCCCTGTAAATTCCCCGCGCCGGGCAGGCTGCACTCTGCCCGGTCTCGGTTGCAGCGTGGATAAAGGGTGGCGGCGGGGAAAGATGGGGCCATCCCCTTTCTCCCCCACCCCATTACCCAGCGTGCGGAACGCTGCCTTTTGGTACCACCGGGGACGGTTCCGGCTGCTTGGGGATGGCCTCCGGAACCCCGGCCCACAAGGGCGTGATGGCCAAGCCGTGTCCAGGCCATGGGCTCCATCGAGCCAAAAGCCGGGCACTTTTTGGGCACGGCATTTGTGGTTAGCTACTCGTCCCGATCCGATCGCAACGCCTCGTTCCTGGCTCGCCTGGCTCAAAAACCTGCGGTGCAGTCACTTCCCTCCCGATTTCCAAGGAACGGCCCCGGTGGTGGAAAATCGTTGACCCCCGCCAGCCGCCGGATAAGGGTAGGGGCATGCGCCTCACAAATCACTGGGCACGGTTGTGCGCCGGCCTGGCTGGGCTGGCCGGGATGATGGTGGCTGACCTCCACGCCGTGGACCTGACCCCTCCCAAAACCGTTGGGGAGCGATGGTGGCTGCGGGTTGAAACCCCGGAGGAGGACATCAACGAGGGGGCGCGACTGGCGGTGCTGGCGCTCTGGAACGGGGCGCGGCCCAAGGCGGGGATTGTGGTGCCGACCGTGTGCGGGGCAGGCAGTTCCTACCCGGACTGGATCCATCCCTACGATAATTTCTGGATCAACCGGGTATCCGGCTACCTGTTCGAGCGGGAGTCCACGGAGTGGCCCATCCGCCTGTTCGCGGCGTACCAGGCCCCTTCCGGGGAGATTGGCGGTGGCATTTATGGGATACCGGACCAGGACTGGGCGGGTGGCTTCGTGGCCGCAGGAGGACTCAAAGGCTGGCAGGGCAAGATCGCGCGGCCGCTGGCGGATCACCAGGCGCTGCTGGCGAAAACCGCGGACCGGGCGAACTACGGAATCTACGTCCGCGACCATTTATACGTGCTCCAGGTTTACGACCAGTGGCGGATGCGCGGCCACCGGCCCTTCCTCATCGAGCTTTACCCGTCGTGCCGGCGGGCCCTTAAATATCTCGAACAAATGCGCGACCTGGACCACAACCAGCTGATTGAAACGACGGCGGTGCTTTCCGACCTGGTGGTGGCGGGGGACCAGGACATCCACTCCACCGAGCGGTCCGAAGACCAGGTGCTGGTTTACGGAGCGTTGCGGGCGTTTGCGGAAATGGCCACCGAACTGGGCGGCGCGGAGGACACCGCCTGGGCCCTCGGCTGGGCGGAAAAGATCCGGACCCGCCTGCCGGGGTTGTTCTGGCGGGAGGAGGGTCGGTTCATGTTCGGCGTCCGGCGCACGGACAAGCAGCCGGTGCTGGAGTATGTCACCACCACCTACGCCAACGGCTATGCCATCCTGTTCGGCCTCACCACCGCCGGCCAAACCCGGGCCATCCTCGATTTCATGGCCCGGCAGGAATTCGTGGTGCCCGGGCCGTACCACATCCCCCCGGTGCGCCAGGCGGATAAACCCCAAAACCCGCCCGGAGTTTACTGCAACGGGGGATGCGGCTGGGGCCGGGGCATCATGCCTTCCGTGGCGCTGGCGGCCTTTGCGAATGGCCGCGCCGGCCTGGCCACGGGCTACCTGAAGGCCCAGGGAGCCGCCGCCCGCCAGGCGGGTTCCTTCCACGAATATTGGACCTGGGAGAAATATGCCGGCCAAACCACCCCGGGTGGCGCCCCGTGGTACGGGGAGACTTCGGCCGGTTTCCTGGATGCGCTATTCCACGGCCTGCTGGGCTTGGAGGCCGCCGCGCCCGGCTACCGCCGCGTGCGGCTGGAGCCCCATTTCCCGGCCAGCTGGCCCCGGGCGGCCTTTTCCCTCTGCCTGCCGAATGGCTCGCGGCTGAATATCCAATACCGGTCCGAGGCGGGCCAGGCCACCCTGGAAGTCGCCGGCCCGGCGGGCCTGCCGATCACCGTGGCCCTGCCGTGGACGGGACCGGGGGAGCCGAAGATCGAAGGCGACGGGGTGCAGTCCCCCCGCCTGGAGGATGCGGCGGTGGGCCGGCGCGTGTGCGCGGAGCTCACCGGCCAGGGACGGCTTACCCTGCGGCCTTGAAGGGAAAGGACCCGCACCGGATGGCCCCGCCGCCGGCGGGAAGCCCGTGCGCCGCGCCCCCGCCAGCCACAAATGACTTGGAAAGAAAACGGGAAGAGCTAAAGTGAACTTATGAAGAAGATCCTGTGTGGGATGTGCATTCTGATTGGTGGATTGGCCGGCTGCGGACAGAAGCAAGCCGCCCAGCCAGCCCCGGCCACCAATGCGCCAGCCAAGTCCAGCGTCGGCAATCCGCTGACGGCGCCGGTGGATTACATCGGTGTGATGGGCAAGGCCCAGAAGGCCGCCGTGAAAACCGTGGACCTCAGCGCGCTGAAGCAGGGGATCCAGGCTTTCAAGGCCGGCGAGGATCGCCTGCCGAAAGATTTAAACGAGCTGGTCACCTCCGGGTATTTGCCCCGCATGCCAGAGGCGCCCCGGGGCACCAAATTCACTTATAATCCCAGCACCGGCCAAGTGGGCCTGGTTCAAGAATAATGGAACAGATCGTCATCCTGGATTTCGGATCGCAATACACGCAGGTCATTGCCCGCCGCATTCGCGAGTGCAAGGTTTATTGCGCCATTGTGCCCTGCCAGACGCCGGCGGCGGAGATCGCCAGGCTCCGGCCCAAGGGCCTGATTTTGTCGGGCGGGCCGGCCAGCGTTTACGCGCCCAGGGCGCCGCTGCCCGACGCGGGGATTTTTACGCTCGGGGCGCCGGTGCTCGGCATCTGCTACGGGCTGCAGCTGCTGGCCCAGTTCCTCGAAGGCAAGGTGGAGCCCGGCACCAAGCGTGAATACGGCAAGGGCCAGCTCACGGTGAAGGATCCCGCCTGCCCGTTGTTCAAGGGCGTGCCGGAGACCTCCCAGGTCTGGAATTCCCATGGCGACCAGCTGACGCGCCTGCCCAAGGGCTTCAAGGCGGTGGCGGTGACCGAAAACTCGCGCTACGCCGCGGTGGAGCACCGGGGCCGGAAAATGTATGGCCTGCAATTCCACCCGGAGGTGGTGCATACCCCGAGCGGCCGGGAAATCCTGGCCAATTTTGTGCACGGCATCTGCGGCTGCGGCGGCGAGTGGACCATGCGGCATTTCATCGACCAGGCCGTGGACGATATCCGGAGCCAGGTGGGCCCGGAAAAGGTCATTTTAGGCCTCAGCGGCGGGGTGGACTCCAGCGTGGCCGCAGCGCTCCTGCACAAGGCCCTCGGCGACCAGCTGACCTGCATTTTTGTCAACAACGGCCTGCTCCGCGCCCGGGAGGCCGAGACGGTCCAGGAAGTTTTCGGGCGCCATTTCAAGATCCACCTGGTTTACGAGGACGCCTCCCGCAAGTTCCTCCAGCGGCTCAAGGGGGTCACGGACCCGGAGCGCAAGCGCAAGATCATCGGCACGACCTTCATCGAGGTGTTCCAGGACGCCACCCACGAGGTGGGCCAGCCGCAGTTCCTGGCCCAGGGCACGCTTTACCCGGACATCATCGAGTCCATCCCCATCGCCGGCAACCCGGCGGCCAAGATCAAGAGCCACCACAACGTGGGCGGCCTGCCCAAGAAGATGAAGCTGAAGCTGGTGGAGCCGCTCAAGTGCCTCTTCAAGGATGAGGTCCGCCAGCTCGGCCTGGAGCTGGGCCTGCCGAAGGAAATGGTTTACCGGCAGCCGTTCCCCGGGCCCGGCCTGGCCGTGCGCATCCTGGGCGAGGTGACCGCCAGCCGGCTCGAAATCCTCCGCAATGCGGATTGGGTGGTCATCGAGGAAATGAAGAAAAGCGGCTGGTATTATAAAATCTGGCAAAGCTTCGCGGTGCTCCTGCCCGTGCGCAGCGTCGGGGTGATGGGCGATGAGCGCACGTATGATTATACCATCGCGCTGCGCGTGGTCGATTCCCAGGACGGCATGACCGCCGACTGGGTCAAGCTACCCTACGAGCTGCTCGAGACCATGTCGAACCGGATCATCAACGAGGTCAAAGGCGTCAACCGCGTCTGCCTGGATATCTCCAGCAAGCCGCCGGCCACGATCGAGTGGGAATAGGTCTCGCAACCGGCCAGGCCTAATCGGCAGCAAACCGTCCCGCGGTGGGGCATTCCCATTTTTCCCCCCAGCCAAGGCCGGCGCAGCCGGGCCGGCCTCCCTGCCAAGCCTGTTCAAGGCCAATCACGACCTCACTGGCGGTCCAGGCAATCCCGGACTGCCGTGCACAACACCCTTTCGTCGTATGGCTTGGCCAGGAAATGGACGCCGGGGCCCGTGGGTTTGGTGAGGCCGGTGGTTTCCCAGTTGTAACCGCTGGTCAGGATCACCTTCAAGCCCGGCTTTTCCCTGCGCAACCGGTCCACCAAGCCTACGCCGGACAGGCCGCCGGGCATGACCACATCGGTCAACAGCAGGTCGATCGCCGACGCCTCCTGCGCCCAGGTGGCCAGGGCTTCCGGGCCATTGGCGGCCTCGAGGACCCGGTAGCCCAGCAACCGCAGCCGCTGGGCGGCGTTGCGCCGGAACGTTGAATAATCCTCCACCAGGAGGATGGTCTCCGGACCGCCGCGGATGGCCCCTGCTTCGGAGGCTTCGTCAGGTTCCACCTCCAAGCCGGCTTCCGCGGGAATAAAGATCCGGAAGGTGGTGCCCTGGCCGGGCTGGCTTTCCACCTCCACCCAGCCCTGGTGCTGGGCCACAATCCCGTATATGGTGGCCAGGCCCAGGCCCGTACCCTTGCCCGCCTCCTTGGTGGTGAAAAACGGCTCAAAGATCCGCTTCAAGGTGGCCGCATCCATCCCGCAGCCCGTGTCCGCCGCCGAGAAACAGGCAAACTGGCCCGACCGGCGGCCGGGGTGGGATCCGGCCGGTTCTTCGCCGAAGCAAACCAGCTGGGTGCGGATGACCAGCCGTCCGCCAAGGGGCATGGCGTCGCGGGCGTTCACCGCCAGGTTCATCAGGATCTGCTCCATCATGCCCGGGTCCACCGCCACCGGGGGCAGATGATCGCAGGCTTCGAAGGCGAGGTCGATATGCTCCCCGATCAGCCGCCGCAGCATCTTCAGCACCTGCTCGATCACCTCGTTCAAATCCACCACTTTGATCTCCAGCACCGACCGCCGGCTGAAGATCAGCAGCTGCCGGGTTAGCGCCGCCGAGCGCCTGGCCTCCGACTCCACCTCCTGGACGGCCTGCCGGGCTTCCTCGTCCAGGCCGGGGTGATGGATCAGCAGGCTCAGGTTCATCATCATCGCCGAGAGGATGTTGTTGAAATCGTGCGCCACCCCGCCGGCCAGCTGGCCCACCGCCTCCATCTTCTGGGCCTGCCGCAGCCGCTCCTCCAGCTCCCGGCGCCCGGTGATGTCCGTGGCCGTAAAGATGGCCGACTCCGCCTGCCCGTTGATCATCACCGGGCGCACCCGCACGCCATAGGAACGCACCTGGTCATCGGGCCGGAGCCCCTGGCATTCGTATTCCTGGGGCTGGCCGGTCTCAAAAACCGCCTGCAGCACCCGGTCCAACAGCCCGTGCTGCTCCGGCAACACCCACCCATGGATCCGCGTGCCCAGGATTTTTTCCCGCTCCGCACCCGCGGTCGGGCGGTTGAGGAACAGGATGGTGCCCTGGCGATCCGTCTGCAGGATCGTATCCGGGGCGTTCTCCATCACGGTCCGCAGCTTCTGCTCGGCCTGTTTGCGCGCCGTGATGTCCTCCACCAGCGCCACGAAGTAATCGGCGGCGCCGCTGGCGCCGCGCACGCCGCGCACCGCCAGGCCGGCCTGGATCACCGTCCCGTCCGGGCGGAGGAACCGCTTTTCCAGGGCATAGCCCTCCTGCCGGCCCGCGAGCACCTGGTGGAACTGCGCCAGCTCCGCCTCCAGGTCGTCCGGGTGGGTGAGTTCCGCCCAAGTCAGCCGGCGCAGCTCGGCCCGCCCATAGCCCAGGATTTCGCACAGCCGGTCGTTGACCTCCAGCCAGCCTTTTTCCGGGGAGGTGATGCAGATGCCGATCAAGGGCAGCTCGAACCAGCTCCGGAACCGCTGCTCGCTCCGGCGCAGGGATTCCTCCGCCGCGGCCCGCTGCCGCTCCGTCTCGTATTGATCCAGCGCGTAGGAGATATCCATCGCCACCTCCTCCAGCAGGTTGATCTCCCTGGCCTGGAAAAAGCCCGGTGCGCGCACGCACAGGCAGAGCGCCCCCTGGACCTCGCCTTGAAAGCGCAGCGGGAAGGCGCCCCAGGAGCCGCATTTCCAACCGCCGGCGGCAGCGGCCGCGCAGAGGCACGGCTCCGGGCTGGGTTCATTGCAGAATTGGGGCCGCCCGGCCAGCAGCGCCGCCAGCAGTGGACCGGGATTCCCCGGCCCCTCTCCGGGGCAAAGCCGCGCCGCGCACGGCAGGCCCCCCCCCTCCGCCCCAAATTGGCCGGCCGGCTCCAGGCAGCCCGTGGCGGGGTCCCGCCAGGCAATCCACGCCACGTTAATCTCCCCGCGCTTCACCATCAACTGGCAAACCGCCGGGAACAGCTCCTCCCGGCTCCGGGTGCGGACAATGGCCTGGTTGACCTGGCTGAGCACATCGTAGATGCGGGTCAGGCGCCGGATTTCCTCATCCAAGGCGTGCCGGTGCAGGGCGATCTCCAGGGCGGAGCGCAGTTCGCGATCCTCGAAGGGCTTCAGGAGGTAGCCGTAAGGCTCGGCTTGCTTGGCCCGCTCGAGGGTGGAATCCTCGGAATAAGCAGTAAGGAAAACTGCGGGTATCCGGAATTGCCGGCGCAACTCCAGCGCCACCACGATGCCGTCCAGCTCCCCCTGGAGGTGAATGTCCATCAACACCAGGTCCGGCCGGGATTGCCGGGCCAGCGCCAGGGCTTGTTCCCCGGAGGCGGCCAGGCCCGCCGGCTGATAGCCCAGGGCCTCCAGCCGGTCGCCCAGATCCCGGGCCACCAGGACCTCGTCTTCGACGATCAGAATGCGCCGGCCATTCACGGTTGGGGCTCCATTTCAGTGCCTTTTGGCGGGGGGAAGGCCACTTGGAAAACCGTCCCGCCCGGCTGGCCCGGGCCGGCCTCCGTGGCCGGTGCTCCGGCCCCCGGGCTGGCCAGGGTCCACTCGCCGTCCAGCTGGCTGGCGAGGTCGGTCACGAGCCGCATTCCCAGGGAAGCGGCCCGCTCGATTTTGAAATCGGGCGGCAAGCCGGCGCCGTCGTCGCTCACGCGCAGCACCAGCCGGTGGTCCGCGCCGGAATCCAGCTCCACCACCACCCGGCCGGCGCGCCCGTCCGGGAACGCATGCTTCAGCGCGTTGGAGACCAGCTCGGTGATGATCAGCCCGCAGGGCATCGACTGGTCCAGGGGCAGCCCGATACGGGCGATCCGCCGCTCCACTTGAACCCGTGCGGCCGCCGGGCCGAAGGAGCGCAGCAGCGTGTTGCACAGCTGCTCCACATAGGCCGGGAAATTGATCCGCGCCAGGTTCTCCGACCGGTAAAGGGCCTCGTGCAGCAGCGCCATCGACGACACCCGGTTCCGCGTGTCCTGCAGCGCCTCGACCGCCTCCCGGTTTTGCAGCCGGCGGCTTTGCAGGCTCAACAGGCTGTTCACAATCTGCAGGTTGTTTTTCACCCGGTGATGCACCTCCTTGAGCAGGGACACCTTCTCCTCCAGCGAACTCCGGAGCGACGCCTCCACCCGCTTCCGTTCGGTGATGTCCTGGATCTGGGAGATGAAATGGCGGGGCTGGCCGCGCTCATCACGCACCAGCGACACGCTCAACAGCGCCCACACCACCGCGCCGGACCGGTGGAAATACCGCTTCTCCATCTGATAGCTCTCCAGCTCCCCGGCCAGCACCCGGCTCACCAGGTCCACATCCGCCTGCAGGTCGTCCGGGTGGGTGAGCTCCTGGAAGGTCACGGCCTGCAATTCTCTTTCGGAATAACCCAGCAGCCGGCCGGCCGCAGGGTTGACCTTGAGCCAGCGGCCGTCGGGCGCCACCAGGGCCATGCCGATGGGCGCATGGCGGAAGGCGGTCTGGAAGCGTTCCTCGCTTTCCCGCAGCGCCTCCTCGGACCGCTTGCGCTCGGTGATGTCCATCACCACCCCAAGGTAACGTTCCACCCGGCCCCCGGCTCCCCGGACCGGCTGCCCGCGCGAAAGGAGCCACCGCTCGGTGCCGGCCACGCGCCATTCGAGGTTGAGCTCGGCGCCCTGCCGCACCGCCTCCTGCAGGATTGCCGTGGTGCGGGACCGGTCCTCCGGGTGCATGGTTTGCAGCCAGATTTCGTAGGAGGGTTGAACGGCGTCCCGTTCCAATCCGTAAAGGGGCCAGATCTCCTCCGACCAGTAGTTTTCGTTGCTCGCGAGTTTCCACTCCCAGGAGCCGGATTTGGCGGCCGCCTGGGCCTGGTGCAGGCGCTCCTCGCTGGCGCGGAGGGCATCCTCGGACCGCTTGCGCTCCGTGATGTCCATCACCACCCCAAGGTAGCGGTCCACCCGGCCCCCGGCCCCCGGCATGGGCTGCCCGCGTGAAAGGAGCCATCGCCCGGTGGCCGCCACCCGCCACTCGACGTTCAGCCCGGCGCCCTGCTCCACCGCCTCCCGCAGGATTGCCGTGGTGCGGGGCTGGTCCTCCGGGTGCACGGTCTGCAGCCAGTTATCGTAAGAGGGTTGGACGGCGTGCGGTTTCAGGCCGTAAAGGGGCCAGATTTCCTCCGACCAGAAGTTTTCGTTGGTGAGCAGGTTCCATTCCCAGGATCCGGATTTGGCGGCGGCCAGCGCCTGGTGCAGGCGCTCCTCGCTGGCGCGGAGGGCTTGTTCGGTTTGTTTGCGGGCGGTGATGTCGACAAAAGACCCCAGCACACATAAGGGCTGCTGCCAGTTGTCCACCACCTGGGAACCGCTCAGCTGGACCTCGAAATGGGTGCCGTCCTTCCGGCGGCCGGACAGTTCTCCTTCCCAACCGCCCTGGGTCTGCAACGCCGAAAACACCACGCCGGCCTGTTCGGGAACGAGCCAAAAATCCAGCACGGAACGGCCGAGCACCTCCTCCCGCCGTTCATAGCCCCACATCCGCAGAAAGGCGGTATTGACATAGGTCAGGCGGCCTTGCAGGTCCGCCATGGCGATGCCGTTGATGGAGGATTCCACCGCGCGGTCTTTCATGCGCAGGTCCGCCTCCGCCCGCTTGCGCTCGGTCACGTCCCGGTGGGCCACGAGCACCGTGCCCGGCTCGTTGGCCACCGGCGTCACCTGCATGGCGCACCAGCCTTCCCCTTGGGGCATCCGGCACATGTATTCCCGGTGGAAGGCGGGCAGCAGCCCGCGCTGGACCTGGCGGATGCCGGCATAGGCGTCGGCACTGGAAGGATCGGACTCCGCGCCGGGATCCGCCGGGAAATATGGCTCCCCCACCCCCCACGCCGTTTCGACGCGCGCCCCATTCTCCTGGCCAAACTGCCGCCAGACGGCGTTCACCTCGATGATTTTGCCGGTGGCGTCCACCACGGCCATGCTGGCCCCGGTGGAATCGAATATGCTCCGCGTAAAGGCGGCCTGCCGGCTGAGCTTCGCTTCCGCCGCCTGGCGTTCAGCGATCTCGGTCCGCAGTTGGGCATTGGCGGTTTGCAGCTCTGCTGTCCGGTCCGCCACGGCTTGTTCCAAGCCAACCTGGATCCGGCCCAACGCCGCATTTTTTTCCGCCAGCTCCCGGGTGCTTTTCCGCACGAGCCGCTGCAGCGCGGCCAGCCAGGCGGCCACCACCAGGAGCGCGGCCAGCAGGCCCAGCGCGGCGGGCCGCCAATAAAGCTTCAAATGCTCCCATGGCAGCTCCTCATCCAGCCACCGGTCGTAGATTCGTTGGTATTCCCCATTCGCCTTGATGATCATCAGGCCTTGGTTGAGCCGCTCCAGCAGCTCCGCCTCCCCTTTTTTCACGCCGAACGCAAACTCCCGCTTGTAATCGGCAATCACCGGACCAGCCGCCAGGCCGTGCACTTCATGGCGCCGCAGGGCCAGGGAACCGATCAGTTTCGAACCGAGAAAGGCGTCGTGCCGGCCGGAGGCCACCAGCTTCAGGCCGGCCGGGATGGTATCGGCCAGGATGATTCGGCCGGGGAAATTCCGCTCCTCCAGGATGTGGTGGGCGGCGTCTGAGCGCATCACCACGATCTCCTTGCCGGCGGCCCCGTCCAGGCTGCGGATGGGCGGCGCCCCCCGGCGCACGAAAAAGGCGTCGTACGTCTCGGTGTGCGGCAGGCTGAAATCCGCGGACTGGAGGCGCCCGGGCAGCTTCGCCACCATGGGCAGAACCTCCAATTGACCGGCGGCGAGCTGGTTCCACAACGCATCCCAGGTTCCCGTTGTAATGGCGATGGGCAAACCCATGGCGCCGGCCACCGCCCGGATCAGGTCCACCCCGAAACCGGCTGGTTGCCCATCCTGGCCCACAAAGGAATAAGGACTAAATTCCAGCTCGCTGCCCACCCGGATGGGGGCCACACCGGGCGCCGCCCAGCCCAAGGTCCCGGCCAAAAACAGGATGGCCAGGACCGTCCAGGAGAACCCCCGCCGACCGCCGGGCCGCCCCAGACTGGATCCTAAGAAGCTCAAGCTGCCGCTGGAAAATCCCACCGGAGTGTAGCTGCCTCCTTGGCCCGCTTTCCGGCGGCGGTGCCAGAGGCGCTGCCTCAATATCGATGTACCGGACATTTATTCTCTTACACCGGGACCAATAATACACTGGTGCGCCATCATTGTCGCCAGAAAAATGGGCAGAAAAATGGGCATGGCGAGTCTGGCCGGATGCGCTTGCCGGCCGGGCGCAGGAACGCCAGCCCAGCGGTGGAACCACGATGGCCATTGCCCCAAGCGTATGGGCCTGGTGCAGCCGGGCAGGAACGCCATACACACGAAAAGCCGGTGTTCCTGAGACAGGAACACCGGCCCCAAAGAAAGCCAGGTTAAAACCTGGATTTGATGCCGTTTACCGGGAGATCACCGTATAGGTCAGTTCCACTTTCTGGCCGCTCACGGTGATGCTCTTGATGGTGACCACCGGCGTCACGCCCGGAGTGGCGGTGTACTTCAAACGGTAGAATTTGGGCGAGCCAGCGAGACTGGTAGTGATCTTTTTGGCGGAATCGTCCACGGCGGCCGCGGTCTCCGCCACAAACGGGCCACTGGCAGCGGAAGCCGACTCCAGCACCACGGATGGTGCGGAAATGGTGGCATAGGCCTTGATGGCGCCCGAAGTGGCCGGATCATTGATCAAGGTCCGCGTTGGGGTGGCGGCGAAGTCGGTGGAAAACCATTCGACGTTCGCGCCGCCGCCACGCTCGTACCACACCATCCGGAACCGGTACAGGCCGCCTTGGGCGACCACGAACTCGTAGGTTTCATCCGCGGTCCCGCCATTGTGGAAAGCCAGGGGCGTGGCCGAGCGGTTGCTGAAGTCATCGACCACCTGGACTTTATAGCCGTCGTCGCTCCGGGTGCCAAACCGGTAGGTGCCCGCCGGGAGATCCAGGTAGGTGGTGATTTCCATCGCGAGGTCGTCGTTAACCCCGGTTTCGGCAAGGCCGGGGATGCCGGCATCCTCGGGGAAATAGCCATCGGCGGAACCGGGTCCCGTCTGGGAATAATTGATCACCTGCGCCACTTCGTTGGTTTCCATCAATTTCACCAACGCGGTGGCGGGATTGAGAAGCGCTTCGGCAAAAGCCAGGCTGTTGTCCGTATTCACACCTTGGACTTCCTGCACCACCCGGACATTGAACCCGCGGTCTTTACCGGTGCCGCTGACCCGCAAGGCGGGATCGAGCGACTTGTAGCTGATCACGAAATCCCAGGCGGAGGAGACTTCCACCCCCTGGTTATCCTTGAAGGTCACCACCGCATGGTTGGTGGCGCCGGAGGCAGGCAGCGGAGTGATCTTGTAAGTGAGACCCGCCCCGGTGGCCTCGGCGGATACGGTGGCCGTCACCTGGGCGCCGTTTAATTGGAGCTTGATGGTGGCCGTGTCCACCGAGGTGTCGCGATTCTGGATGGTGGCCGAGAGGACCGGCGCCGTGGTTTCCAGCGTCGTTCCGGCCGCTGGCGAAATGGAGCTGACCGTGGCCCGCTGGACGCCGGCGGCGGCCACGGGGACGAAAATCAGGTAGTTTTGGAGCCGCGCGCCATCGCTGGAGTCGGCGGTGACCTGCCGCAAACGCAGGGTGGTTTTGCCGTCCAGGCGCAGGACAATTTTATTCAGGCCGGCGCCATCGGTGAGCGGGAAGTTCCGGTATTGGAATCCGGTGAGGGAGCCGAGGAAGGAGCCGAGCACCTTGGTGGCGGGAGCGGGCTGGGTGGGATCGCCCGTGACTTGCTCCAGGACGCTTTCGCCGGAGGCCATGTTGGCCAGGGATTCCCGCAGATAGACTTCGTAGGACCCAGCGGGGAAAGTGCGGGTGTAATTGAGCCATTCGCCCGTCGCGATGTCGCCCACGTCATAATCAAACACCCCGCCCGCGCTGCCGCCAAGACTCGCGAATTTGGCGCGGGTGAAGTCCCGGGAATGAATCATCCGGATGGGATCCGAAGGCCGGTACATGGTGTCGTTGCCATTGGGGGAGGTGCGCGTCTCCGAGTAATCGACATCCACCACGCCGACCTGCCCGTAGTAGGTGTCCGCGGCTGGCGCGCCCTCGACGGAGGGGGCGGGATTGTTGATGAAGTTGCCGCCTTCGAAGTTGTAGTCCTCGATTTCGATGGTCGGATTGCCGGCCAGGAACGTGTCGAAATAAATGGTGTGCCGGGTCACCAAACCTTCCGAGTCTTCCGCCTGCAGGATGGCCGTGTAATTGGTATTGGCGATCAATCCGCCCAAGGTGACGGTTTTGGCGCCACCGGTGCCGGTTACGACGACCCCGTTGTTGGTGGAATAAAGGGTGCCATTGAGCAGGATGGTCAGCTTGTCGTTGCCCAGCGCCTTGTCGTCAGTGGCCTTGAAGGAGATCTGGGTTGAAGCGGGCAGGAAATTCGAGAAATCGGCGGGCAGCGTATCCAAAAGGATGGGCGCGGTATTCGCGGCGGCTGGTGGCGCCGCCACCACGGCGTTATCGAACACCACCTGGTAGGGATCCTCCACCGCATTGCGGTCATAATCGGCATACAGATACAGCACAAAATTGCCGCTGCCGTAGAACGGCGCCGCCGGATTGTCGGTGCCATCCGCCATGACATCGGCCGCCGGGGTATCCACGACCGTTTTCTGCCACAGGACCGCATTGTCGGCGTCTTTATCCAAGGCCTTTGCTTCAATGACCACGCTGCCGTTTTTTCCGGTCAGCGAAAGCACCAGGGTGATGTTTTCCTGCTTCAGATTGGCCGCCGGGCCGGCATCGGCCACGAAATACTGGTTGATCCCTTTGACAACCAGGATGTCCGTGGTGGATTTGGCCAGGCTGTAACCTTTCAGCTGGCCGGGACCGCCCGAGGCTGACGGAATGAAGCTGAGCACCGCAAAGGAGTCCTTGGCGCCGCCTTTGATCACGTCCACGCTGAAAACGATCCGCTCACCCTCGACAATATCGAAGGTGCGGGTGGTTTTGGTGCTGGCCGAGAACAGCCCGCTGTTGGCCGCCTGGAGGACGGCGCCGGGCATGGCGAAGGTGAACTGGCCGTTCTGCTGCACGGGCAGGCCCATGCCGGGGACAAAGGTGAAATCGGTCCAGCCGGTTTTAGTGGCACCGTTGAAGTCATCCAGTACCGCGGTCTCCGTGACATAGACCTCCGCGTTGTCATAGGTGGCCTGGTAGGGGTCTTCCACCGCCGAAGCTTTGTATTGGGCATACAGGTAAAGGCCGAAATTCCCGCTCTCCACGTAGGGTTTGGCCGGGTCATCCTTGCCGCCCGCCATCACGTCGGCGTTCGGGGAATCCACCACGGTGCGTTCCCACAGCACGGCATCCGCGGCGCTTTTATCGAGGACTTTGGCATTGATGATCACGCCACCGTTTTTTACGGTCAGGGACAGCACCAGGGTAATGTTGTCGTTCTTGACCGTGCCCGTGGGGGTATCGTCATCCACGAAGTATTGGTTGATCCCTTTGGCGATGAGGATTTCGTTGGCCGATTTGGCAAGGCTATAGCCTTTGAGCTGGCCCGGCCCCCCCGCCGAAGAGGGGACAAAACCGAGGATCGCGAACGAATTGGGCCCTCCGCCCTGCACGACATCCGCGCGGAATTCGACGGTTCGCCCTTCCTGCAGGGTGAAAGTCTCCGAGGACTTGGTGCTGGCCCAAAAAAGCGAGGAGTTGGCCGCCTGCAGGATCTGGCCAGGAACGGCAAAGGTGAAACGCCCGCCTTGCTGAACCGGCAGGCCGATCTCCTGGTATGGGGTTCCCGCCAGGAAGGTGAAGTCGGCCCAACCGGTCTTGGTGGCGCCATCGAAATTATCCAGGACGCGCCCCTGCGATCCGGCTGAGCAGGCCAGCCAGAAGCCCAGCGCCAAGCCCGGCAACGCGCTGCCAATTAACTTTGCATGATTCTGTTTCATGGAGAACTCCTTATCTTGCGACGGGTGGCAAATACAGTTTGTCGAAACCCTTCGTATTCACGGCATTTGTGCAGTTTTTCCCTCACAACCACAGGCCACAGACTGTGACTCGCAACGACCCGGTTGCGGTATTGGCCCATAACACGGATTAAAGAGTAGCATAAGCCCAGCGCTTTCGCCGTGTCAAACATGGAAATTTTTTTCGCGGCGCGGGGGGGGCCGCTGGAAAAAGGGGATTCAACGGGGTAACCCGTGCGGGTTGCTTTGGGGTTGCCTGGGGAAAAGGTGCGGCGTAGAGTCTGAACCGTTCCGAAATACTAAATTCTGTCCGCGCGGAGATATATGAGAATGTTCAGTTGCCTGGCCATGACGTGGCTGGCCTTGGTGCTATCGGCGGGTGGCTGCGCCCAAAAACCGCCCATGGATGCGGCCGTCCTGGAGCAAGCGTTCACCACGGCCCCCCCGGCGGATCAGAATTCGCTGGCCCAGGTGGTGTCAGCGGTTCAAAGAAAGGATTACGCGGGAGCGCTGGCGATGCTCCAGCTGATGCAGACGCAGCCGCAATTTTCCCCCGGTCAAAAAGAGGCCATGGCCCGGGCGATCCAGCAACTGCAAGCCTTCCTGGGTGCAGCCACAAGCCCGGCCGCCGACGCGCCCGCCAGTCCGCCCCCGGCGCCCGCCGCCAAACCGGGCGAATGACCGCCACCCCTTAATACGCTGCCTGGATTTTTTTATGACCCTCGAAGATATCCGCCTCCGGCTGCAGGAAATGGCGCTGGCCACCCCGGTGATCGATGCCCACACGCACATCCAGGATGACCTCACCGGGTTTACCCGCGAGCTGGCGGCCGGCAACCTGGCCGGCACCCAGGCCTCCGTGAACAAACCGCCGGCCAGCCTGGTGGAGGCGGGGATCCGCCAGGGCCGGCTGGTGCGGCGCACGATGATGGACGCCACCCACGGACTGTTCTATTCCTGGTTTTCCCAGATTGTCGAAGGCGCGGGCAACCGGCTGGACGAGGGGATCCGGAAGATCGGGGCGAACACCGACGCGGAACGGCGCGCCGCGGGCCGGTTCATGGTGGAGCAGCTGCAGGGAAGCCGTTATTCCGAATACGCCGAGTGGCTCCGGTATATGTACCGGCTGTATCCCGGCCTCCCCCAGGATGTGGATCCGCTGGACCCGGCGCATTTCCACCGGGTGGCCGAGGCCGTAGCGAGCCGGCGGAACCAGCCGGAATTCGCCGGGGAGGTGCTCCGGAACCACCAGGTGCGGGCCTACGTGACGAGCATCGAAAACCGGGACCAGGTGCCGCTGCAGCCGCCGGTGCGCCCGGGGGCGGTGGATCTCTCCCACAGCACGCATGCCGAGGCGTGGAACATGTTCGACATCAACGGCTTCATCTGGCCGGAACGGGCGACCGATTTCGGCCTGTTCACCGCGGGGCACAAATTCGAGGCGGAGCGGTATATCCTGCATTTGGAGGAGTATTTCGAGCGGGAAATCCGCAATGTGGCCACCTTGCAGGACGCCACGCAGGCCTTTTTCTGGCGCATCCTCCGCAGCCCCAAGGCCAACCCGCACAGCCGCATCCTTTACGTGGATGGCTTCCACGCCCAAAATTGGCGCTTCAGCCAGCCGTGGTCCAAAACGACCGTGGACTGGTCCCTGGCGCACGCCCGCACCCAGTTGGATGGGGAGCACCGGCGGCAGGTCATCGCCTGCGTGGCGGAAGGGATGCTGGCGGCGCTGGAGGATATTGGGCGCGAGCGGCGGCAGGCGGGGGCGCCCTACGGGGTTTGCCTCCAGCTGTGCGGGGGCGCCCGGCATTTCCTGGATTGGGCCCGGGAGATCCAATCCCTGCCCGAATACATCCCCAACCTGCCGCAGGACGAATACCCGGTCTGGAGCCGTTATCCGAACGTCCATTTCGAGTATCTGGCCGCGCATGAGTTGCTCTACAACGACCTCGCCAATGCCGCCAAACAGGTGGGCAACCTCTCCGTCGGGCCGTGGTGGCACTATTTCCGCCGGCATAAGATCGCCCGGATGGTGCGGGACCAGATCAGCATGGGCCCGCTAAAATCCATTGCTTGCGGCTTCACGGACGCCCGGTTCGTGGAGATGGTGGCCGCCAAGTATCAGACCCTGCGCCGGGGCGTGGCGGACGCCCTGGCGGAGCTGGTGGCGGACCAATATTCCGCCCTGTATCACGATTTTGAAGCCGCCGGCGGGGTGATGAAGGAACTGCTCTTCACCAATCCCGCCGCGGTGCATTACATACCGATCGATTAACCCCTACCCCTATGCCATCAAAAACCACCCTGCTCCTGGCCACCCTGCTCGCCGTCCCCTTGCTGGGGATTGCCCAGGATGCCCAAACCGTCACCACCGCCACCCTCCTCGAGGAAATGACCGATTTAGGCCGCCTGGCCCAATGGCCCAAACCCGCCTATCGCACCCTCCAGTTTTCCAGCTACGACCGCCGTTCAACCACCAGCGAGGCGCCCGGCTGGTTTGCCAACGCGGACGGTTTCGGAGGGGAGCCGATCCCCGGCTTCCTGAAAGTCCTGCGGCCGCCGGCTGGCGGCCAGGCGGGATTGTTCCTGGTGGCGGAGGCCGAAGGGCCGGGGGCTATCGTGCGGGGCTGGTCGGCGGGCATGGCGGGCATCCTGCGGGTTTATCTGGATCCGCCGGCGGCGGGTTCCGGCGATGGCCAGCCCGTCTGGCAGGGTCCGGCCTACGAATTCCTGGCGCGGCGCTCGGGGCAATACTGCGGGCAGGCCGGCCTCAAGCTGGACGCCAAAAATGCCTTCAGCCAGGAGGATGCCGATTACCTGCCCATTCCCTTCGCCCGCGGGCTGCGGGTGACCTGGGAGGGAAAGCTCAATGAGCTGCACTTTTACCATCTCCAAGTCCGCCTTTACCAAAAGGGCACCGCGGTGCGGACCTTCAACCCGGCCACCGATTTACGGGATGCCCAGGAATTGCTGAAAACCGCCGCCACCCGGCTGACCCAGCCGGAGGCCGGGGCCGGGGAACGCCTCCCTTTGGAGGGCGCCCTGGAGCCGGGCCGCGCCTGGTCGTGGTCGCCACCCGCCAAAGGGCCAGGGGCCGTGCGCGAACTGAAGCTGCGCCTCCAGGGGGAGCCGTTGGACACCGTGCTGCGCGGCTGCCTGCTGCGCATTTCCTTCGACGGTTCCCAGCGGCCGCAGGTGGAGGCGCCGGTGGGGGATTTCTTCGCCTCCGGCCCCGGGGTGAACCCGTTTTCCAGCCTGCCCTTCACGGTCGAGCCAGGGGGCGCCATGGTCTGCCGGTTTGTGATGCCCTACGAAAAATCGGTGCGGATCGAAGTCCTGAACCATACGCTGATCCCGGCCCGCCTCACCGGCTCGGTTTTTTTGTCCCCCTGGGCCTGGGACGAAAGCTCCCTCTATTTCCGGGCCAAGTGGCGCGCGGACCACGACCTGCTGGCCGGGGCCGGGGCCATCGACCTGCCTTATCTGCTGGCGATCGGCAAGGGCGTGTTCGCCGGGTGCGCCGCCATGATCATGAATCCCACCGGGGTCCCCACCGCCGGCGGCAATTGGTGGGGCGAGGGGGATGAAAAAATCCTGGTTGATGGCGAGCTGCGGCCATCCACCTTTGGCACCGGGTCGGAAGATTATTTCAATTATTCCTGGAGCCGGCCCGACCTGTTTGACCACCCGTATTGCGGTCAGCCGCTCGATTCCGGCCCGGACACCGCCGGTTATGTGTCCAATCATCGGTTCCAGGTCACGGACGCCATTCCGTTCGAGAGATCGCTGGCGGTCTGCCTGGAGTTATGGGCCCACAACCGCACGCCGGGTTTAAGCTACGCCCGGATCGCCTATCATTATGCCCGGCCCGGAGCGATCGATGACCACCGCGGCTTGATGCCCGCGGACCTGGTGGTGCCCCCCCTGCCCAGGCGGGAGCCCAAGGCTTTGGGCGGCGCCACCGGCGCCCGGTTCCTTTACGCCGACCAAATGCAGCCCGAAGCGGTGGGCAGCCGGCTGGAATCCGCTCCGGAGCGCCTCGCCACCCGGCTGAAAACCGACCTCTGGCACGCCGAAAAAGGGGGCCGGCTCAAGCTCACCCTGCCGTTGGAGAAAGCCGGCCGCCTCGGCCTCCACCTGGTGGCGATCCACCGTCCGGAGGGCGCCACCGTGCGCCTGCTGTTGGACGGCCAGCCCCTGGCGGCGGCCGACGGCAAAACGGAGATCCCTTTGCGCACCCGGCACGTCCCCCGCGACTTGAATGTCCATTTCAAACCGGTGCCGGTGGCGGCGGGGAGCCGGTCGCTCGTGTTGGAATGCGTGGAGCCGGGGCCGGTGGGTTTGGATTATTTCTGGATCAAGACCGAGTAAGCGTGGGCGCTGGAGGTTGGGTGGATCCCCCGGTCCCGGCCGGCGGGAGGCGGGTGCGCATCCCCGGGCCTTACTGAACATTTGGCCGGCGGCCCGGGAATCCCAAAAAAGGCCAACTGCCGGGTTGCCGAAAGGGGCGGGCTCCGCATAGGATGGCCACCGGTCCGGCGAAGCCGCCGAGGCCGGCCGCCAATCCCCGGACGGCCGCGGGGGCCGGGAGCAATTTAAGTGATGAATTTATGACACAAAACAAGCGAATCTTATGGGCAGCCGCCCTCGGCGGCGCCTGCGTCAGCCTGTTGCTGGCCCGGCCGCTCGCGGCCGCCACCGAATGGCAGCCGGCCAAAGGGCCGCTTTCCACCCGGTGGACGCGGGACGTTAATCCGGAGCACGCGCACCCGGAGTATCCGCGCCCCCAGCTGGTGCGGAGCGCCTGGCAGAACCTCAATGGGCTGTGGGATTACGCCATCCGCCCGAAAGGGGAGGAGCGCCCGGGCCAATTCGACGGCCAGATCCTGGTTCCCTTTGCGGTGGAATCGGCCTTGTCCGGCGTGATGAAGCAGGTCGGGGAGACCAACCGGCTGTGGTACCGGCGTTCGTTCCACATCCCGGACACCTGGAGCCACCAAACCATCCTGCTGCATTTCGGCGCGGTGGATTGGGAGGCCACGGTATACGTCAACGGGAAGGCCCTGGGGGTGCACCGGGGGGGCTATGATGCCTTCAGCCTCGACATCACCAGCGCGCTCAAGCCGGCGGGCGACCAGGAATTGGTGGTGGCGGTTTTCGATCCCTCCGACGCCGGGAACCAGCCGCGCGGCAAACAGGTCCGGCGGCCCGGCGGCATCTTCTACACCCCCACCAGCGGCATCTGGCAGACCGCCTGGCTGGAGCCGGTGCCCGCCACTTCCATCAGCGAGCTGAAAATGGTCCCGGACATCGACGCGGGCGTGCTTAAATTGACCGTGCAGACCCGGGGCGAGACCGCCGGGGTCACCTTCAAAGCCATGGTCCTGGAGGATCAGGAAGCGGTTTCCACGACCCAGTGGAAGACCGGGGAGACGGTTGCGCTGCCCGTGCCCAAAGCCAAACTGTGGTCGCCGGCCAGCCCTTACCTGTACCAGCTGAAGGTGAGCGTGCTGAAAGAGGGGCAGGCCACCGACGAGATCCGCTCCTATTTCGGCATGCGGAAGATTGCCTTGGGCAAGGATGACCAGGGCCGGCTTCGCTTGTTCCTGAACCACCAGGCCCTGTTCCAACTCGGGCCGCTGGACCAGGGATTCTGGCCGGACGGGCTATACACCGCGCCCACGGACGAAGCGCTGCGCTACGACATCGAAATGACCCGGAAACTGGGCTTCAACATGGCGCGCAAGCACGTGAAGGTTGAGCCGGACCGCTGGTATTACTGGTGCGACAAGCTGGGCCTCCTGGTCTGGCAGGACATGCCGAGCGCCAACCGCCGGGGCAACACCCAGGAGTCCGACCTGCAATTTGAAACCGAGCTGAAGCAGCTGATCGTGGGGCGCTTCAACCATCCGAGCATCGTCATGTGGGTGCCCTTCAACGAAGGCTGGGGACAGTATGACACCGAGCGGATCACCGCCTGGGTCAAAAGCTTCGATCCCTCGCGCCTCGTCAACAACGCCAGCGGCTGGACCGACAAGGGCGTGGGCGATGTCAACGACATCCACGCGTATCCGGGGCCGGGCGCGCCCAAGCCGGAGGCCAGCCGCGCGGGCGTGCTGGGCGAATTCGGCGGCCTGGGCCTGCCGGTGCCCGGGCACACCTGGCAGGCGGAGAAAAACTGGGGCTACCGCAGTTTCAACAACGCGGACACCCTGGGCGTGGCTTACCTGGGCCTCATCAAGAAATTGTGCCCGCTGATCGCCAACCAGGGGCTCGCCGCCGCCGTCTACACCCAGACCACCGACGTCGAGGTGGAAGTCAACGGCCTGATGACCTACGACCGCGCCCAGGTGAAAATGGACGCCGACGCCCTGACCATGGGCAACCTGAAGGTTTACGCCCCGCCCGCGGAGATGGGCCGCAGCGAGCCGGGCGCCGGATTGGGCACGCCGAAGGAACTGGCCGCCCAAGCCCGGGGCGGCCTGCAGACGCCCAGCCGCGAGCCCTTGCGCCCCAGCCCCCTGTTGAAGCTGCCCATCGGCAGCATCACCCCCAAAGGCTGGCTGCGCCGGATGCTCGAGCTGGAGGCCGAAGGCATGACCGGCCAGCTCAAGGAGATCTCGCCCTGGGTGAAATTCGAGTCCAATGCCTGGTCCGACCCCGAAGGCAAAGGCCACAGCGGCTGGGAGGAGATGCCCTACTGGCTGAAAGGCTACGGCGACCTCGGCTATGTCCTGAAGGATGAATCCATCATTCGCGAGGCCCGCCGCTGGATCGACGCCGCCCTGGCCGGCCAGATCGAGAGCGGCTGGTTCGGTCCGCGCGAGCTGCAGAAGTCGCTGGGGGGCAAGCCGGACATGTGGCCGCACATGGTCATGCTCAATGTGTTCCAATCCTTTTACGAGGCCACGGGCGACGCCCGGGTGATCCCGTTCATGACCCGCTATTTCCGCTGGCAGAACCAGCTGCCGCCCGAATATTTCGGCGCCGGTTACTGGCCCAAGATCCGCGCCGGCGACAATATCGAAAGCATCTATTGGCTCTATAACCGCACCGGGGACGCCTGGCTGCTGGACCTGGCCAAAAAAATCCACGAGCACATGGCGAACTGGGCTTCGGATGTGTGCGACTGGCACAACGTGAACATCGCGCAAGGGTTCCGCGAGCCGGGTGTTTATTTCCAGCAGGCCAATGACCTCCAGCTCCTGGCGGCCGCCGAGCGCAATTACCAGAAGGTCATGGGCCTGTATGGCCAGTTCCCGGGCGGCGGTTTCGCGGGCGACGAGAACTGCCGCCCCGGCTACGACGATCCCCGCCAGGGCTTTGAAACCTGCGGCATCGTGGAGTTCATGCACAGCTTCGAGATGCTGGGCCGGATCTCCGGCAACCCGGTCTGGGCGGACCGCTGCGAAGAGATCGCCTTCAACACCTTCCCGGCCTCGATGACGCCCGATCTCAAGGGCCTGCATTACCTCACCGGGGCGAACATGATCCAGCTCGACCGCAAGAACAAGGCGCCCGCCCTCCAGAATGGCGGCAACATGCTTTCCTACAGCCCCTTCCAGGCTTACCGCTGCTGCCAGCATAATGTGTCCCATGGCTGGCCCTATTACGCGGAGGAGCTTTGGCTGGGCACGTGGGACCAGGGCCTGTGCGCCTCCCTCTACGCGGCTTCGGAAGTGCGGGCCAGCGTGGCGGAGGGGGCGGTGGCCACCCTCGTGGAGGAGACGGATTACCCGTTCGGCGACACCATCCGCTTCCACCTGGAGCTGACCAAGCCCGCCACCTTCCCGCTCTATTTCCGCATCCCCAAGTGGTGCGACACCCCGGCCCTGAAAGTCAACGGCAAATTGGTGCCGGTCGCCCCCGATCCCCAGGCTTATGTGATGGTCAACCGCCGCTGGGCCGCGGGCGATGCCATCCAGCTTCAGCTGCCGATGCGGGTGGCCGTGCGGACCTGGAAGCAGAACCACAACGCGGTCTCGGTCGATTACGGCCCACTGACCTTTTCGCTTAAAATCGGTGAAAAATGGCGGCGCTGCGGCGGGGCCGACCGCTGGCCCGAGTGGGAGGTCTTCCCCACCACGCCCTGGAATTACGGGCTGGCGCTGAACCCCCGCAACCTCACCCAGAATATCGAGGTGGTGCGCCGGACCAACCAGTGGGACGGCCTTCCGTTCACCCCGGAGACCGCGCCCATCGAGCTGCGGGTCAAAGCCCGGAAAATCCCGGCCTGGCAGGCGGACCGGTTCGGTTTGGTCGGTTTGCTTCAGGACAGCCCGGTGCGTTCCACCGAGCCGGAGGAAACGGTCACCTTGATCCCCATGGGCGCCGCGCGCCTGCGCATTTCCTCCTTCCCGTTGATCGGCGCCGGGGCCGATGCCCGGGAATGGGTGGCCGCGCCGGCAACCCGGCCGCTGCCTTACCAGCCATCCGCCTCGCACGTCCATGAGAATGACACTGAGGAGGCCCTGTGCGACGGCCGGGAACCGGCCCATTCCAATGACCAGTCCATCCCCCGGTTCACCTGGTGGAACCGGCTGGGGACGCGGGAATGGGTGCAATACGATTTCGAGCGCCCCCGCCAAGTGTCCAGCGTGTCGGTTTACTGGTTCGATGACCGCCCCGGTGGCGGCTGCCGGGTGCCGCGCTCCTGGCGGGTATTATACCGGGACGGGGAGCATTGGAAGCCCGTGGACGCCACCGGGTATGGCGTCCAGCGGGACGCCTACAATACCGTGGCGTTCCCCACTGTGGAAACCCGGGCGCTGCGCCTGGATGTGCAGCTCCAGGACGGTTTCTCCGGCGGCATCCTGGAGTGGAAATTGAAGGAATAGCGCCCCCGGGGGATCAGCCAGGAAACGACCATGACCGCACAGTATGAAACGAATGTTCCGCTGGCCCAGGTGGCGGCGGAACTGAGCCGGGTATTTGCCCAGCGCTATGGCCGCCCGCCGCGCTGGATCGCCGCCGCCCCGGGGCGGGTCAACCTCATTGGGGAGCATACGGACTACAACGATGGCTTTGTGTTCCCGATGGCCATCGAGCGCTACACGGTGGTCGCCGCGGACCTGGCGGCCACGCCGGACCAGATATCCTGGCACTGCACGCGGCTGGACGCCACCGCGGCCATCGATTTGGCCGCGCCGATCCAGCGGGGCGAGCCCAGGTGGGCGGACTATATCCGGGGCGTGCTGGTGGGCTTCCAGCGGCTGGGCTGCCGGCTGCCGGGCCTGGAGGTGGCCATGGCTTCCACCGTGCCGCTCGGCGGCGGGCTCTCCAGCAGCGCGGCCTTGGAAGTGGCCTCGGCCACCCTGCTGGAGGCCGTCACCGGCCGCCGGCTGGAGCCGGTGGCCAAGGCCCTGCTCTGCCAGCAGGCGGAGCATGAATACGCCGGCATGCCGTGTGGCATCATGGACCAGTTCATCTCCGTGATGGGCCAGCCCAACCACCTCCTGCTGCTGGATTGCCGGTCGCGTACGACGGACCTGGTGCCGCTGACGAATCCGGAGCTGGCGGTCCTGATCGTGAACACCAACATCCGGCACGAGCTGACCGGGGGCGGGTATGCCCAGCGCCGCGCGCAGTGCGAGCAGGCCGCCCGCGGGCTGGGCCTCCCCAGCCTGCGGGAGGCTTCCCCGGCCAGGCTGGACGCCGCGCAAAGCACCCTCGACCCGGTCGTTTTCCGCCGGGCGCGCCATGTGGTCGGCGAAATCGAGCGGACCGTGCTGGCCGCCCAGGCGATCCGCCAGGCCGATTGGCCGCAACTGGGCCGCCTGATGTATGCCAGCCATGCCTCCCTGCGGGATGATTACGAGGTCAGCTGTCCGGAGCTGGATATCCTGGTGGAAATTGCCCAAACCATCGGCCAGGCCGGCGGGGTGGTGGGCAGCCGCATGACCGGCGGCGGATTCGGGGGGTGCACCGTGAGCCTGGTGCAGGCGGGCCGCCTGGCGGAGATCGCCGGCCGGATCCGGGCCGAATACCAGCGGCGCACGGGCCTTGAGCCGTCCTTGTTTGTGACGCGCCCCGCCAGCGGGGCGGTAATGGTCCAGGCGGGGCCGGCGGCAAAATGACCTCTTCCCCTGTTTTGACCATGTTCAACGCGGAGCTTCATCCCCACCGGCGCTTCAATCCGCTGAATGGCGAGTGGATCCTGGTCTCCCCGCATCGTACCCAGCGCCCCTGGCAGGGCCAGCGGGAGGCGGGCGCCAGCGAGAACCGCCCCACCCACGATCCCGGCTGTTACCTCTGCCCGGGCAACCGCCGGGCCGGGGACCAGGTCAACCCGGCCTACACCGACACCTTCGTGTTCACCAATGACTTCGCGGCGCTGCTGCCGGATACCCCCGGGGCGGGCGCCGCGGACCCGGGCGGATTGCTGCAGTGCCAGCCCGTGCAAGGCACCAGCCGCGTGATCTGTTTCTCGCCGCGCCATGATCTCACCCTGCCGGAAATGCCCGTGGAACAGATCCGGAAAGTCATCCAGGTGTGGCTGGAGCAGACGGCGGACCTGGGCTCCCGTTACCAGTGGGTGCAGCTTTTTGAGAACAAGGGCGGCGCCATGGGGTGCTCCAACGCCCACCCGCACGGCCAATTGTGGGCCGGCAACTGGCTGCCGGTATTGGTGGCCCGGGAGGATCTCTGCCAGCGCGAGTACGCGGCAAAGCAGGGCCGGCCGCTGCTGATCGACTACGCCCAACTGGAGCTGGATCAGGCCCACCGGCTGGTGGAGGCCAACGCCCACTGGGTCGCCGTGGTGCCCTACTGGGCCACCTGGCCGTTCGAGCTGCTCCTGCTGCCCCGCCGCCATATCCTGCGCCTGCCGGACCTGACCCTCGACGAACGCTCCGCCCTGGCGGAAATCCTCAAGGCCTGCCTGACCCGCTACGACAATCTGTTCGCGACCAGCTTTCCCTATTCGATGGGCTGGCACGGAGCCCCGTTTGCCTCCGGGGAGGCTGCCCACTGGCAGCTCCATGCCCATTTTTACCCGCCCCTCCTGCGGTCCGCCCAGGTCCGCAAATTCATGGTCGGCTATGAGATGCTGGCCGAAGGGCAGCGGGATCTCACGGCCGAGCAGGCCGCCCGCCGCCTGCGCGAACTATCCACCGTGCATTACCGCACCAACCCGTAAAGGATCCTCCCATGATGTTCCCCTCCGCCTGCCTGGCCAGCCTCCTCGCCACCTTCGTGGCCGCCGCCACCGCCACCGCTACCGCCGCCGAACCCCAAGCCCACGCCGCCCCGGCGCGGACGGTCCTGGCGGCCAAACCAGATCCCGGCCGGCCGGTGCCGGAAACGACCCTGCGGGAAATTTACGAGGAGGTGAAAACGCCCTTCAAATACGGCATCGTCATCCCGGCTGAAGGCGATAAGAAGATGGATTGCCCCAGCGTTTTCCGCCACGGCTCCCAATGGTACATGGTTTACATCGTTTTCGATGGCAACGGCTACGAAACCCTGCTGGCCGTGAGCGAGGATCTCCTCCGCTGGCAGCGGGTGGGCAAAATCCTCTCCCCTCATCCGGGCGCCTGGGACGCCAGCCAATCGGCGGGGTATATCGCCTTGCAGGATACCACCTGGGGCGGGACCGGCGAATTGGCCCGGCACGATGGCAAATACTGGATGAGCTATATTGGCGGCGCCCTGAAAGGCTATGAAACCGATCCCCTGGCGATCGGCATGGCCTGGACCCTCGATCCCGTCCAGCCAGCCGAGTGGACCCGGCTGCCCGGGCCGGTGCTCACCCGGGACCAGCCGGATGTGCGCCCTTTTGAGGCGCTCACGCAGTATAAGAGCCAGGTGATCCACGATCCCGAGGCCTCCCTCGGCTGGCCTTTTATCATGTATTACAACGGCAAGCCCAGCTCCGGCTATGAGCGGATCGGCATGGCGGTCTCCCGCGATATGCGGACCTGGCTGCGCTATGGGCAGGAGCCGGTGATCGACAACGGCAAGGGCATTTCCGGGGATCCCCAGGTCACCCGGATCAACGGGGTATGGGTGATGTTTTATTTCGGCGCCTTTTGGAAGCCGAAGGCTTTCGATACCTTCGCGGCCTCCCACGACCTTGTGCATTGGACCAAATGGACCGGGCCGGATCTCGTGGCGCCCAGCGAGCCTTGGGACGATACCTTCGCCCACAAACCGTGGCTCATCAAACACCACGGCGTGGTTTACCACTTCTATTGCGCGGTGGGGAACCAGGGCCGGGTGATTGCCCTGGCCACCTCCAAAGACCTGCGCGCGCAGCCGGCGGGCGGACGCTGAGCGGGGCGCTGGCCGGCACGGCCGGGGGGCTTTCCAGGGCCTTCGTGGGGCGCAGTGTGCGAAACCCTGGGTGGAAGATCGCGGGGGGATTCGGCTCTTTTGGCATTCGAAAAACCCGCGGAGCAATCACTCCCCTCCCCCCTTCCCAAGGAACCGTCAATTTCCTTTCCCCCTCCGGCAGGGCAGCATTTGTGCGCTGCGCACTTACTGAATCTGGGTAGCCCTTCACAGGATCCATTATAGGGCCAGGCAGTTTACTCATGTTGATTGTCGCGCGATGCTCAACATAGACTTGGGTCCGGTATTGGAGCTGGAGATTATTGGAGGCAAGTCGATGACTACGGCTGATGCAATCGCTCCCATAGTACAAGAGCCAACTGCATAGCTCTATGCCATTATTGTACCAGGTTTCCTCCTCCCACTACCGTTTTTCTTCCCGGGGGGGTTTACCTGAAAAATGAATCAATCGAATTTCGGCCTTGTCTTCAGAGGTGATATATATAATAGTAGAGCGCGATTAGCCGACCGAGAGCCTTGGCGAGACTCCCCGATCGGGCATTTCATTGGCTTCTTCTTTGGAGAAAAGGCGGTGTTGCTATATGATGCAGATGCTTGGTGCTGGGGTTAAGGTAGGTTCCACGGCGTCCAAAGCCTGGCGGTTTTGGACAGCCGGAGCCGTTCTGCTGGCGGGTTTGCTGGCCACCGGCCTGGTGGCCCGCTCCACAAAATATGCGGTAGATAAAGGCGAAAAGGAGGACTTCAATTTCGCCTGTGGGGAAATCCGCAGCAAGATTGTGGAGCGCTTCCGGGCGCACGAGCAAATCCTCCGCAGCGCGTCCGCCTTTCTGGCTCATTCCGGTGGCGTCAGCCGCCAGGAATGGCGTTTTTTCACTGAGAAACAGCAACTGGAAACCCAACTCCCCGGCATTCAGGGCTTCGGTTTTTCCCTCCTGATCCCCCGCTCCCAGCTGGCCCAACATCTCCAGGAAATTCGTGCCGGGGGTTTTCCCGATTATGACGTCCTCCCCAAGGGCGACCGGGAGTGGTATTCTTCCATCGTCTACCTGGAACCTTTCACCAACCGCAACCTCCGCGCCTTTGGCTATGACATGCTCAGCGAACCGGTGCGCCGGGAGGCCATGGAACGGGCGCGCGATGAAAATACGGCCGCCCTCTCCGGAAAGGTGACTTTGGTGCAGGAAACGGCCCAGGAAGTCCAGGCCGGGACCTTGATGTATGTGCCGGTCTACCGCCGGGACCTGCCTCTTGAAACCGTCCCGCAGCGGCGCGCGGCCATTCGCGGTTGGGCCTACAGCCCCTATCGGATGGATGATCTCCTGGGCGGCATCCTCGGCAACTGGGGCCAGCCAAGCCAGAACCGCATCCGTTTGGAGATCTTCGATGGCGATCAGGTTGTCAAGCAAACCCGGCTTTACGATAGCCAGGCCGCGCCCAGCGAACAAACCGATCTGGCCATCGACGCGCTGCCAAGGAGCCAAAGCCGGATTGTCCTGGCGGGCCGCCCCTGGACCTTGTGCTTCACCCGAACTGGCAGCCAGGCTGGCCCGGTGGATTACAGCAAGGCCTGGCTCGTGGGATTTGGCGGGGGCAGCCTCAGCCTGTTTCTGGGGGCTTTGACCTTGCGCCTGCTCAATGCGCTGGGTCAGGCGCGCCAGCTGGCCTTGGAGCTGAAGCAAAGCGCGGAGCACTACCGCACCATGCTGGATGGTTCCCCGCATGCCGTCTTCCTGACCGATGAGGGCGGCCGG
>CAIMWS010000527.1 GCA_903845125.1 uncultured Verrucomicrobiota bacterium
GGGTGAGCGAAATCGGTTTAACTTTGCTTTTAGCCTTAGCTTTTTTCTCTCAGCAGCCCAGGATCCAAGCTGGTAGTTTGGTGCTTTTCCAAACCACCTCCGGTGAAATGGCCGTTGAATTATTCGACCAGGAAAAGCCGGTGACAGTCCAGAACTTCAAGAATTATGTGAGCCGGGGGCTATACAAGAATGTCATTTTTCACCGCTGCTTGCCCTCTTTCATTGCACAAAGCGGCGGGATGCTTATCGCCAACCGCACCAGTTCCAGTGATTTTTCCAACTTTTATTACGTGGCCTCTTTGGGGGCCATCACCAATGAATATGCGGTGGGGCGGCATTTCAGCAATACTTACGGTACGATTGCCATGGCGAAATTATCGGGCGATCCCAATTCGGCCACCTCCCAGTGGTTTTTTAACCTGGCCGATAATTCCGCCAACTTGGACAATCAAAACGGTGGTTTCACGGTGTTTGGCCGGGTGGTTTCGGGCACCAATGTGCTGAACCAATTCAACAGCCTGCAGCTGAACGGGGGTGGGATTGTGGATTTAACAAAAATTTATACCCCGTCCTCCACCACGGCCCTTTTTGCCAATTTGCCGGTCCTCTATACTGGCATGACCCCGCCCCACTACAACGATTTGATTTACGCCGATATCAGTCTCTTCAGCGCTCAAGTCGCGCTTAATTCCGATGGTTCCCGCACCATATCGTGGACGAGCATCAGCAACCGGTTGAACCATGTCGAATACGCCGGCACCATTCCCTTCCAATGGCAGGTTTTGACCAGTGTGACTGGCACTGGCGGCCACATGGAGGTCAAAGATAGCGCTCAGAGTTCCCAGCGGCTTTACCGGGTGCGATTGCAATATCCTTGATGATATAACTTGCGAAAGCTTCCCCAGAACCGATAGGAATGAGCGGAATGATACGAGAGTTAATCGATTGGTACTTGGCCACCCTCCAGACGGGTGGTTATCCGCTCATTGCTTTGTTGATGGCGGTCGAGAGTTCCGTGGTGCCGTTGCCCAGTGAGTTGGTCATTCCGCCCGCCGCCCACCTGGCCTATACCTCCGGCAAATTAAGTTTGGTCGGAATTGTGCTGGCGGGTGCTTTGGGCTCCTGGGTGGGTGCCACCGCGATGTATTGGTTTTCCCGGGTGGCCGGCCGCCCATTGGTCATGCGCTTTGGCAAATATGTCTTTATCTCTCCGGAAAAAATTCTGGGCGCTGAGCGCTGGGCTTCCCGATTTGGTTCGGTGGGCATTTTCATCTCCCGACTGCTGCCGGTGGTCCGGCACCTGATCGGTATTCCCGCCGGTATTGTGCGCATGGATTATTGGAAATTTTCGATTTATACCCTCCTCGGGTCCGGTATTTGGTGTGGAGTATTATGCTGGATCGGAATTAAAGCCGGCCAGGATCAAAAACTGCTGGCAGGTGAAGCGCACCGGATAGCCATATGGCTTGGTGGGGCAATGCTCATTCTGGGAGGGATGTATTATTTCCTGGTTCATCGTTATATGAAAGCTGAACCAACAAAAGCCACTGCCACCCGGCAAGCTTAGCCGTGTGCATGCACAAGGCCTTGGGGCTGGCATTTCGTAACTCAGCCAAGGGCCGGCCAGTTTTGACCCAATTTAGTCGGCGGGCGGTGTTTTATTCTATTTGTTCTCAAACAGGATGGGTAGTTCCGCCCGGGCCTCGCCACCTTCCGGATCCCTGACCACAATGCTGACTGACTGCGGCTCCCGACCGGATCGTGCTCGCAAATCAATCACCCACCCGCCACCAATAAAGGCCGGTTTGGCTTCCAGCTTCCGAGGATTGGAACTGGTTACTTCCACTTTCAGCCGTGAGGGTGGGGTGTCCACATCTTCAATGGGGATGCGGTATTGGAGTTCGGTGGATTTTCTCGAGAATTTAACCGGTTGCGAAACCTTGATTTTCGGCGGCTTCGGAGTGGGGATGAACTGAGCCACGATGACCTTGGCGTCGGATAAACCCTTGTCATCCGTAACCGAAATCGTCACCCGCGCGTTGACGGTCCTTAAAGCAGCGCCGGTTTTCAACGCCAACTCCCCCCGGCCGGAGTCGTGCAAGGTGGCTGCCGGCTTGATGACTTCCGCCTGGTCAGATACCGCCTGCACCTTGAGCAGATTCAAAGGGGTGTCCGGATCGGTAATGGTAAAGGGGATGGTGGCCGTGGTTCCTTCCTCGAGAACCGCCTGATTGGTTCCCATTACTAGAATGGGAGGCTTGGGACGGGGCCTGAATTGCACTTGGATGTGCAGGTCATAAGATAAATTTTGGGAATCCGTCGCGGTTACAGTAACTGGAACATCGGTGGCCGCACCGCGCAGCGGGTTAAGGACCAATTGCCACGCACCTTGCGCGCTTCGTTCCACCCGGGCCAGCACTACTGCCATATTGGCGGAATTGACGCTGAGCCGGATCTGGTCGGCCGTGCCATCCGGATCGCTCACCGCCAGGGGGATGATTTTCGGCGGACTGCCTTCATCCAGAACCACAGGTGGGACCGGCTGAATGATCGGAGGCTTGGGGTTGGGAAGGAATTGCACCGCAAATTTGGTTTCCTTTGAGAAACCATCCAAATCGGCAATCTCCACCCGGATGGTTACGTTCGTTTCCGAGCCATGTCCGGGAGTGAGGGAGATTTGATATTTGCCGTTTTCATTGGTGCGCAAAGAGCTGCTTACCCTGACCGGATCCTCCGAAAATACATTGCATAGGATCTGGTTGGATGGGGCGTTTGACGCCACAATACCCAGATCAATGAGTAAAGGATCCCCATCCTCTTTCAATACCACTTCCTTGATCGGTTGTATTTCCAAAATCCGCGGCTGGGGGGGGGCTGGTGGTTTCACGGCTTCCTGGGCTGGACTGTCGGGCGGCAAGTGGCCGGGATTGGGGGATGGCTGGGGCAGGCTGTTGGTTGGGCTGCCTGCCTTGTTGGGTTGGTGGTTGGACGCCATGACCAGGAAAATCGCCAGCCCGAGAATGGGAACTCCGGCGGTCAGGATGGTTTTCCAGGGGATCACCAAGCGGGGGGGCGTTTGGTAAGGAAAGCGGGTTTGCAGGCTTTCCAGGCTGAGTTCACTCGATGAGAGCTTGGGATCCAGAAGTTGATTGCATAATTCCAACCATCCGGAGGCTTCGCTTCCCAACCGCCGCCAATGATCGGTGAGCGGCACCGGCCAGGGGATGGCCTGGCTTTCCGTTTGGCAGACTAACTGATAAAGCAGCGCTCCCAGCGCTTTCAGATCGCTGAGTTCCAACTCCCGGGCCTGCTCTTTGTTTCCAGGCGCGGGATCCATCAGGTGGATGGGGGAGCGAAACAGCGGCCAGCCCGGCTGCCCCCCCAGCATGATATTATTCAGGTTCAGGAGATTGCCGTGCGGGCGGCCCGCCTCGGACTGGTAGGCCGAGATTCCGTTTAAAAGGGAGCAAAACAGTTGCCGCAGGTCGGAGTTGGTAACACGGATGTTCTGAAAAAGACGGTGTTTCAGATTGCCCCGCGAAAAATGAGGCACCGCAAACCATACCTGGTGGTTTTCCGGAATCTCACCCCAAGCCAATATTTTTGCTGCATTGGGGCATCCCGCATCCGCCACTTTTTGCTGGATGGCAATCCGCGCCAGTACCTCGGTTTGTGCATACTGGTTATCCGGTGTGCCTTTAGGCTCCTGAGTAACAGGCCCCGTTGGCATTTCCTTAGGCGTACGCCCTTTGCGGCCCGAAATTGCGGCTTTGGGCTTGCAGTCGATGACCTTGATTATCCATTTCCCACCGCCTGGTTCCCCGCCTTTGGAAGCCAGGTAAAGCCGGACGAATCCCTTTGAATAGTAGGGATTTTCATTCGCTTCAAACTCACCAAAATTGAGCATCGATCCATCTTAACGAAACGGCCATGGCTTGGCCAAGACGGAAACCATTAGGGGATAATTTTGGCGGCAAGTTTCCTGGCTGCGGCAAGGAATATCTTAAAATGCCCGGAATTCACCGGATCATGGCCTGTTGGACTGCCGGGGCCCAGGCAAGTCCCGCATTTGCTGAAAGGCCGAGCATTTTTCCCCGCGAGTGGAATTGTTTGGTGCAGTGGAATTTTATTGCCCGCCGTTGCCCCTGGCTCATGATGAAGCCAAGCCTTTGAACATGAAAGAGCCAGGCTATAATATTGAGCTCCGTTACGCTGGCCGTGGCCATGGGACCGCCACTGTTTGGCGCCTGCTGCAGCCCCGCGGTGGTTCTTTCGGCAACCAATCCGTCCAGCCGGCGATTACAGCGCTTCCTTTGGCCATCGTGCAACTGACGCTCCAGCCCTCCTATGAGTCTGACCATGAATAATTATCGGTGGCTGCTGTCGCTTTTGATCGTTCTGAGCCGCCAAATACCGGCGTTCTGCGCAGTGAATTCTCCCGGATTCGACGCCGGCAGCCGGCAATCACTACGCCAAGCGATCGCAGACCTGGCCGGGACGTTTGGCAACCGCTACCCGCAAGGCCAGGAATGGCTCACCCAACTGGAAAAGCTGGAGCAGCGCCAAATCGGCGCTGAACAGGAGGGGAATGCCGAGGCCGTCAAGGCTTGTGTGCAGGAATGCGAGGCGCTGCGGCAGGCAGCGCTCACATCCAATCCGCTGGTCAGCGGGCAACCGCTGCTTTTTGTCGTGCGCCATCAATATCGCGAGGATCACCACAACACCGAGACGATGTTCCAGACCGGCGAGATTGCCGAAACCAGCTTCCAAGGAGGCGGTGCCTTGAAAACCGTGGATTTTGCGAGAGGCGGGGTGGTCCGGACCATCCTGGAGACGGCAACCGGCGTCATCCGGGATCCAGATGTCCATTTCGATGCGAAAAAGATCCTCTTCAGCATGCGGAAGGATCCTGCGGACAATTACCATCTTTACGAGATCAACACCGATGGCTCCGGTTTGCGGCAACTAACCTTCGCTGCCGATGTTTTTGACATCGATCCGTTGTATCTGCCGGATGACTCGATTGTGTTCACCTCCTCCCGGGATCCGAAATATTGCATGTGCAACCGTCATGTCATGGGCAATTTGTTTCGCATGAATCCCGACGGCTCGGATATCCACCAGATCAGCAAGAACACCCTGTTTGATGGCCATGCGTCGCTCCTGCCCGATGGCCGCATCCTTTATGACCGCTGGGAATACGTGGACCGTAACTACGGCGACGCCCAAGGGCTGTGGACCTGCCACCCCGACGGGACCAGCCACACCCTCTATTGGAAGAATAACACCGCGGCTCCCGAGGCGATGATCCATGCCCGGGCCGTGTGGGGCACCCAGCAGGCCATTGGCATCTTCGCGACGTTGCACGACCAATATGGGGCGCTGGCTCTCATCGACCGCAGGCTGGGCATGGACGGGCGAATACCCGTCCTGCGGACTTGGCCACCCGAGGCGGTGAACCTGATCGATCTGAAGCGGCAGCAGCTCCTATTATTTCGCAAAATCCAGCAACGTTATCAGGATCCATATCCGCTCTACGACCCGGAGACGCCAGCCGTGGCGGGAAAATATTTCATCTGCTCGCGGATCACTCCCGCGGGGAATTCCTGGGGCCTCTACGTGGTGGACCTATTCGGCAACGAGATCCCGCTGCATGCGGAATTGCCAGGCTGTTTCGATCCCACGCCCCTGGCCGCCAAGCCGCGGCCCCCGGTGACCCCTTCCGCGCGGGATTTCCACAACGGTCCTGGATCCTTCTATGTGCACAATGTCTATGAGGGCGCTCCCATGCGAGGCGTCCGGTCCGGTTCGGTGAAATACCTGCGGGTGGTGGAGACCCCGGAGAAAAGGTTCCGGACCGACTCCGGCTCTTGGCTTGGTCAAGGCGGCATGTGGCCGGCGATGAACTGGCACGACCACTGCAACAAACGGATTCTCGGGACCGTGCCAGTGGAGGCAGATGGCTCGGCCTATTTCCTGGTGCCTTCGGAACGGTTTGTCTATTTCCAACTGCTGGACGAAAACGGCATGATGATCCAATCGATGCGCAGCGGCACGAGCGCGCAATCGGGCGAGCGCGCGGCTTGCGTGGGCTGCCATGAAGATCGCCTCCGAACTCCGTCCGCCGAATCCTATCGAAAGGCTCCTGCTGCCGCTCTCCTGGCCCCGCCCGGAAACGGGACCCAATCGCTGGCCTTGCGTCGCGAACCGAGCCGGCTGGCCGATTGGCATGGGCCGCCCCGCGAGTTCAGCTTCATGGCCGAGGTGCAGCCCGTCTTTAACCAGCACTGCATTCGCTGCCACGATTATGGCCGGGAGCCCGGCCGGAAGCTCAACCTGGCGCCGGATCGCACGCTGACGTTCAATACCGCTTATATGGAGCTGTGGCGCAAAGGTTACACCGGTTGCATTGGCGCCGGCCCGGCCGAAATCCAGCCTTCCTGTGCCTGGGGTTCACATGCCAGCAAGCTGGTCCGGGAACTTCGCTCTCCCACAGTGCCGGAACACCAGGGGCTCCAGCTCACCGCCGAGGATTTGGACCGGATCATCACCTGGATCGATTTGAACGGCGTTTACTATCCCACCTATGCCTCGGCGTACCCGGACAGCCTGACCGGACGGATGCCACTGGACTTGGCCCAGCTCAACCGCCTGAATCAGTTGACCGGCTGGCCGCTGGCCGCGCAAAAAAGCCATTTGGAGAGCCTGGGGCCGGAAGTGAGTTTCGACCGACCTGAGTTGAGTCCCTGCCTGGAAAAACTCGATCGGAAAAGTGCCCCATACCAGGAGGCGCTGGCACTTATTCGAGCGGGAAAGGAGCTGCTGGCCCAGCGTCCGCGTGCAGATATGCCCGGCTTCCAGCCTGGCGAAGCTGATCTGCGCCGTGAGGTGAAAAACGAAAAACGCCTCCAAGCTGAACTGCTCGTTCGGGAGTCGATCCGCAAAGGCGAAAAAAAGTATGACCACCCATAGTTCGTGCGCGAATTTATTATTACTTGTCGCAGGCCGCTTCGCCAGGCCAATTCCGATATGGCCCGATTTGCGGCAAATGATTAATCACCGCTCCCTTTCCTTCACCGCTGTTTTCATGGTGCTGCTATTGGCCGGCACCCGGGCGGCAGAAATACCCCGCATTCTGCCGCCTACGCCGAAACCCGAGGGATTTTATATTCAATCCCACAACGAGATGGATCGCCTGGCTGGTCCCGCGGATACGGCGAATTTTACTGCCAAACTGGGTGTTGACTGGACAGTTTTCACCGAGGATCGAATCCATCCGATCCGGCACGCCAAAGGGCTTCCCAAACGTTGGTTGGAGGACATGGCCAACCACTCTCAAATCTTCAAGGGCCTGGCCCGCCCGGGGGAATTCTATGTCTTTCAAATCGGTTTGTTCGCCGCCCGCCGGCCCGTAGAGGAGATCGGTATGGTTTTTGGGGATTTAAAGGGACCAAACGGTTCGCTCAACCGGGACCGGTTTCGCTGCTTCAACCTCGGCGGCACCAATTGCCATGGGGAACCTTTTATCAAGCAGTTGGCAGTTCCCTTGGGGCATCTGCAAGCGCTTTGGGTTGGGATCGATGTGCCGATGGATGCTAATGGGGTTTATCGCGGATCCATCCAAATCCACGACTTGGCGGCCGGGGGCGGAATGAGCATAGGCTTGGAGTTGGAGGTAGCCGGCGAGCCTCTGCGCGATCACGGGGATGGCGATTCCTGGCGGCTGTCGCGCCTACGCTGGCTGGATTCGACCATCGGTCTCGACGAGGACACGGTCACCCAGCCGTTTGTGCCCATCCTTCGTGAAGGCAATGTCCTGAAACTGCTCGGGCGGGATTTGGCCCTCGGTGCCGATGGGCTGCCCCGGCAAATCCGCTCTCATTTCAACGCCGGCAACACCAGGATCACCCCCGGGCCGGGATGGGCAATCCTGGACGCACCCATCCATTTGGTGATTGAAACCAGCGATGGGCCCGTGGCTTTCGGGACGCCGGCCATGCAATTTACGAGGGAGCAGAATGGATCGACAGCCTGGCGGGCAACCTCCGAATCAGCTGGATTCAAAATGGTGGTGCAAGGGGTCCTGGAATACGACGGTTTTGCCGATTTCAGGTGCCAGATCCAATCCACCCAAACCACTGCCGTACGGGATATCCGTCTGGAGGTTCCGGTTTCCGCCCCCGCTGCCACCTTTTTCATGGGGCTGGGACAACCCGGCGGCAACTGCCCGTCCGCTTTGGATTGGAATTGGAATCCCAAGTTTAACCAGGACGGTTTCTGGATCGGGGCGGTGAACGGAGGGTTCAAGTTGCAACTCTACGGTGCCAATTGGCGGGCGCCGCTGATTAACTGCTATTACCATTCCCGGGAACTGATGGTTCCCGAATCTTGGGGAGGCGGGAATGGTCATTTGGGTGGGATTCGTTTGAGTCATTCCCTGAGTGGAGGAAGGCAGGCAGTGGCCTACAGTGGCCCGCGGGATTTCAAGCCAGGCCAGGCGTTGGATTTTAATTTCAGGCTGTATCTAACCCCCTTCAAAACCTTGGACACGGAACAGCAATGGGCGATGCGTTACCAGCACAATACGCAGGGTGTGGAGGACGCCGATTATCGCGACCTCCAACGGGTCAAAGCCCGGGGCGCCAATGTGATCAATATCCACCACAACAAGGAACAAAATCCGGCGATCAATTACCCGCTTTTTGACTGGTCGCTGCCCAGCTTGAAGCAATGCACAGCCGAGGCTCATGCCCGTGGCATCCGGGTCAAGATTTACTACACCACCCGTGAACTTAC
>CAIMWS010000528.1 GCA_903845125.1 uncultured Verrucomicrobiota bacterium
AAATACGGCGGGGACTTGGACATGGCGGTCACCGCCCTCGCCGCGAATAACCGGGGCACCGTCATCCAGCGGCCGCGGATCCAGACTTCCCACGCCATGCCGGCCAGCTTTTTCAGCGGCTCCACGGTCCCCTACTTAAGTTCCTACGGTGGCGGGTATGGCGGGTATGGCTCCGTTGGTTACGGCGGATACGGCGGCGGCTATGGATCGGTTCAGCAATTGAAAGTGGGTGTCGGCTTGGATGTCACCCCGTTCATCACCCCCGATGGCTTGGTGGTCCTCGAGATCTCGCAAACGATCGAGGAAGTGGGCGAGTGGAAGAGCATCGCCGGCTCGGACGTGCCCACCACCAACACCCGCGAGGCCAACTCCATGGTTTCGGTGCGGGACAAGGAAACCATCATTCTCGGCGGCTTCATCCGCGCCGCCAAATCCAAATCCTACTCCGGTGTCCCCGGCTTGAAGGACATTCCCCTGCTGGGCAATTTGTTCCGCAGTTCCTCCCGGAACAGTTCCCGCAGTGAAATGGTGGTGCTGCTGCGGCCCACCGTCCTGAACACCCCGTTGGACGCCACCCAGGCGGCCAAGGACGAGCTGAACCACCTGCCAGGCGCCAAACGCGCCGAGGAGGAGTTCAAGGCACAGGAGCAGCAGCTCCGGAACGAGTATGAGCGGCAGGACGCCAAAGCCGCCAAGGCTGCTGAAGCCGCCCGCAAAAAAGCCCAAAAGCGGGGAATTGAATAAACGGCCGCTTCCCGCGTCCGACCCTTCAGGTGTCAGGGCCGGCTGCTGATCGGCGGCCGGTTCCAGGTTTGGCGCCAGCAGATTATCCACGAAGAATTTATGAATAAAACAGTGTTGCTACCATTCCAGGGGAATCAGCCCGGCTGCCGGCCCGCGTTCAAAGCCTTGGCGGCCTTGGCGTTGGGCTTGGCATCGATTGCCCAAGGGGCCGATTGGCCCCAATACCGCGGCCCCAACCACGATGGTGCCAGTGCCGAAAAAATCCTGAAATCCTGGCCCGCCACGGGCCTGAAAAAGCTTTGGAACATCCCTCTCAACAGCGGGTTCAGTTCGTTCACGGTGGGCCAAGGCAAGGCCTTCACCATCGTCCGCCGAGTCGAAGGTGGAGCCGACCAGGAAGTCTGTGTGGCGCTCGATGCCGCCACCGGCAAGGAGGCGTGGTCCCAGGTGCTCGGCCAGGCAAAATATCAGGGTGGCGGTGATTCCGGAACGCCCGACAACCGCGGCGGTGACGGCCCGCGCTCCACCCCCACCCTGGATGGTGGCCGGGTTTATACCTTATCCGCCTACCTCCAGCTGAACTGTTACGCAGCCGATTCCGGCCAGCCGGTCTGGAATCTCGACCTGCTGAAGGAATACGGCGGCAAGCTGATCACCTGGCAGAGCGCGGCTTCGCCGTTGATTGATGGCGAGCTGATTTTCATCCATGGCGTCGCGCCCGGCCAGTGCCTGATGGCCTTCAACAAGCAGGATGGCAAGCTGGTGTGGAAAGGCCAGAACGACTTGATGACTCATGCCACTCCGGTGGCGGCCACGCTTGCGGGAGTGCGCCAGGTGATCTTTTTCGCCCAAAGCGGCCTGGTGGCGGTGGCACCCCTGACCGGGGAAGTCCTCTGGCGTTACAAGTTCCCCTACAATGTCTCCACCGCGGCCTCCCCGGTCGTGGGTGGCGACATTGTTTACTGTTCCGCCGGTTACGACGTGGGCGCCGGGGCGGTCAAGATCAGCCAGGCGGATGGCAAATTCACCGCCACTGAGCTATGGCGGCGCCCCAAGGCCATCATGAGCCACTGGAATACTCCCGTCTATCACGAGGGCCATCTCTATGGACTGTTTGGCTGCAAAGAATACGGCAAGGCCCCGCTGCAATGCGTGGATATCAAAACCGGTGCGGAAAAATGGACCAAGACCGGCTTCGGGCCCGGCGGACTGCTGCTGGTGGATGGCCGGCTGCTGATCCTGGATGACCGCGGAAACGTCGTCCTCGCCAAGGCCACCCCCGAGTCTTACCAGGAAGAGGGTCGGTTCAAAGCGGTGGACGGCAAATGCTGGAACGTGCCCGCCCTCAGCAACGGACGGCTGTATGCCCGCAGCACCAAGGAAGGCGCCTGCTTCGATATTTCCGTTCAGAATTCTTTTAATTCCGGGCGGTAACCGCCCGGCTGGGGATTCACCCTGGTGAAGGCCAGGTTTTGCGGTCCGGCCCGTTCCAACCAATGGGCCGCCGGAGAACCTGGCCGGTTGCTTTTTGGCGGCGGCCCTCAAACGATTAAAACTTGCGGCGCCGGGCGCCTTCGTCCACGGTTCGGGCATGGCCAATTATTCCATCGCCCAACTGGATTCCCTAAATCCGGTGATCTGTCCCTGCGGTTTCGCCCGCCGGGCTTTCGGCTTGCCGGAAAACCCTGCCGCCTCGTTGCATCTGGTGGACATCCAGGCGGATTCCCGCCTCCATTACCACCAAAAAACGACCGAAATCTACGTCGTCATCGAAGGGGTGGGCTGGGTGGAATTGGACGGCGAAAAATTTCCAATCCAGCCTCTGGCCGCCGTCCTGATCCGGCCTGGATGCCGCCACCGGGCCGTGGGCCAATTAAAGCTGATCAATATAGTGCTGCCGGCCTTTGATCCCGCGGATGAATGGTTTGACTAAACCCTGCCGAGGGAATTTGCCCCCCCATTTTTCGAGCTTGAGCAATAGCTGCCCCCGGCGGACAATGCCCTTGGTGTCATGAGCAAATTGACAGATGTGCATGTCCTGGGCGCGCGGCTTTATTTTCTGCCGGTGCAAACCCGTGTGCCTTTGAAATTCGGCCCGGAAACCCTCACGAGCGTCACCTGCGCGCGGGTCTGTCTCACCGTGGCCGATGAGGCGGGCCGCCGGGCCCAAGGCTGGGGTGAAACCCCCTTGAGTGTCCAGTGGGTTTGGCCGTCCACCATGGCCTATGAGCCGCGACACCAACGCCTGAAGGCATTCACGCAACGGCTGGCCCAGGCTTGGAGCCAGTTCAGCATGCGTGGCCATCCCCTTGAAATCGGATCCGACTTCCTGGAACTGCAACTGCCCGGACTCCTGGCCGGATTTAACCGGGAGCCTCAAGCCGGCCCGGAAGCCATGCCCTGGCTGGCCGCCCTGGTGGGCTGCTCCGCCTACGATCTGGCCTTGCACGATGCTTATGGCCAATTACTGGGCCTGCCGGTCTATCAGACCTACCAGGAGCGTTTCATGAACCGGGATTTGGCCGCCTTTCTGGCACCCGCTGAAGGCTCCGGCGCCAGCTTCCACCACGCCTATCCGGGCCAATTCCTCGTGCCCCAGCCGCCCACCCAGCTGCGCGCCTGGCACCTGGTGGGAGGCCTCGACTTGCTGGACCCGTCGGAGCTGACCGGCCGGGAGCCAGCGGATGGGCATCCGGTGCTGCTGGCGGATTGGATCGAGCGCGATGGTTTGAAATGCCTCAAAATCAAGCTCCGGGGCAACGCCGCCGCCTGGGACCGGCAGCGGTTCCTCCAGGTGGGCCGCATCGCCTTGGAGAAGGGGGTGGAGTGGCTCTCCGCTGATTTCAACTGCACCGTCACCGAGCCGGCCTATGTCAATGAGATGCTCGATTATTTGCGGAGCGAACAGGCCCGGCTATACGACCGGATCCTCTATGTGGAGCAGCCCTTCCCCTACGACCTCGAAAAGCACCGGATCGATGTGCATTCGGTTTCCTCGCGCAAGCCGCTGTTCCTGGATGAAAGCGCGCACGATTGGCGCCTGGTCCGGCTGGGGCGGGAGTTGGGCTGGACTGGGGTGGCGCTGAAAACCTGCAAAACCCAGACCAGCGCCTTGCTGAGTGCGTGTTGGGCCAAGGCCCACGGCCTGGCTTTGATGGTGCAGGATCTGACCAATCCCATGCTGGCCCAGATTCCGCACGTGCTCCTGGCCGCCCACGCGGGCACCATCATGGGCGTGGAGACCAATGCCATGCAATTTTACCCGGAGGCGTCCCGCGCCGAGGCCGTGATCCACCCCGGTTTGTATTGCCGCCGCCAGGGGGTGGTGGATTGGGGCACCGTGGCCGGCCCCGGGTTCGGCTACCGGCTGGCCGAGATGGGCCGCACGCTGCCGGAACCGGCCGCCACCGCTGGCGAATAAAGAAAAATCCTTTGTCATGGAATCGACTGCTTTGAACGGCTTGAGTGTTTTGATCGTGGAGGATGAACTCCTCCTGCGCAAGCAGCTCGCCGCCGAATTGGAACGCCTGCGGGCCGATGTCACCCAGGCCGGCACGCTTAAAAGCGCCCGGGAATTGGCCGCCTCACTGGACTTTGACCTGGTCCTGCTCGACGTCAACCTGCCCGATGGCCGGAGCACCGATCTGCTCAAGGAACGGTGTTTTCCCACCAGCACCGGGGTGATTGTGATGACCGCCGAAGGCGGCATCCACGGGGCCGTGGAAGCCATGCGCCTGGGGGCGATGGATTACGTGGCCAAGCCTTTCGATCCCGCCGAGCTGCCCCTCGTGATCAGCCGCGCCCAGCGCGCCAAGAAATCCAACCGCCTCGAGGAACACCGCCGCCGGACGGAGTCGCGCGGCGCCGACGATTTCGTTTTTGGCCCCTCCCTGGCCGCCATGCAGAACCAGCTCCAGAGGATCCTGGCCGCCGATGAGCGTCTCCAAACCAGCCTGCCCCCGGTCCTGATCGAGGGCGAGACCGGCACCGGCAAAACCACCATCGCCCGCTGGCTGCATCAGCGGGGGCCCCGGGCCGCCCAGCCCCTGGTGGAGATGAATTGCTCGGCCTTGCCCGAGCCACTCGCCGAGTCCGAGCTTTTCGGCCATGAACGCGGCGCTTTCACCGATGCCCGCTCCGCCCGCATGGGGCTGTTCGAGGCCGCCCATGGCGGAACCCTCTTCCTGGATGAGCTGCCCAGCCTGTCCCTGGCTTTGCAGGCCAAGTTGCTGACCGTGCTGGAGGACCATCAGATCCGCCGTCTCGGCGGCAACAAGACCCTCGCGGTGGATGTCCGCGTGATCGCCGCCAGCAACCGTCCCCTCAAGCCGCTGGTGGCCGGCGGCCAATTCCGGGAGGATTTATTCCATCGCCTCGACCTCTGCCGGGTCGCCATTCCGCCCTTGCGCGACCGGGGGGAGGAAATTGTGCTCCTGGCGGAAGCGCTCATGAAGCGGCTGTGCGCGCGCCACCGGCTGCCCACCCGGACCATTACCCCGGCAGGGCAGCAGCACCTCCGGGCCTATCCCTGGCCCGGCAACGTGCGCGAGCTTTCCCACGAATTGGAGCGCGCCATCATTTTTGAGGACAGCCTGAAACTGGATTTCCAACACCTGGCTGGATCCCCCGCGGCCCAGCCCGGCCAGACTGGCCAGCCAGCTGACCCGCGCGATTGGTTCAACGAGTCCTTCCAATTCCCCCCGCAAGGCTTTGCCCTGGAGTCCGCCATCGACCGCCTGGTCCGCCACGCTTTGCAACAGACCGAAAACAATGTTTCCGCCGCGGCCCGGTTGTTGGGTGTCACCCGGGATTACCTGCGTTACCGGCTCCACGGGAAACTCGAATAGGGGCGGGGGTGGCCCGGCCGCCCGCTGAAATTGATTTCCTTCGCCGTCTCGCGGTCTTATTCTCGGGAGCCATGAGAGCATGTTTTTCCGTTAATGATCGCGGCGCCAGCTGGCTGGCGGTTTGGCTCCTGGCCGGCTGGCTGGCGGCCAGTTCTGCCACCGCTTGGTCCGCTTCCGGCGCTGATCCCGCCTTCACCGTGCGCACCAATGTGATGGTGCCCATGCGCGACGGGGTGAAATTGGCCGCTCACGTATTTGTGCCCAAAGCTGCCGGCCCGTTTCCCGTCCTGCTCATGCGCTCGCCCTATGGCAAAGGGGATGTGGCCGGCGGCCACGCCGCTTATTACGCCACGCGGGGCTATGCGGTGGTGAACCAGGATTGCCGCGGCAAAGGCCAGTCGGAAGGCGCCTGGGTGCCGTTCCTGAATGACCGGGACGACGGCCTTGACACCTTGAAGTGGATCCTGGCGCAAACCTGGTGCAACGGCAAAATCGGCACCCTGGGCGGCTCTTACGTGGGCTTCACCCAGTGGATCATGGCCGATCAGGCTGGTCCCGCCCTCAAGGCGATGTTCCCCGTGGTGCCCCTGGGCGATCCGTGGCGCGAAGCCTGCTACCAGGGCGGCGCCTTCAATTTGTCCCTGGCCTTGGGCTGGGGCGTCGCGGTCTCCTTCAAGCCCGGCGAAAAAATCCCCGCCATCAACTGGGACCAGGCCCACCGCGAGCTGCCGCTGGCCACCTGCGATGAGAAAATCACCGGCCGCCAAATCCCCTACCTGCGCGACTGGCTGGCGCACCCCGCCTTTGACGATTATTGGGCCCCAGGCAGCCTGCGCAACCGCTGGAGCGGCATCGAGGCCCCGACGTTTGCCGTCGGCGGCTGGTATGACATTTTTTCCCAGTCGGTCCTGGAAAACATCAGCGCCATCCGCCGCCTGGCCCCCACCCCCGAAACCCGCCGCCGCCAGCACGTGATGATGGGGCCCTGGCCGCACGGCATCAGCCGCCAGGTGGGCGCGCTGGATTTTGGCCCGCAGGCCGCAGTGGATCTGCGTTCCATCGAAGCCGCCTGGTTTGATTCCTGCCTCAAGGACGCCACCAACGGGGCCGCTGAATGGCCGCCTTTCCGGATTTTTGTGATGGGCCGCAACGAGTGGCGGGACGAAACCGACTGGCCCCTGGCACGCACCCGCTACACCCGCTTTTATCTCCGCAGCGGCGGGCAGGCCAACACGCTGGATGGCGATGGCCGACTCGTTCGCCTGGCGCCCGGGGAGGAGGCCGCCGACCGCTACCTCTACGATCCCCGGGATCCAGTCCCCACTCTCGGGGGATGCAACCTGGTGGGCTGCCCGGCCGGCCCTTATGACCAGCGCCCCGCCGAGCGCCGGGCCGACGTGCTGGTTTACACCAGCGGCGTTTTGCTCGAGAACCTGGAGGCCACCGGCCCGGTGAAGGTGATCCTCCATGCCGCCACCGATGCGGCGGATACCGATTGGACCGCCAAGCTCGTTGATGTCCATCCGGATGGCCGCGCCATCAACCTGTGCGATGGCATCCTCCGGGCCCGCAGCCGCGTTTCCTCCGCTGTGCCTGCTTTGCCCAAGCCGGACCAGGTTTACGAATATGAGATCGACCTGGGGGTGACCAGCAACGTATTCCTGCCGGGGCACCGGATCCGGCTGGAAATTTCCAGCAGCAACTTCCCGCGCTTCGACCGCAATCCCAACACCGGCCACGCCTTTGGCCTGGATGCCGCGGTACGAACCGCCCGGCAGACCGTTTACCACGCTGCGGGCCGGGCTTCCTGCCTGGTTTTGCCGGTCATCCCCACCGTGCGGACCAACTAAATCCCGGAATGATGTTGCATGGGGATTCTGCGCCAGGTTTCCGCCCTCGTACGGCTCCTTTGATGCCACATCAGTTCAGCCTATGAGGATGATCCCGGAATTCGCCTGCGATAACCCGCTTGCCGGGCGGCGCGGTATGGCCCCGGTTTTGAACCTGCGGCCGGGAACCGCCGGCGGATCCCTTCCACCTGGTATTCAGGGGGACCCGCCATGAACGCCGTTTTAAAAGCCACCTTGATCCTGGGCAGCAGTTCCCTGGTGTCGGTGGGGCTCGGCCTGCTCACCACGGTTTTTTGGGCGGTATTGCTCGGCCCGGAAGGGATGGGCTACCTGGGCTTGCTGCAGAGCTTTGTCCTGCTGGGCGGTCTGTTGATCAGCCTGGGCAGCGGCAATGCCGTCATCCGCTTCGGAGCCATGGCCTTTGCCCAGGCCGACCATGCCCGCTACCAGGCGGTCCGCCTGGCGGGCTGGGGGCTGGGCGCGTTGGGCAGCCTGGGCCTCCTGGTTTTGCTGGTGGTGCTGGGCGGCCCGATCGGCTCCTGGATGATCGGCCCGGCCGAGCCCCGGACCACCCTCTACTGGTTGTGGGCCGTCATCACCCTCAACCTGGCCTATGCCATCCTCACCGGCCTGCTCAATGCCCAGCACCAAGTCAAAATCCTGGCCAAAATCAGCCTCTTCACCCGCTTGCTGGTGGCGCTGGCCGGCATCGCCGCCATCAGTTGGTGGCTCGCAGCGGGCATCATTCCCTCGCTCGTGGCGGGGGGGATCGCCAGCTGGCTGGTGCCCTGGTTTTATTATCGCCAGGCAAACCAGTCGCGGCGTGTTCCAGTTCCATTACCCCAGGTGCGCGCCGCCGCGGGCGATTTGCTCCGGTTCGGTGTGCCCTGTGCCGCCAGCCAATTGGTAGGTACGGGGGTGCAATGGATCATCCCCTCCGTGGTCCTGCAAATGCTGGATCAGGCCAGCGTCGGATTTTTCCGCCCGGCCATGATGGTTTCCACCATGTGCCTGGGGATGGTCCTCACCGCCATGGCCCAGGATTACTTTCCGCGGTTGTCGGCCGTCCACCAGGACGCCGCCGCCATGGTCCGCCTGGTCAACGAACAAAACTACCTGGCCTTGCTGCTCGGACTGCCCATGATCGCCCTGGTTCTGAGCCTGGGCCCGATCCTGATCCCGCTGCTCCTGACCCGGAAGTTTGCTCCCGTGATGACCATCCTCCAGTGGCAGATGATGGGCGATGTGCTCAAATTCTCGAGCTGGGCCCTCGGCTTTGTCCTGCTGGCCCGCAACCGCAGCGTCCAATATTTTGCGGTCGAGGCCATTGGCGGGATGGTGCTCCTGGCCACCACCTGCCTGGGCTTGCGGTACTTCAGACTCGAAGGCCTGGGCCTTGCCTACCTGGCCTCCTACCTGGTTTATTTCCTCGCGGTGTGGTGGGTCTGCCGGCAAGAAATCCAAATGGTCTGGACCTCCGCCAATCGCCGTCTGATCCTGCTTGCCCTCGGCACGGTGCTGCTCCTGCGCGGGGCTGAATGGATACCCCATTTCGGGTGGCGGACCACGTTTAAAATGGCCGTCGCCGGCCTCGTCACCGGGCTCTGCGCCTGGTTGCTCAATAAAAAATACGCCCTGGCCGGCTGGATCCGCCACCGGCTGGCCAGCGTCAAATCCTGAGCCATGCCCAACCCCGTGACCCATCCCAGTTGCCGGCGGTGTTTGATCATCCACACCGAAACCCAATACCTGGGCGGGGCGGAAAAGATGCTCCATTATTACCTTGAAGGCTTGGTGGCGGCCGGGGTGGAGACCACCCTCGCGGCCATCGCAGGCAGCCAGGTCTGGGGCGGGGTCCCCCCGCAAGTCCGCCAGCTCCCCCTTGCCAATGCCCAGCAGTTCTCGCTGATGCAATTATGGCGGCAGGCTCAAACCGTGGCCCGCGCGCATCGCCAGCATCCTTTCCAGGTGGCCCACGCCTGGATGGCCCGAGCCTGGGAGCTGGGCTCGCTTTTGGCCTGGCGGTCCGGCCTCCCCACCCTGGGCACGCTCCATGACCACCCGCAGGCTCCTTTCATTTCCCCCAGCCGGCAAAAGCTGATGCGCGCCAGCGCCCAATGGGGCCTGAAAAAAATCGCCGTCGTGTCCGGGGCGGTCCACCAGGCGTGCGTGGCGGCTGGTTATCCACTCCACAAGCTGGCGGTGGTCCACAATGGCCTGCCCCTCCCGGCCACCCCCGCCCTGCCCCGCACTCCAGCCTCGGCTTTGAAACTCGGTTTCCTCGGCGCCTTCTCTGAACGCAAGGGCCTGCATGTGTTGTTTGAAATTTGCGACCGTCTTTCCCGGCTGACTCCTGTGCCTTGGGCTTTGCACCTGGCCGGCGGCCCCCAGGATGACGCTGGCAACCAGCTGATGAGCCGCCTCCGCGCGCGTTATGAAACCGCCCCTTGGTGGCCCCGCCTCCATTGGCTGGGCTGGGTTGATAAACCGCTCGATTTCCTGGCTTCCCTGGACTGCCTGCTGGTGACCTCCAGCGATTTCGATCCGTTTCCCACCGTCCTCCTGGAGGCCGGCCTAGTGGGCGTGCCAGTCCTGGCCAGCCGGGTGGGCGGGGTGCCGGAAATCATCGTCGAAAACCAAAATGGCTGGTTGTTTGCCGCGGGCGACTCGGAGGAGGCCGCCCGGGTGCTCGCCGGTTTAACCGGCCATCCCGGGCGGTTGGTTGAGGCTGGGGTTTGCGCCAGCCGCCGCATCCGCACCACCTTCAACGTCCAAGCCATGGTGGATAATTACCTCCACCTCTACTCCCAACTGGCCCCGGCGGCTGGTTGAGCCGCTCACGGACGGGAAGACTAGCTGAAATTGCAAATCCTGGCTTCGCCCACGCCAGGGTCTTCACCGTACTCGGGAGTCTTCTCATGCCGGATCACCTGGCCGCCCAGCTGTTTTTCCAACGCCCCGGTAAGGTCCATGCATTGGGTCCCCTTCACGCCCCGCACCGCCAGGTGCACTGTGCCATCGGGTTGGATCGTCACCTCCACTTCCTGCAGCTCCATAGGCTTTATATCATCCTTCGCAATACCAGGTGGATGGTTTGATCCTTTTGCACCGCCTCCTCAGCGATCGAGAAACCTTGCGCCTCCAGCTTTTCCAGGACGGTGTGGTAGGCATACCTCTGCCGCAGGCGGTTTGCCAGTTGGTCCGGCTTTATTTTACGCAGCCCCTGCCAGTCCGCCACCAGCGAGTAAGTCTCACCCTGCCGCACGAAGCCCAGGTCATATTCAGGGTTGGCAGTCCCCACCACGATCTGGGCGAACGTGGTATTCCCGGCATAACCCCGTATCCGCTCCAGCGTACGGATTTCCCCCAGGCCAAACTCCTGGCGGACATCCTCCAAAGCGCGGAGCAGCGTCTGCTCCTCAGTGAACTCGGTTTTTATTGCCGTGAAGTGCGACATGGGCGGACACGGCTCAGAAACCAATGGTGATTCTGCGGCCGGTCGTTCCCGGGGCCGGGTCGGATTCCGGCGGGTCGGTTTTGACCACCGTGGCCAACATTTGTTTGACGCCATCGGTATAGGTGAATTCCGAGGCCGACGTCCAATTCTCTTTCAAAGAACTGGATACCCGCGTGGCGATCTCACGAATCGTCGGGCCGGATCCCTCCAGGTTCATGTAATAGGTGCGATCATCGTATTGCAGATATGCCTTTTCCGGGGTGACGTAACAAACGGCCTGGTAGGCAAGGCCGGGCATGCGCACGGCGATCAGCCGGGTTGGATAGCCTTTGGGCTTCAAAACCTGGTCGGCCAGGATGGCATAATCGTATGGCATGACCACCCGGAACAGTTTGATGCCACTCATCCCACTCTCGGAGTCCAGCCAAACTTGCTTTGCCGGGGTAAAAGCGGCGTAAAGGGCATTAAGCGATGGCTGGCTGGCTTGCCATTCCGCCTCCGAATAGGCCGGATCGGTCAAGGTCACGTTGGTGATCGTCCGCCAGTCCAGTTCCCGGTCCATATTGGTGGCACACTGCACCGTCAAAGCTGCTCCCACCGTGCCCCAAATGGTCAAGGCTGTTTGCCGATTGGTGAACCCCACTGTGAACCGGGGCGGTACACCAGCAATCATGAAGGTCTGCCGGTCGGAAGTTCCCTGGTTCGCCGTGGTCTCAGTCGTAGTCGTGGACTTGCCCCCCGAGGTAGCAGCTGGATTGGCTGGCAAGGATTCGGTGCCACCCAATGGGCTCGGTGGGTTTGCGTCTGCCAAACTCGGTGGCGCCATCCCCATTTTGCCTGCCACCGGGGTCGAGCCTCCCGCCACGCTGGTGATCGTCAACTGCCAGCCATTGGCTATGGCGCCGGAATTGGGGCGGGTGCTGTCCGCCACGTACAGCTTCCAGTCGCCGTTCGGCGTGAGTCCATTGAAAATGGACAAATCAGCCACATAAGGCCCGGTTGGCGCTGGTTTGGGGAAAACCGGACTCGTTCCCACAGCGGTGGGCAGGAAGGTGCCCGAATCAATGGGCGTGGTGCTGGAAATTTGAGCGGGTGCTTCGCTGTCGAAAATCAGGACCGCTTTGGAAACTTTATCGCGCGTCCCGGCATTGGCCATCAGTATCGTATTGCTTCCGGCCGGGCTGACCAGCAGCACCATGATGTCCCGCGGGCTGGTATGCGTCAAATTGCTCAAAGTCACCGACACCTTGGAAACCAAACCGGTCGTGCCCGAGACACTGATGACCGAAGGATAGGGCGTGGAGGCACCGCTGGCGGGAATGGTGATCGCACTGGAGTTGACAAAAGTGCCGGTATTGGTCGTACTCGTGGTGGTGCCGATGTTGGATTCGGTTGCCGCCGCAGTCTGGTTGGAAACAACGTTCAAGGACAAGGCCCCGCTGACGCTGTTATAGGTGGCGGAAATCGTGGCGCTTCCAGCCGCCACTCCGGTGGCCAGGCCAGAGCTATTGACGGTAGCCACTGAAGGCATGGAGCTAGCCCAGGCTGCGGTGGCAGTTAAATCCTTCGTTGTCAGGTCGGAGTAATTCCCCGTCGCCGTGAATTGCACGGTCGAGCCAACCGATATTGAGGTGCTGGATGCGGAAACCAATAGTGTCGACAAGGTGGCCGGCGTCACGGTAAGCAGTCCGCTCAAGTAAGTAATAATATAATCCGGACTGGTGGCGCCTGCAGCGTTGATAGGATAAGTTCCCGCCGGGCTGCTGGAGGTCGCGGTGGTTGTCAGGCTGGCAGGCGTGGTGAGCGCCGCCGCCGTTTCTCCATTCACAAAACCGGTATAGCTGGCGGTCAGCGATGGCACTGAAGACCCTTTCACCATGGACTTATTATCGGCTGCAATCGTCAAACTCACGGGGGTTATGGTTAAGGAGCCGTTCACATATTGGATCGTATAGTTGGCGGAAGCAGCCCCACCCGGAGTAATGGCATAGGAACCGGCATGGCTGGCGGCAGTTGCGGTAGTGCTGGCCACCGCAGGGGCGGTCAGGCTGGCCACACCATCCCCATTCACGAAGCCGCTGTAGCTGGCCGTCAAGGCCGGATTGGCTTCCCCATAGCCCCGGCTCTTGTTGTCCGCCGTGATGGTTAGCTGGGCTTTGTTCACCACCCAGGAAACCGAAGCGGAGGCCGTCTTGTAATTGGCCGTATCCGTTGGTGTGAACTGGACGCTCAACGTGCTCGTTCCAGCTGCCAATACCGTCCCTGCCGCCGGGCTATACGCAAAACTCCCTGGCACTCCCCCACTGGAAGCGTTGAGTTGGCTGGCGCTCAAAGCCGTCCCGTAAAGCGCCGCCGCCGGGGCGGACCAGGTGATCACCGGGGCGATGGAGGACACCGTCAGGGTTCCATTCACATACGCAATGGCATAATTGGCCGCGGCCGCTCCACTGCCTGCGATGGGATAAACCCCCACCGCGCTGCTGGCGGTGGCGGAGGTTATCAGAACTACCGGAGAGGTCAGCACTGCTGCCGTTTCCCCATTCACAAAACCGCTGTAACTGGCCGTCAAAGTCGGATTGGCTTCCCCATAACCCCGGCTTTTGTTGTCCGCCGTGATCGTCAAGGGCGCCTTGCTCACCACCCATTGCACGGATGCCGAGGCCGCCTTGTAATTTACCGTATCCGTCGGCGTAAACTGCACCGCCAGGGTGCTCGTCCCCACCGGCAATACCGTCCCCGCCGCCGGGCTATACACATAACTTCCCTCCACTCCCCCGCTGGTTGCGTTGAGCTGGGTGGCGCTCAAAGCCGTCCCATAAGGCGCCGCCGCCGGGGCGGACCAGGTGATCACCGGGGCGATGGAGGACACCGTCAGGGTTCCATTCACATACGTCATGGCGTAATTGGCCGCGGCCGCCCCACTGGCCGTGATGGGATAATTGCCCGCTGCGCTGCCGGTGGTGGCAGTGGTGGCCAGGGCCGCAGGGGAAGTCAGTACCGCCGCCGTTTCCCCATTCACGAAGCCGCTGTAACTGGCCGTCAAGGCCGGATTGGCTTCCCCATAACCCCGGCTTTTATTGTCCGCCGTGATCGTCAAGGGCGCCTTGCTCACCACCCATTGCACGGACGCCGAGGCCGGATTGTAATTGGCGTTATCGGTGGGTGTGAACTGCACCGTCAGTGTGGTGGTCCCCACCGGCAATACCGTCCCCGCCGCCGGGCTATACACAAAACTCCCCGCCACTCCCCCGCTGGTTGCGTTGAGCTGGGTGGCGCTCAAAGCCGTTCCATAAGGCGCCGCCGCTGGGGCGGACCAGGTAATCACCGGGGCGGTGGACGACACGGTCAGGGTTCCATTCACATAGGTAATGGCGTAATTGGCTGCGGCCGCTCCGCTGGCCGTAATGGGATAGGTGCCCACCGCGCTGCTGGCGGTGGCAGTGGTGGCCAGGGATACGGGGGAGGTCAGCACCGCTGCCGTTTCCCCATTCACGAAGCCGCTGTAACTGGCCGTAAAAGTCGGATTGGCTTCCCCATAACCCCGGCTTTTGTTGTCCACCGTGATCGTCAAGGGCGCCTTGCTCACCACCCATTGCACGGATGCCGAGGCCGCCTTGTAATTTACCGTATCCGTCGGCGTAAACTGCACCGTCAGGGTGCTCGTCCCCACCGGCAATACCGTCCCCGCCGCCGGGCTATACACATAACTTCCCGCCACCCCCCCGCTGGTTGCGTTGAGTTGGGCGCTGCTTAAGGCCGTCCCATAAGGCGCCGCTGCCGGCGTGGACCAGGTAATCGTCGTGGCGGCGGACGACACCGTCAGGGTTCCATTCACATACGCAATGGCGTAATTGGCGGCAGCCGCTCCGCTGGCCGTAATGGGATAGGAGCCCACCGCACTGCTGGAGTTGGCCGCAGTGTTCAATATCGGTGGAGAAGTCAATACCGCGGCGGTATCCCCATTGACAAATCCATTGTAACTGGCGGTAAGGCCAGGCAGCGAAGCCCCGTAAACCATGGTTTTATTATCAGCGGTAATAGTCAGACTCTTGGGTGTGATCGTCAGGCTCCCATTCGCATAAGTAATGCTGTAATTCGGGCTGGCAGCGCCACCCGCAGTTATCGCAAAAACCCCCACCGGACTGGCGGCTGTGGCAGCGGTCGATATAACCGGGGGCGAAAGCAAGTTCGCCAATGTTTCACCATTCACAAAACCGCTAAAACTGGCCGTCAAGGTGGGCATGGGCGCACCGTAAATTTTACTGGCATTGTTGGCTGCTATCGTTAAAGAGGCCGGTAACACTGTAAGATTTACCGTATTGGTTGCGGCAGTATAAGTCGTGGTGTCGGAAGGTGTAAAAATTACCGTTAACGTTTGATTGCCGGCCGGCAGAATGGTTCCTGCCGTGGGATTATATGAGAAATTGCCAGAAACATTTGCCGTGGCGTTCAATTGGGCACTGCCCAGCGCGGTTCCATAAATTACATTCCCGGGCGTGGCCCAAGTAACCACGGGATTCACCGAACCGCTCGTGGCAGCTGGCACTTGGTAGGAAATCTCGTTGCAAAAGGTGCTTTCCAAATTATTGGTGTCATAGGCGGTGGCAGCAAAATAATAGGTCAATCCCGGCACCAACCCTGAAATGGTGGCCGTGGTTACGTTGCCCACCTGGTTGGTGAAAACGTAAACCCCGCTATTGGTGCCGTAATATATCCGGTATCCAACGATTCCAGGATCCGTCGTGTTGGGATCCCAAGCCAGGGTCACACTTTGGGCCTGCACAGATAAGGCCCCGAAGGCCAGGCTGAAAAGCAAAAGACCAAAGCGTTGAAGGAGCTTTAACGTATGCGCGCACCCTTGCAAATAAAACTCCACAGGTGCCGAACACAGGCTGCCTTCGCGCCTAAAGGTTGATACTCTAAAAGCATTCATAAAGATGACAGCAGCAATTAATGTGCCTATTGTGACTATGGATACAATGCTGGTGTGGTTAGCCGGGTAAGCTGATCACTGATTTTATTATCGCTCTTTTTTCTCCAGAGTAAAGTCGGTTGTTGCCGGTCCTGATGAATTCTTATTAGCATTCCTTTATAAAATGGGGAATCGGGTTGAACCGTTTGGCAAAATCATCCAAATCATCCGGACTGCTCCTCGCCATGATTATCGCCTGGACAGTCCTTGGCCTGTATAGATTCTGGACACCACTCTCAAAGGACTTTGGCGCAGGCAGTCAATACGTTAATCCGTGATGGTGACTTTTTCGCTTTCCTTTGGCGATAACGCTGCTATATTATCCAATATGCCGGAAGCCCGATGCTTCGGGCACGATGATTCGTGACATCGGCGTGTTGGCTCCGTAGGGCTGTGGCCGCGCGATGAAATTCATTTTTGTGCTTTGGTTAACGCCATGAGTTGTGCCTTTGGTCAAAACCGATCTGGCAGATTTCCATCGGGATGCTGGAACCTCGCTGCCGGTGTGCCCAATCCTGCCTGTATCGACAAACCCTCCCTTATATGAAAGACAACATCGTCAAGAGCGTGATTGCTGTATTCGTGGTGATGGTATGTATTCTGGTGGTGGTCACCGTCTCCACGGTGAGCAATATCCAGCGCTCCATTGCCAGCAGCGACTGGGTAAACCACACCCACGATGTCATCATGGCTGCCGACGCCATCCAATCTTCCATTCACGCCGGGAATGCCGCCCTGCATACCTTTCTTTTGACGGGTGACCCCCGGGACCAGACCGCCTGCCGTGAGGCCTACGCCAAAATGCTTGAAGATCTGGAAGTGGCCAAAGCCTTGACCCGCTCCGATTCAGCACAGAGCCAGATGGTTCAACAGCTGGAGCCCCTCCTCACCCGCTGTGTTGAGCTGACCACGACCGCAATTGTGACCCGCACGAATTCCGGTTTGGAATCCCTCCGGAAAGTGCTCGATGCCGATGCCGGGGGGAAGACCATTCGCGATATTCAGCGCTCCATTGATAAGCTGAAAGAAGAGCAGAAAAAGCTTTTGCAGGAACGTGATCGGGCCTCTTTTTTGCAGGCTCAGAAAACCCGCTGGACGGTGCTGACCGGTGTGGGCCTCAACTTCCTCCTTTTGGCCTTTGTGGCCTGGCTCATCCGTGACGACATTACCGCGCGCCGGCTGGCCGCCACCGCTCTCCAGACGGCCAACGAGCAACTGGAGCAAAAGGTGAAGGAGCGTACCGCCGAGTTGGCCATCGCCAACCAATCGCTCAGAGCCGAAAACCTGGAACGGCGCTGGACCATTCAATCCATGGAGCACCAACTCCGCTACGGCCAGCTCATCATCAACTGCATCAGCGATCTCATTTTTGTGCTGACCAAGGCCCAGAACATCATCCGCATCAACCCCGCGGTCGAGCATATGACCGGCTTGGAAGGCAAGGATATTATTTCCATGCCGTTTTCCAAACTCGTTCGCTTCACCCAGGAAACCACACCGGCCGACCCGCTCAAATACGAACCCATTGCCCAGGCCATGAAGGATGGCCGGGATTTGCAGGATTTGCCGGCGTTCATCGTCAACAAAGAGGGCAAAACCATTCCGGTCAAATTCAACCTCTTCCCCATGCGCGACCACGACAACGTCGTCGCCAGCGTGGTGACGCTGAAACAAGTTCAACCGCCTGGCCAGGGCCGGGCCTGATCCGGGCCTTGATGATCTTTCTGATGCAACTTTTAGTTCTGAGCAACTGATATGACAAAACATATTCTCACCATCGACGACGAGGTGGCCATTTGCGAGATGCTGGTCGAGATCCTGACGGTTAAAGGCTACCGCGTTTCCAGCGCGAACTCGGCCCACGAGGCGATTCAGGTGGTAAAGCAAGATCCCCCGCAATTAATCATCTCCGACCTGCAAATGGCGGATACGGATGGGCTGGAATTGATCGAGAAATTAAAAGCCATCTTGCCCAACGTCCCGATCATTTTGCTCACCGGTGTCATTTTCGATCCCGAGGTCATTCAGGAAAATATCAGCAAGAAAGTTTCCTGCTACATCGCCAAAACCGCACCCCTGCAGAAGATCCTGAATGCTATTCAACGGTTGCTCGGCGATGCGGCTCCGGAAACCACCCCGGTGGCCTTGGGTCAGGAGGCTGAGTAACACCAAAACCTGTCAGTCCCGTTATGGTGGCCGGTTTTATGCGTTAAATCCCGGCCGGCCCACCGCCGGTTTTGGTTTTCTTCCCGCCTTACCGACCACCACTTTCACCCCGGGGCGCGGGGTCGGGCTCTTGGGAACGGCCCTCCAATCCTCCCCGTTCACCTTTAACCCGTAAAACCTGGTCCGTGATTGTGCCGCCACCTTGGCTTCCCTTTTTCCGGAGCGCACCCATAAAGGCCGTGGAGACGGCCCCATGGGGCGGTCTCACCGGCGCCGTTGGCCTGGAGCGGCGGCACCCGCAGCCTCCTTCCCCGGCACTGGCGTCAATTCTGACCGCCGCTTTTGCCTGCCGGCCATTCCCATGAAACGCCGGGCAGTCAAGCCCTGAAGTTCCGGTTGCTCATCGGGCAAAATTCTCCTATTTTGCGGCCCGGGAAACCTTGTGAGCGACGATATATTTCCAACTGGCCCGTGGACTGGTTTTTACACACATGTTCCAACGGACAAGCACCGCATGGACCTGCGCTTGTCCTTTCGCGACGGCGTCATTTGCGGCGAAGGCACGGACGATGTGGGCGCTTTTTTGATCCACGGCCGCTACGACACAGCCAGCCGGGAATGTGATTGGGTCAAAACCTATCCGGGATCCCACCAGGTGAATTACCACGGCTTTCGCGAAGGCAAAGGGATTTGGGGCCGCTGGGATATCGGCCTCTTCGGCCACGGTGGTTTTCATATCTGGCCGCTTGGGGAAGGCTGTGCCGAAACCGCGGTTGAAAAGGCTGGAGCTGGCACGGTGCCAGGGGAGGTTGAATCTCCCAGCGGGCCGGCCAGCCAGCCGGAGAAATTGAACCACCTGGCTGGCCTCGGCACCCGGCCGTATTCCGTGAAAACCAGGGTTTGTGAAAACTTCGGCGCATGGTCTTCCCTCCCCCGGCCCGGACTCAGCTTGGGAGTCGGAAACCAATCAAGGTGACCAGTTCACGCCGGAATTTTGGCCAAGGGCAACGCACGCCTGAACGCCTATCCTGGCGATCTGCAACGCCTGAGTAACGAAGTCCTTGGCCAAGGAACCAGCGAGGTGGCTCCATTTCTTAATTCATCCCCTTACCGGTAAACCAGCGCCCGGTATTGGTAGGTCAATTCCCGGGCGCCCCCGGCCGGCAGGGAAAATTCCCATTTGATTTCCGAGGTGGGATTCACGGACGTCAGCTTGCGCACCACCTTGGAGACGGCCCCCTCCTGGTCCGCCCGCAGCACTTCCCCCACGATTGATTTGCGGATGACCATCGCCGCCTCCCGGGCCTTGTGGCTGGTGACCTTCAGTTTTCCGCTCACCACCACCTCCTCGAAGCTCCGGCCCTCGATCGTCTGGGCCTTGCGCGAAATTTCCGTCTGGGACTGCTCGGCGCGCAAATCCGTGGCCACCGTCAGCTTCAGCAGGCTCCTGGCCTTGGGCGGCGTGAAATTCAGGACATCCTGGGCCAGGGGCAGCTGGCCTTTCATGGTGAAAGCCGGGGCGGTGGTCCAGGGCTGCGGGCCGGTATTCTCCAACCGCAGCACATGCCAGACCTGGCTCTCCGGTTCCGGCCGGCGTCCGGGATCCTGCCGGTAACCGCGGTCATCCACCTGCATGCTGTCGGGTATCTCCCATTGATAAAGGTGCTCATAGGGCACCGATACCCGCAGCAGCTCGTAGCGGCCCCGCTCCCCTTTTTTCAAGGTCACTCCCGGCCGCCGATAGAAATACAAATCCTCGCTCGCCTCCCCCGGGAGGGCTTCGGGCAGGCCGTAGGCGTTCTCCGCTCGGGCGGTCGCCTCCGGGCTGATGGAATTGAACACCAGGGACTGGGACATGACATTGGCAAAACGCCCGCCCGCATCGCTCCGGCGGTCAGCCATCAGCGCCTGGATGAAGCCCGCCACGCTTTGCTGCAGGCCCAGCGGATTGGCCACCTCGGCGTGGGAAAAATTGGGGTAGCCCACCACGAAATCAACCTCCACCTCGTCCAGCATCTCCACATCGTTCATCAACGTGGCCTCCAATACCAGGCCGGCCATTTTTTCGTTGGCGATATCCACCCGGTAGGCCGGGCTCCAAACCAGCCCCTTTTCCAGGTAATTCAATACCATCCCGGCCGTGGGCGGATTTCCCCCCACGCGCACCTTCCCGCGGGCCACCTCCTTCTCCGTGGCGGTCTGGAGCGGGGCATTGGCCGGCAATTCCAGCGCCAGGATCGCCGCTTTGGGCAGGCTCAAAATGGTGGGCCGGTCCTCGGCCATTACCCGCAGCAGGACAATCTCCCCCGCCTTGGGCCCCGCCGCCGGCGCCCAGCCAGCGGCGCTGGAAACCGGCGGGGCCGGCAGGGCATCGTCCCCGGGTTTCCGTTCCGCGGGAACGGAAAGCACGATACCCTCAACCGTTTTGGTAGCGCCCGCCACCGTGAAGGTCACTTTGACCCGTTTCCCCACGTTTGCCGCCAGCAGTTCCGCGGTGGACAAAGCCTCGCGGCTTTCCACCACCCGTTCCTTGAAAGACACCACCTCGGTCACCGGGTGTTTCGGGTCGGTGGTGCCAATCCACAGCGCCCCCAGCGCCGCCGCCGGCAATGGTTCCAGCAGCGCCCAGCCATCCTGGAGGCGCGTTTCACCCGCTTTGGTCACGAACCCCAGGCCATTCTTGAAGACCGCCACCGTTTTGACCTTGGGGCTGGCCAGCGGCAATCCCAAGGGCGCTTCCTCCGGCCGGGCTTCAGCAGCGGCCAAGGCCGCCAATAATCCGATGATTTGACAATGATTCGTTTTCATAGCCTTCATATTACCATGCCTGGCTGCAGCCTGTGTCACACGGGCGCAAATGAAATGTAAAAATCCTGTAAAACCGCCCCCGGCAACCCCTCTGCCTGCGAAATATCGCCAGCCCACGGCTGGCTTGACTTTCCGCGAAACTACCGGTTTTGAGCTCGGTGAAAGGAGGGCACCGCCGGGCCACCAGGCTGTGCACGAGCCTTGCGAAAAAGAAGAAAAGCCCAAGTTCCTTCAAGCCATGGTGGGGGGTGGATTCCATGAATGAAACAACTGCCGGAACCTGGCCCAGCTCACGGATGCCCCGGAATTCTGTGTAAGATTCCTCATTTTCCCGAAATCCCCTTTTAAAAATGGTGGGCGATGCAGGATTCGAACCTGCAAAAATGGGGGTTTTTGAGTCATCCAAATTAGTCATAAATTTCACCTTTTTACACCAACATGCTCAGCAATATACGTGACGATAGCCAATGTTTACAAGCTCTTTGTGCGGGTCGGCGCATTTTTGCGCAGAAAAAGCTTTGTCAAAACTTTGTCACTCCTGCATCGCCTAAGACCGCTCCAAAACCTTTGTCAAAACTTTGTCATACCTTTGTCAGGCTCAAGACCGGGACCGGACATCCACCAAGAGGAAGGCATCCTGCCTGGCAACCTGGATCCATGCCGGGCTTTGCCTGCCCCAGCTTTTGGTGTTGCATCGCTGCTGGTGGGGAAGTAAACCTGCCAGTGCTCACCCAGCAAGGTGAACCGCCAATTGTTGACCAGGCTATCAACCTGGGGCGAACCTAAACGACAATTCAGTGCCGCTTTTTGGATAGGGTAACCAGGTGATGCTGTTACCTGATAAGCTTGCTGGCTTCCAGAAGGCGGCACTTTGTTTGTGGGGTGTATCGAATGAATACTGAAAAGACTGAGCGGATGGACCTGGTGCTGCCGGATCATATTGCCGCCAAGGTTAATCGCTGGGCTGTTGAGCGGGATATGACGCCATCCAATTTGGTGGCCAGCCTGGTGGAATCCATTGATGACGACAACCTGCGGGTGCTGCTCAACGTGAAATGCCGGTTCTGTGGATACCTGTTGAGTGAAGAGGAAGCGTTATACGCGGTCCCAGATCCCAAGGACTATGATAAGTGGGCCGCCCGCCAGGAATTCCACAGAACCGATTGCCAATGGATTGCGAAGCGGATGCAAGTCCAATGCGGTCAGTTTGACCGGTAACAATCCACAACACTCTGCCTGGTGGTGCCAGTCTATGGCCCGGTCGGATCCAATCCATGCCACCAGGATAACGGATCAGTCCTGGGCGATGCACCACACACGCAACTGGCATCCTGGTGGACAGTCTCATCACCACAGTCTGGGCCGGGCCAGAATCCGGGGGTCTAGCGGGGTGATACGCCGGTCACTGATCCGATAGTGATATATCCGCACGCTCAACTCTGAGCCTTTACCAAAGGTAAGGTTTGAATGCATCCAAGCGCCGGATGCCCTTTGCTGATCTCACCTGTGAGATTACAGCCGTTCCTTAGTCCATCCGCTATGGTCACCCTACCGGATGAAACGGACCAGCGTTACACCGATGCGGCACATGCGGAAACGGCATCCCTGAGACTGACCTGGTTGATCCCGGATCCCAAAGGTTGGCCCAGGTGGCAAAATGTTGCCACCTGACCAGACTCAGTGATGCACCGGATCCCAGGCCATCCACAGGATAAGGTAAGGTTATCCGACTAATTGTAGTCATAGGTTTACCTAATCCATATCCTGGGCAACCGCTTCCACAGTCTGGAATCTAGGGATCGGATCAGGTCTGACTAAGGAACCTGAGCCTGGGGATGCGCACAATAACGATTATATTGGTCGTATATCCCCTTGGGGATGGCATCCGGGGTTAACCAAGAGCCACCCCCCAGGGTTAGCAGCGCATTAGTGGCTGTGCAACCAGGCCCGCTTGAGCAGGAAGTAAGCGAGTTCGCCAGCAAGCTGTTCGTTTCCGGCGAAGAAAACCGGCACGCCATACTGAGCCAGTTGGGCGATCCTTTCGAGCAGGACCGGCGGCGGGATCACGCACGCAGGATTCTCACGGTATTAAGCCATGGTGGTTTCGAGGGAGTTCTCAACGATGATGGTGGCCTTACCCTCCGCCAGGGGCTGGCCAAAGAGCCGTGCGGCCAGGGTGCTGGCGGTTTCAGCAATGATCCCCCAGCCGTCAGGCTGATCCGCCAGGCTGAACGAGTATTGACCTTCCTCCTCCAGGGTAGTCGTTTGATCCGGGAAGAACTGAATCCACCTCAAAGCGTCAGCACCCCCGGCGGTGATGTCTGAGTGGATGGTGAACGGATTTGTTTTTGGTTTATTTTCTTTCATTTGGTTTATTGCTTTCATTTAGTTTCCTTTCTGTTTACTATTTGCAGCCAACGCTGCACGTAGATTCTCAAAATTGACTTGGCGAGTGGGCCTAGCTATAGCCTCAGCCTCGCGGGTGATCTCCCGGCTGAACCACTCAGCCCAGGTTTCAATCAGACCGGCGGCATTGCTGGGGCTGACCGCCCAGACGACTGGTATGTATCGAATTTCCCAAACTGCCAGACTGGCCAGGACGGCGTTGGGGTGGATTCGGGACACATATCGATGCTCGGCGATGTCCTGCGGTTCACCTATGACCAAAAGGCGGGAAAACCTATACCCACGCAGGCGCATAAGTTCACGCTCGAAACGCTGGCGGTTTTCTCCACAACAACAGTTGGTGAGGTCAGTGATGCTCTTGCGTTCGATGGCGAACAGGTTTTCTGCTCCCACTAGGGAGTAATCCCCGGAGGTCAGGGTGCCGCGCACGGATGGCTGGGAAAACTCCAGCGGGAGTTGCTCGCGCGTATCAACAATTATGACGGTGTTCTTCGCGGACCGGGTGGGGTTTTGAGTGTTCATTCTTCGTTAGCTCCTGGTGTGACTTCGATTTTCAGCCGGAATCCGTCGGAAGCTTCATAAACGATTGGCTCGGACGTCATGGAGCAGTTCGCCAAAGTCTTGTCCCCGGATGTCACCGTCACGATGCGCGAACCGCAATCGAGGTGAATCACGGGGGGTTCTGTAATCGCCATTGCTGGGAAGGAATCGAGTTTTGGGGGTGTCAGAATTTCAATCATAGGTATCTATGGGAGGGGTTTTTGTGTCGTTTTTTGAGCTTCAGGCCGGGAAAACCAGTCGAAAGTCGGGTTTTGGGTGGGTTTGGTGGGTTTAAATGTCACTTTCCTATAAAGTTCCTATAGTATCTCTCCCGCGAACTTTTA
>CAIMWS010000529.1 GCA_903845125.1 uncultured Verrucomicrobiota bacterium
ACCCAAACATCGCCGTCGTCGGTTACGGCCATCCCGCGCGATTCGTTGATGCCCTGGCGCGTCCAATCCAAGGTGCCCGTGAGAATGTTCAGGCGGGAAAGTTTCACGCTCTGCCAGCCGGAAATGAACAAATGATCCTGATTGTCGAGGGCCAACCCATAGACGGTGTGGCCAATGGCGATGGTGCGGAAGCTGTTGTCCGCTGGATCCAGGCGCAACACGTAGTTCCTATCGATGCCTGCGGACCACAGAATGCCGTTTTTATCGACGACGGCGCCGTAGGGAGCGTGGTTCACCGAGCTGACATCCACCGTGCGCAATATTTGGCCGGTGCTGCCGGATATGTAATAATATTTTTTCGTGTTGTAGGTCCCCACCCAGACATTCCCCTGGGCATCGACGGCGATGGAGCGGGGATAGGCGGTTTCATTATATGGGCCGGTATAGGTGCCTGGGACGTAAGTGCCTTCGTATCCGGGAGTGAATACCACCTCGAAAAGGACGCACTCGTCCTTGCCAAAGGGGAGCATTTCAGCGCCGGTGATGTCCCCATCGTCATTCAAATCCTGCGAGGTTTCGATGGTGCCATTAAAATTGCGGTCCAGGTATTGGCCGTTTTCCAGCAAGCCGACTTTGACCGCGGTGCCGCCGGTGCGGTTGACGATCCAGCAGTTGCCTTGCTGATCCACGGTGGTGCGGGAGGGGCTGCCGCCGGATGGAATGGTGCGATAGCGGCCTAATTCCCGGCCGGTCCGGGTGTCTACTTTGGACATGTTTCCTTCATCCGAATTGGGCACCCAAATGAAGGGCAGGGTGACCGCCTCGCGGCTTAACTGCAATTGGTTGTGAACGCTGGCATATTCCAAACCCACGAGCCGGCCTTTTTCAAAATCAGCATCGGTGGTGAAGGAGGCGTTCACCGGCACCGTGCTGGGAGCCAAGGCGGTGGTCACCGTTTTGATGGCGTCCACTTTCGCCGGATCGCTTAATGCGGAAGCGGTTAGCAGAATCTCCCTGGCCTTGCCAGCGGCTGCGGTGGAAGGAGTCACAGCGATCAGCAGAGGCGCGGTGGCGAATGGATTGAGGGTGATATTAGTCCACCCCGTGCCTGTGACTTCGGTGGTGATGTCGATACCGTCAGCTACGCCGGCTAATCCAGTCGCCAGTTGGGGATTGTTTACCAAGGTCCCCGCATGCCCGTTGGTAGTCAGATCCGGCAAGGGCCCTGAAAAGCGGTCCAGCAGCCAATAGCCCACCAAGCCCGGTTCCTTGCCGGTAAGGCGCTGGCGCATGGCGGCTTGGATTTCGTTGGTATCCAGAGGGCGATTCCAGATCCGGACTTCGCTGATCAAACCCGGGAAATTGTTGCCCCCGCAACAAACTTCACCGCCGATCCGTGTGCCCGCCGCGGTGCCATCATAAGCCGCCGAGCGACCGGTCTTCTTCAGGTCGCCGTTGATGATGATCTGGGCGTTGGTGCCATCGCAAACTCCGGCGACATGATACCACTGGTTGGAAACGGGTTCGCCCGAACTGACGGTGTCCGAACAACCTCCTGGGGGTTGGATCACGGTGGCAAACTGGCCATTTATTAAAGTGATGCCCCAGTCCCGGCATTCAGCAAAAGCCCCGGCAATTGACCGGCGGCGGGTATCCGACCAGGCCGGCTTGACCCAGGCTTCGATGGTCCATTGCTTGCCCGGAGACCAGGCACCCAAGTCCACGTATGTGTCCGAGCCGTTGAATTGCAGCGCTGGCGGGGCCAAGAAGTAGGAGATGTCCCAGCCAGTTCCCCCCGATGGGCCTTTGATTTTAAAGCTTTGGGGTATATTTCCATCATTCTGCAACATCCCCAAATACAGGGCTGTGGATCCGGGATCCACCTCCAAGCTTTTCGTTTGGCCTGCGCCATCGCTGTTGTAGATGTCCTGCCCGCTGAAATTCAGGTCGAAATCCCGGCTGACCTGCAGATCCGGTTGGGTCGTGGGGATGACCTCGGTTACCGCTTGCACCGAATCCCGCAGGACGGTTGATTGCGGAGTGGCAAACACCTGGATGGTGGCGCTTTTTGTGCTGCGCCCGGCAGGACGCAAACTGGGCGTGACCTCCAGGGTGAAAACCAGGTTGCTGCCGGGAGCGAAATTGGTGAGGGCAAAACCGGAGGCGCTCAGCAAGGCGCTGGTGATATTGTTGGTTCCGAGTTTGTAAACCAGGTTCCATCCGCTCTCAGCGCTCTCCAGTGCCTTCAAGGTGGTGGTCTCATTCAACTGCCCATCATTGGCGAGTTTAACTTGGTAAATTGCAGTGGCATTGGGCAAGGCAGTTTGACGGCTGACTTGCCTGCCAAACGGCATCAGGTGATAACTGTGGGTGGCATCCCAGTCGGTTTCACCCGCAGTTCTGATGGCCAGGTCCGGCCTGGCAATAGCGCCTTCATTGTTCGAAACCAAGTCGCGGTAATCGCGGAACCAGGCCACGCTGCTTTGGCCGGCGGCATTATTCACTGAACTGAGACACAATCCAACGAAAGCGCGATTGGAGAGGCTCAAATCAGTTTGTCCCATCTGGATCCAATCTGTGCCATTGGTGCTGCGGTAAACCATGAAGGTATTGGTTTGGCGCTTGAGCCGCATCCAGGCGTTGGGGATGCCGGGAGCCGCAGCATTGTTGCTCAGGCTGGCCCAGGAACCTGAACTGGCATCCTGCTGCCCGCGGACGTGGATTTCATAAAAGGCATGCTGGCTTTCGGTGGGATTGGCCACAATTTTCAGGTTTGGGCTTCCCGCAGTGAGGTTTTCCCGCACCATCAATCCCGCTTTGCCCCAAGTCGAGTGATAATCCTCACGTTCCAGGCGGGTGATGACGTCGAAGTCACCTTCCTTCACCTGGTAAACAAACTGGAAATGATCCGCGTTATTCCAAATATCGGAGCCGCTGCCCACCATATCATAAGCCCCGGGGAGGGAGGTGAAAGTGGAGCCGGCTTCCGCCGGATCGCCAGCGGTGCCGACATCCTGGGCGAATTGGTTTTGGACCACAACCGGGGTGCGGGTGGTCACCAAGACCGCATTGCCCGCGAGATCCTTGACTTGGTTTACCGCAATCCAGAGGTTGGTGTAGCTATACATTTTGATGCCGACCGCCACGGTTTTGCCATCCGGGAGCAAGGTGGCAGAGGAAATTTCGGCCTGGTTGCTGAGCTGATAGTTGGCCGGATTGGTGACCGAGGCGGTGTCCAGTGGTTCACTGAAACGCAAGCCCAGGATGGCCGATCCGTAAGTCGTGGCGGCACTCTCCACCACCGGCGAAACCAGGTCCGGAACAACGGTGACAACCGCTTTGGGGCTGGTGACCGCGGGGAATCCCAAAACGGTGACCGCACATTCTACTTGGAGATTGTTTTCGCTCAGCTTTAATAAGGGAGTGGTGAAGGCAGGCTTGCGCGCCCCAGGCACCGCAACACCATTAGTCTTCCATTGGTATATGGCGGAAGCGGGATTGGTCATTCCCGCGCAAACCACCTCGATACTAAAGCTGGCCGCCCGCCACTCAGTAATCTGCTGGTTCTGCGGCGGATGGGTAATGGTGATGGGGTTGATCGCTGGATCCAGAAATCGATATCCGATTACCGGCGAATTCGTGTCGTTGACCAGCGTGCGCACTTTGGTGGTGCGATCCTCCACGAACCATTCCACTGCGTAGCCGCCAGCGCCTTCCTCAAAGGTCAGGCGCACTGGATACAACCCATTCGTGACTACAAAGAAATCGAACAGGGTATCGCTGACTCCCCGGCCCCCATTGAACTCGCCCAAGACGAGGCTGGTGTCCTGAGGGGCAATACCCGTGGTGACCCGAAAGCCGTCATCACTGTTGACTCCCAGCCGGCAAATGCCTCTGGCCAGTTGCAGATAGGTCACGGCTTCCAGGGCGAAATAATTGGGATTCAACAAACCGGGAAATGGACTATCATTGCCAAAGTTGCCAACGCCTCCCGAACCCAGGTAGTTGACCAACTGGGGATTTTCAAATCCTTCGGAGATGACGGGATTGTCATTGCGGAGTTGGGCTTCCGTCCAAGCTGTGGTATTATCGCCCGCGCCAGCCTGAGCAGTGCGGACACTGATGCCCCTGGTATTGCCAGAGCCGGCCGGCTTGGCAAAAGCTGCAGGGATCACCGGAATGACTCCCATGGTGCGGAACTGCCAGAAATTAGTGATTAAATTGGGCGGGGACGCATTATCGTTGCCGGAAACGCTGACTGCCACTTGGGTGTCAAATGGCCAATAGGGCAGAGGGTCAAAGTAAATGACTACTGCGCCTGGGGCATTGGTGATGATGGATGCTGAGGTAACGTTGGTGCCATTGATGCGCAATGCCAAGGTTTGGGTCGCCACCAGGCTATCGGCGTTGGTGATGACGATGGAGATAGCGGCGCCCGGTTCCACCCCCGTAGCCCCTGAAGCAGGGGAAATTGCTCCGAATCCGGGTTTGGCGCCCAACAGGCTCGTGGAGGTCAAAACCAGGCACAGCAATCCCCACAGCGCGGATTGGATTAGCAGGTTGTGAGTTTTAAAAGCACTCCAGCGGGAGTTCCTTGGGGTCAGGCGGTTATTATTCATTGTTACAAGATTGTTTTGTCCAAGCCAGTACCTATTGAATTCTGCGATAACGCGGCGCGAAGCCCATCCTGTGGGCACCAAGCAGTTCGCCTTAGATAAGATAGTGGTTTCGGGAGGTAATTCAAGCTAATTCCAGACTCCAACTCAGCGCGAATATGACGCTGGGAGAGTGGAAAGCCGGCGGAGCAAAAACCGGCTGCCAGCCGGTATTGGCGGCGCGCAAAACCGCCACCGGCAAGGATGAAACCGGCCGGCTTTAGCGGCGGGTATTCCGGTTTAAAAGGCTGGGCTGGCTGCCCGCTGCGGCTATTCGGCGCGCCACAATTTCCAAACTTGCTGGCGCTGGGCGTCCTTGGCCTCGCGGTAAGAATCCAAGGTTTTTTCCAGGCCTTCACACAGCTTGGAGAGCGTGCTTAAGTAGGATTTGTCGGCCGCCACTTGGGAGCGCGCGGGCAACTTGGCCAGGCCGCCGCCATCCACCAACCGGAATCGGCGTTCGGTGACCCTGGCGTATTCCAACGCGAGTCGCGCGTGGGCGGCTTCGTAGGAGACGGTCAATCCCGCTTCGGCCAGACGGGCGCGGAATTGGCGGATTTTTGCCACCCGTTGGTCCAAGCTGGCGAGGTTGGAGGTTTTTTCCTTATGCAGGGCGGCAACCTGCTGCCCGTTCAAGTAAAGAGCCAGCGCTCCATCCTGGTTGATGGTGGCGGCGATATGGGCCCAGACACCGGGTATGAGCTTGGCATCATAACTTAAAACGCCCAACTCGGTGATGAAGCGCAACGAATTACCGGGATAGGTGTCCAGCAAGTATCCGTTGGAACTCCCCACTTTGCTCTTATCAATAATTCGGCCACCCGCTTGCGCCTGGATTTGCGGGCAGATCCAAGCCTCCAGCGTGCAGCTATTGGTCAAGTTGAAGCGGGGATCATTGGCAGCCTCCAAAAATCCATTTCCCGCTAAAACCACCGCCGGCCCATGTAGGGTATTGGTCAACCCCACCTGGCCGGTTGCACGGGCGGATAAACCCTGGCCAGCTTGGTTTTCAAAAACCTTGCCGTCTGTGCTGTCCAGGCGCCAATCCGCCACCAAACCCTGGCTGGAGGCGGGTCGGACCGCGGTGGAGGATTCAACAACTTCAGAGGCAGTCAAGGCCCGGTTATAAATGCGAGCCCGGGCGATCTGGCCTCGGAAGCGGCTGCCGCCATCGCTGTCCGCCCCGATCCGCACTGGGAGTTCATTAGGGGATAAGATTGGAAAAAGACTCTCCAAGAAAGGGATTTTGGCCAGTTCAACCGCCGGCGGTTGGCTGGCATCGGGTATTCTGGGCGTGAAGGATGGCGGCGGATTGCCCCCCATGCCGATCGATACAACCGCCGTGGCGGGGGTTTGCGCGAATGGCAAATTAATGGAGTTCTGGCCGAAGTCATTCCAAACCTGCCCGTTCATCGTCACGGCCGTGATCGGGCCGTTGCCAGCTGCCGCGAGATAGACTTGCTTGGACCCGAAGCGGACCGGAAAATGTTGCTCCAGCTTTGAAATTCCTGTGGGGATGTGAGGTTTGAGAACCAGGCCATCCGCCAGGTAAATATACTCGAACAAGCCGCGGACCATGGCGAAGGGCGGGCCGAAAGTGTCATAGCATAGATTCACCGGCTCCCCAGGCTGATAAACGGCCCCGCCAAAATCAACCAGCGGATTGTCCATGCGGAAGGCCCGGGC